>NZ_JBLIKC010000006.1:0-168989 GCF_047636175.1 Zhongshania sp. | reverse complement strand
TTCGGCAAGGGCGCCTAGTGTGGAATGATGATAATTAGCGACGCGCGCACCTTCCTCTATCAAGAAATCTAAATGCGCTGCGCTTTATAATTCGTATGCATCGCGAGTCTAATCTTTATCGCGATTAAGCAGGATAATTCCATTTGAATCAGGGTGTTAGCAAGTCTGAAATGATTTTTCATTTGCGTACATCCTGCATTTGATGTGGAATCCTTATGCTTTGAGCATAATCATTTCTCAATAAAAATCACATCCTTAAGTGAGTTCCACCATAATTCATGAGCGCAATGCTGCTGAATTCGAGTTTGACTGGACTACCCTGGCTAATGTCGACAACTCAGCGCTGACCGCTTATGTGACGCAGGAGTTAATCCCATCAGGTTTCCACGCCTTTGTCCTGACCTGGTTGTGAGCTCAATAGGTCAGCGCAACAGTCTATCTTTACTTGCTAAAGGGGATGGTTATGGCACAGCGAGGAAGGCCCGGCATCAGTTCGTAAAATAAGCGTTTAATCTGGCAGTTATGGCTAAAAGGTCAATCACCTAGTGATATTGGGCGGGCTCTAGATAAGCATGCTGGCTCTATATTTGGCGTACTTAAGCTAAAAGGTGACATTACACCTGCTGCTCGACTGAGACGGCGGACGTCACTGACACTTTATGAACGAGAACAGATTTTCCGATGGATTTCTTCTACCGGAGAGTTCTTCTTTGTCATCTTTGTAGAGGACGGCAGCTGTCACGGCGATCATGATGTAGCCGCGGCCCGCCAGTCGATCTGCTTATTGCTGGAGTAGGTCACGGTGACCACCGCCTCTTCCGCAACTTCAAACCGCTCCGACAGATAGACTACGAGTTTTCCCCGATCGATGATAAAAGATATGGCCATCGAGGTGACATCGTGATGCCAACCGGAGGTGCCGAGCCGGCGTAACGTGGGGAAAAATGCGCCGGCATGACGTAGCTGACATTCGGATAAAGTTTAAACATCAGATAATTTTCATATCATGATTACTGGAACGTATAACGGAAGTCCAAATGGTAGGAAGGTTCATCCGGTAGCGACGCGTATATGTAGTTGCCAGCGATTAACGGCTGATCCAGCGTTAACACGTTTTCTTTCTGACGAGTCAGGTTCTTCGCATTGAAAATTAATGACCAGCGACCCCCCTCTTCTTTGATGCCGATACGCGCGTTGACCTTGGTGGTTGCCTCCTGCCTGGAGAATGGGTCATTGTCGGTATCGGTAAAGTGTTTGCCCTGATAGATGGCATCTACACCAACCAAAAGATTAATACCGGTATTGAGTAACGGCATATCAAGAGACGTGTAGAGGCTGGCACTCATTTCAGGAGCGAAAGCCAACGGTTGATCAGAAAGATCCTGAAATGAAGGGGCAGTAGGATCATCCTGGGGGCCGGTATTCTCGTTATAGCAAGACGGATCACCGGTACCGGAAGCAGTACCTGCTATTGGAACTGCGCATAGATATTCAGCGTACTTGGCATCGACGATGCCACCACTGCCACCGATGGATAGATAAGGTACCGGCGGCAACCAGAAAAAGTCAAACTCGAAGCCCGTCGTTGTTGCATCTGCAGCATTGGTCACGAAAATTTTAGTGCCGTCGAAGTTGCGCACCTGCAAGTCAGCGTATTTAGTATGAAAAAAGGCACCGTTAAAAACCAGTGAACCGTCAAATAGTTTGCTCTTGAAACCGATTTCGTAAGCATCAGCAGTTTCCGGCTCGAACGTCAGATTGTCATCAGTAAATACTGCCGCAGCAAAACCACCGCTTTTGAATCCCTGGGTGTAAGTCGCGAATATAGTCAGGTCCTCAAGCACCTCCCAAGTTGCTGTTAACTTTGGCGTGAAATCATAATCACTGCCTTTGAGTACTACGTCGAAATCCTCCTGACCTGTTGTGAACGGCCCCAATCCTGGCAACCCGTCTTTGCCAGATGAAATATTCCCGACGCGTTTGTCTTCGCCATAGCGCAGACCGAGTACAAGGGTCAGTGTGTCGGTCACCAGCCAGTCGTATTGCATGAAGTACGCTACGCTTTCAGTTTCCACTGCGGTACTAGCAAACAACCTTTCTCCCTGGTCCTCATCATCAACAGTCAGAGGAAAGGGGACGGATGGAAAAAATGCGAAATCAGATTGTGGGTCGTAAATAGCACCAGCACCTATAACATAAGCTGCGAAACCGACGCCATTAGTCTGTGAGATGGTAGTGCCATTCGCGGTCTCTGCGGCAAAAGCACCGATCAGAAAATCGATGCCGCGGCCAATGCCGAACAAACCCGGTAACGTGCCGCCAAAGCGGACTTCAACGTTTTGCTGCTCATAGTAATTCGGCTCGTCCGGGTCAGTTCCAAAATTAATAAAGTCAATCGGCGAGAAGTCGCCGTCTATGGCGTAAGGGCCCTCAAACTCTGACATGCCTGCGATGAACGTCATATTAAAGTCGTTAGTGTATCCAACATCACCCCAATCTTTGGTGTACTTGATGTTAGCTGAAACGGTATCGCGATCAGAGAACGTTGGACTGTCCATAGAGGTTGTGTTGTTCCATGGATCATCTTCAAATTCCGGGTCGCCAACATCGGGGTCGCGAAACTGATCCTTTGAACGCGGACTGGCTTTTGCTATTTGTGTGATCAGTCCGACCTCACGGTGCTTTGACGCCCAAAAATTCAACAACAAGGCAGAAGATTCGTTGATAAACCACTTCAGTTTGAGCCGGCCACCGAGATCTTCAATTTCGTTCTGTTCGTTGCGGGCTGTGTTATAGACATGGCTATCAACATACCGCGAGCGAAGAGCGATTCGGGCGGCCAACTTATCTTCAATAATCGGAAATGAGACCGCACCTTCAGCGCGCAGGTCGTTGTACTTGGCTTTGGCCAAATTGATATAGGCGTTACTATCGAAGTCCGGGTCTCGTGTGGTGATACTGAAAACGCCGGCAATGGTGTTTTTGCCAAACAGCGTACCCTGGGGTCCGCGAAGCACTTCCATTCGAGCCATGTCGAAGGCAGTGTCGTTGATATAGGTCGCGCGGCCATAAAATACGTCATCGATAGAAAGCCCTACCGAAGGCTCAAGGCCGCGACCCAGTGGCGGCGTACCAAAACCACGAATGGTCAGTACCGGCGAATGGCCCTGTGAGGCGTTAAACTTTACGTTCGGGGTGTACTGCACTAATTCCCCGATATCGGATATCGCCTTGTCGTTGATGAAGTCGCTTTCAAAACTGGCCACAGAAATCGGCACGTCCTGCAAGTTTTGCGCTCTTTTCTGTGCGGTAACGATGACCTCTTCGATGACCCGACCCTGACCGAGCGCTGCTGAAGCGGTTACAAAATTAACAAAAACTAAGCCGACGATGAAAATACGTTGCAACATGATTGAAGCCTATCCCGTTATTATTATGCTGCAATCTAATTTCAGGTGCAGCAAGATCAGCGTGGAATCCTACAAGAACTGGGCAGGCACCACCACGACCTGCCACGTCCTCTTTTTTAAAATATTATTAATGTTATTTATCATCATTTTAGGATGTATATATAAAGCTAGATAGAGAATATTTCGCATTCCCACGATTCCTCAAATTCTGGCGGGGTGTGTACTGCGTATTGCGCCAGGATTTGGAAATTTGCCGGTAGACCTCGTCCCAGCTGACCGCCAGACCATGCATCGTTTAAAAACTTTTTTGATAAATCCAGTCAGGCTAAATATCGCGGTTTCGCGATACGTGCTTAGTTTGAAAATAAAAAGCACTGCTTATCATTGGCTAAATTCTGCATTGAGATACTGAGTAAATTTAATCTCAAATCCGACATAACCTCCGGCCTCAATTTATGATTTCCAGTCGACGTCATAATGACGCAAGCTATAAACAATGCATAAGGTACGGCCCAACTATTGCCTACATCAGTACTAATATTTTTTATTTTAGTTGTGGAAAGCGCTCTAATTTTTATCGATGCCGTGCCATAACGATGACGCTTTATTCTGCCTTCTTTTCTAGCCGCATCGGCCTTCCCAGGGTTCGCTAGGCAGGGAAGTCGATTCTCTGATATTTCCCGGTTAAATTTTGACCACATCTAATGCAATCGCTGCTGACCCTTGTTTCATCGAAGGTTTTCGTCGGAGGACGGGATTCCGGCTCAAAACCGGGAAATTTCCCTGTTTTTTTAACTGGTTCAGGGAAAATTACGGAGACGGGTTAGCGGTGGACTGCATCCACCGCCAATATATAAAAAGCCCCAATCTCTCGACGGGGGCCTTTTTAACGGTCCAAGCAAACGCTTCGCTAGCTCAGATACTTAAGCTGCAGTAGAGATCACTGCACCCTGATCGCCCAGGTCTTCACCACCAAAGGCTTCAAGAACCGCTGGAATAAACTTAGCGAACTCGGCGCTCATAATTGCAAAGTCGACATCGAACTGGTCGGCGGCGCTTTCGGTGTTCACATCACCAACCTTGTCTTGAATAAGGTCGCCAAAGTTAAGCCGCTTAATAGTGAGCTGGTCGTCCACAATAAACTCAATGTCGCCAGTCCAGCGCAGTGCTATTTTGTTGACGAACATACCAGTTTGAATATGGTTGGTGATTTCGGTGGTACACAAATTTTGATTTTTACAGCGAATAACAGCACTTTCATCGGCTTTATCGCGCAGTTCACACTCGCCACCTAATTCAAAACCCGCAGGCGCACTGCCCTGAGCAAGCCACTCAGTCATTTGATGCTGAGCGACATTTTTAGCTTTGAGCGGAATGACCGGCAAACTACCTAAAGATTCGCGTAAAAAGTTCAGTAACTCTTCTGCACGATTATGCGAGCCGCTATTAACGATCAATAAGCCCTGTTCAGGTGCGATGTAGGCAAAGCTGCGATTAGAGCGGGTAAACGCACGGGGAATAAGTGAGAAGGTAATCTCATCTTTCATATCGCTGCGCTCTTTGCGGCTTGGCACGCGGTCTTCTGCGGCTTTTATTTCTTCTATCTTTTCAGCAAGGACTTCGTTTACCACTGACGCCGGCAAAATTTTATCCTGCTTTTGCGCGCAAACCATGATGCAGCCATTGGTAGTATGAATATATTCACTGCCTTGTGAACCCAAAGGCATTGTCCAGCCATAGCTAGACACGTCCTGACTATTACAGGGTGCGAAACATTTTTCGGCGAGTTTTTCATTCACCTCTTCCGCGGTCAATGTAAAAGGCTTGGTAAAACGGTAGATAAGAAGATTTTTAAACCACATGTAAATTGCTGCCTATACTGCTGTAAATGAAACAATGGATTTCAGCCGGCCATTGTATTACTTAATGATTATTGGTGTTTGAAAAGTTGCCTAAAGATTCAAGCTTGTTAATGTGCAATCGCGGCATCGGTAAACGCGGTGCTCATTGCAGCACACTGTGACTCATCAAAATAGCGTTTACAAATTTCTTGCAGGGCTTTATCTGGGCGGTTTTCGCAGCGCCCTTCCCGATCATTAAAACTCTGACCTATGCGCGCGCAGCGCTGCGCAGATTCCTGCAATAACAGCACACCGCTTTGCGAATACCATTTATCAAGATCAGTGAGTATTTGTGCCTTCATTACCACCGCACTGTAGCCAGAACTATTATTCCAGGTACTCAAGCGCGCCACGTTCCTGCGCTGCCAACTTTCCCATAAGTCTGGCAAACCAGCGACTTCGCCGTCTTTTGCAAGCGGCGTATTTTCCTCGATATCTTGTAAGAGTACAGATTTAAGCTTGGCTAACTCACCTTGGGATAAAATTGTGTCGCGTAGCGCCGTCGAAAAACGCGTATTTAAACGCTGTTTATACCATTCATAGCGGCTATCGAGTCTATCGCGCAAGTCGTCATCTGGCAGAGCCGCCGGCGCTTCGGTGAGTGCAGCTGTCTGGCCAAAGCTGATATATTTAGCGCCCCGCTCACCGACCTGAATACCAATACCTATGGGTTTACCTAAGTCATACCTACGATAACTTTTTAAACTCCCATAATGCATGGACGTCACCGGCCCATGATATAGCCACTTACCATCATAGAGCGCGTCAACATTTACTGCGGCGTCGGTAACTTTGCCGTGCCGATAAATTCGCAGACGATGGAAGATACCGCCATTGTCGATGTCTTTTGCGGAGATCTGCAGCACCGAGGCGGGATAATCCTCGCTGAGCGCATAAAATTCGCCCTTATCACAATTGTAGGCAAAGGACTGCAATAAGTGCTGTGGCACGGTTAAGTTTGGCGCGCGCTCGCAATCGCCTAATAGCGCCAAGCTTGAAAAGCTACCCGGCTCAAAATAAAAATACTGTATTGGCTGCGGCAAAATCTGGTAATTAAAATACTGGCGTTCCACTACGAAAAAGGCCTGCTCAGAATTTTGAGCACTAATTTTGATAACACCACGTGGTAGACCTTCGCGAAAACCAGCTTCAAGCAAGAACGGTCCCGCGAGATTACGATGCACTACGGGGAAGGCTTCTAAGCGATTTTTGGGGCTGATATTACGCCGGTATTGTAAATATTGATTATCCCCCGTCATCGCCATTAACGGCGGCGCGCGGAGTGGATTTAAATCGGAGTACGGTGCCGACCACTGGCTTTGCGTGCCTTGCGCCAACACATTGTGCTCTGAGTCTGCAATTGTGAATGCGCCCGTAAACGACAAGCTACTTTGGGCGATGTTAACGCTAAAGTTGCCGCTCAGCGTTAACAGCAGAGTGTCATTATTGGTGTCGAGATACGACTGCCTAAGCTCGCCGCGTAACGGGTAGCCTTGGCTATCGAATTTTCCGCTAAACTCGGAATTGATCAAGTCTTGGTATTTGAGATTACCTTCTAAAAACACATCGTGTTTGTACAGCCCAGTGAAAATAGGCGCGGTCTGAGCGTCAAGGACAAAATGTTTGTTTTCGACATGACCCGCGCAAGCGCTTAGCAGCAATATCAATAAACACCACGCTATATAGCTGTGTCGCTTGGCCATACACCCCACCCCTCCATTGACTCATTTTTATTGCGGGCAATCATACCTTAGTCACGCCAATATGAATTGATCTGTATCACAGCTTTGACGTAAATGTGGGCGTTTATGACATTCTTGCCACCGCCGCTCTGGTTCAATATAAGTACTACTTTAGACGCCAGGAAAGCAATATCGCGCCCTAAATTAGCGATGAGCAAGCCAAAGAGCAGGTCATGAGATATGATCGCCCCTTTGTCATAGCATCACTTAACAGACTGATACTAAAACCATAAAAGAGCCCCATCAATGACACACGCTTTAGTTAGTATTTTAGTCGCCGGTATATTCTGCCAGTGGTTGGCATGGCGCTTTCGACTGCCGGCCATTGTCTTGCTTGCTGCCTGCGGCCTTTTGCTGGGCCCGATAACCGGCTTAATTGAGCCCAGTGTCGACTTTGGGCCCGGCTTGACCGGCATTACATCCCTCTTTGTCGCTATTATCCTTTTTGAGGGCGGACTCAATCTGCAATTTCACGAATTGCGAGAAACCGCGCAAGTCACCCGCCGCCTTACCTCCATTGGCGTCTTGCTGGCCTGGGGCATCGGTATAGCCGTCGCCCATTTTGTTGGCGGACTAAGCTGGGGCGTCGCATCCCTGCTAGGCGCGATACTGGTGGTTACTGGTCCAACGGTGATTATGCCGCTGTTAAAACACGCAAAGCTCAATCGCAGAACGGCTTCCTATTTGAAATGGGAAGGCATCATTAATGACCCCATCGGCGTCTTGCTTGCGGTATTGGTTTACCAATACCTGCTCTATTCCGGCGAAGGTCCCGCCCTGCAATCAATATTCGCGAGCTTGGCGTCCGCTGTAGCGACATCTATTGTATTAGGTGGCGGTATTGCCTACGGCCTTGGCCATAGCTTCCGCAAGGGCTGGATTCCAGAATACTTAAAAGCGCCCTCCATCATTGCCTGTGTCTTAGCGGTCTACGCCCTGTCTGACCTTGTACAACATGAGTCGGGCCTGCTCGCCACTACCTTAATGGGTGTGGTGATGGGTAATATGGGCTTGCGTAGCTTGGACGAAATGCGCCGCTTTAAAGAGTACATCACCCTTATATTGGTCTCTTTTCTATTTGTGGTTCTCACCGCCTCACTGACAAAAACCGCGCTGCAATCCATTCACTGGCAATTGGTCGCCATGGTGTTTGGCTTTGTTTTTGTGGTTAGACCACTGGCGGTGTTTTTGGCAACTATTCGCACCGACTGTAGCTGGCAAGACCGCCTGCTTATAGCCTGGATTGCACCGCGCGGGGTTGTCGCCGCGGCTTCCGCCGGCGCATTCGCTCCAGCTCTCATTGACGCTGGTTTTGAAGATGCCCAGTACTTGGTGCCCGCAGTTTTTATGCTGATATTTGCAACCATCATCGCCCACGGCTTTTCTCTGGGGCCGCTCACCAAATTATTGAAGTTGGGCTCGCCTGGCAAAGGCCGTATTTTGATCGTCGGCGCCTCGCCTTGGACGATTGAATTAGCCATTGCGCTAAAAAATGTGAATCAGGAAGTGGTTCTTGTTGACACCGAATGGGGTCGGCTGCAATCGGCGCGACAACAGGGAATAGACACATGGTTTGGCGAGGTACTGTCTGATATGGCAGACGAAGCGATGGCCTTAGATAATATTTATACGGTGTTAGCCGCCACGGGCAACAGCCATTACAACTCTATGGTGTGCAACCATTTTGCGCCGCATTTAGGACGCCATAGAGTGTTTCAGCCCTATGACAGTGGCTCTGAACGCAATAAACGGGTGGTCTCTGAAACTCGCCGCGGCATAACGGCGTTCTCCGGTAATATCACGTTTGCCGAGTTATGGACGCGAATGATCCGGGGCTGGTCAATACGGAAAACCGTGATTACCGACACCTACGGCGAGAAAGACTTCCTGGCCAAACTTGCTGATGACGCCATTCGCCTGGCCATCATTCCCGAAAATGGTAAGCTGGAATGGTTAAGTCAAACCACCCGCAAACTTCAAACGGGGGACACTGTGATTAGCTTTGTGCCACCAGAATCTAAGGAGCCAGAACTAGCGGGGCCAGACCCTATGAAAGCAGAGCCCAAGAAACCGGGACCTGACAATGACATAACACCTAAGCTTCCAGCATAAAAATAAATAAAGGTAATTATTATGACGCCACTTCGCAGCCCAGATTCCTGTTTCAATAATTTACAGGACTACACTTTTGCACCCCACTACCTTCAGCTAGACGATACCGAGGGCGGTGAATTGCGAATGCATTTTGTGGATGAGGGGCCAAAAGATGCGCCGGTGATACTGCTTATGCATGGCGAGCCGACCTGGAGCTATTTGTATCGACATATGATTACGCCCTTGGCCGCTGCCGGTTTTCGCATTATTGCACCAGACCTTATTGGCTTTGGGCGCTCAGACAAACCCAGCCAGCGCAGTGACTATACCTATCAGCGTCACGTCGACTGGATGCGTTCTTTGCTGGTCCAATTAGACTTACAAGACATCACCTTATTCTGCCAAGACTGGGGCGGTTTAATTGGCCTGCGTCTGCTTGCCGAAGAGCAGAACCGCTTCACGCGGACCATAGCCGCGAATACCATGCTGCCGACTGGCGCGCAGCATCCAGGTGAAGCGTTTATAAACTGGCAGCAGTTATCGCAGAATATCGCGGTGTTTACGGTGGGTAAAATTATCGCGGGCGCCTGCGTTAAACCGGTCTCTGCTGAGACGATAAAGGCTTATGACGCGCCCTTCCCCGACGAAAGTTATAAAGCCGGTGCACGCCAATTTCCGATGCTGGTTCCGATTACAGCAAACGACCCCGCCGCCGAAGCGAATCTAGCCGCATGGGACATTTTAAGAACAATGGAAAAACCGTTCTTAACCGCCTTTAGTGACAAGGACCCAATAACTGCCGCGGCTGAGCCGGTGTTTCGCAGGCTAATTCCAGGTGCGCAGGGACAAGCCCATTCGACCATTGTTGATGGCGGGCATTTTTTACAGGAAGATCAAAGTGAAAAACTGGTCGAAGTAATATTAAAATTTGTGGCTGAAACAGCGCCCAGCTAGAGCCAGCTTGCTGTAGCGTGAACGGCTAGCGTCGCGCTACAGCAGCACACCAAGAGTAATCTACAAACCCATAAAGTCGGGCACATTAAACACCCAACTCTTTTCTTCTTTGCGGCTACTAATACGCCAACCTTCCGGCGTGCGACGGTAGGTATCCACATACCAAAGTCCAAGCATAAAGACCTGTTTGTCTTCGCCTAGGGGCATTTCCATGGGATTAAAACACATCACTCGGCCACTGCCGGTGTCACCGTCTACGGTAATTTGGACATTGGCATTTAAATGTTGAGAGGCGCTAAATGCAGGCAGGGCCTCTTTCAAAAAAGCCAGGGTTGAGGGACGATCACCCACCGTGCCGCCAAATGCACTGTAATCTATATGGGAATCGGCTGTGAAAACATCATTGAGCTCATCCACGGCTTTGCGATCAATAATATCCGCGTAGTGATACAGCATGTCCTGAATTTCAAAGCGGTCAGACATTTCCTGCAG
Source organism: Zhongshania sp. (assembly GCF_047636175.1). Lineage (GTDB taxonomy): Bacteria > Pseudomonadota > Gammaproteobacteria > Pseudomonadales > Spongiibacteraceae > Spongiibacter. The sequence continues at coordinate 158,396 of NZ_JBLIKC010000006.1, read as the reverse complement.
ACTTAGAGTCATAATCTAGCTCCGTTATTATTATTTTATTCGCCGACATTGCGCCTTAGCCTCGTTAAACAGAGCTAAGGCGCAATCGCTTATTAATCTAGTTTAAATACTTTGCGAGCATTTTCACGCAAAAACTTAGGCCAAACTTCATCTTTAAACGGCACATTCGGCATGTCTTTGAAAATGCGATCCAAGGACAACCCCATTGGGAAATAACCGGCATACATGATCTTATCGGCACCACGACTATTCGCAAAATTAATAATTTCAGTCGGGTAGTGCTTCGGGGCAAAGGCACTGGTCATATAATAAAGATTGGGGTATTTAAGCATGAGCTTCCAAGCCAACTTCTCCCAAGGCTCAGCACCATGACGCATAACCACTTTTAACTCAGGGAAAAACCAGCACACCTCGTCAAGCAGTTCGACTTTCTGGGGGGCCATCGGTAAGCGCGGACCAGGCACACCAACACAGGGGCAAAACGGGATATCTAGCTCAACGCATTTTGAGTAAATCGGATACCATTTCTTGTCGTCATAGGGCACTTGTGGGCAGAGACCAGACGCAAAACCAGTGATGGCTTTGATGCCGTAATCCTTGTGTAAACGAACGATCTTACGGACTTCATCCATGCCGTTATTGGGATTTACTTCCAAGCTTGCAAAGAAACGGTCGGGATAAGACGCGAGTGCTTCTTTAGCGATTTCGTTGTGGTCATCAATACCCAGCATCGCCCGTTCAATATTGTGTTTGTCCATCTGTTCGATGGTATAGGCGATATAATCTTCTTTCTTGCCACTATCAGGTATGTCTTTAAACATATACTGGGCCGGCATTTTGAACATATTGCGGCTTTCTTCGTCCATCAGCAGTGGTTTCATAAACTCGTACCACTGGCTATTGTCTTCACCCGGTACGCTGAGCATCAGATCAATGACCTTAATATCATTTGGCATGGCCATGCAGTCGGCTCCTTAAATTTATTATTGAATAATGATGCCTAACATTGCATCAGATAAGCCAACCATTTTTGACGATATGGGCCGCAGTCTCAATAACAATAGACGTCATCAAGATAAGCAAAATCGGTCAGTCAGAAAACCTAAAACAGCTTACTTAAGCACAGCGCGCAAACGCTCTGCCATGCCATCTAGATCATTCTGGAGCGCAGGTTTACGACCGTGGATTTGCATCGGCTTGCCGTGAAAACACGGAATAAGGTGGGTATGGTAATGGAAGACTGTCTGGCCAGCAGCGCGGCCATTAAGTTGGTGTATACCTAAGCCATCGGCACCGGTGACACGTTTAATAATGGGAGCAAGACGGTGAGACTGTAGCGCTAAGGCACTGACTTCGGGCTTATTTAAGCTGAAAATATTATCATGATGCTTAATAGGAATAATCAGGGTGTGACCAGCGGACACTGGGGCAATATCTAATAGGCACATCACGTCATCGTCGCGATAAAGAATATGCCCGGGCGCTTTACCAGCAATAATCTTACAAAAAATACAATTTTCCGATGTCATTTCATCGCCGAATAAACCACCCTGCACGCTTACACCTCAATCGGTAGCGAATCTAACTCATGGACACCCTGGTAAGGCCGACTTTCTGTGGCGATAGTTCTAAACCGATAAAGACCATCATCATCTAATTGCCTCTCCATTCGGCCCTCGGCACATAAATAATGCAGATGCGCGATGCTCTCGCCAAGCGCCAAGCCAAGCTGCGACATGCCAATTTTACGAGAAAACAATACACTGAATAAATCGATGGCAACTTGAGGCTCGACACAGGCTTTTTCAACTGCCGCCAGATGCCCTTCATGATGGTCAATAAGATAATCTAAGCGTGCATGCACACCATAAAATGGCGCATTGTGCGCAGGCATAACCAAGGTGTCGGCATCGAGGTCGCGCCTAAAACGACGCAGTGCGTCAAACCAGTCTTGCAGCGGGTTTGCCTCTGGCTCAGACGCCATTACACTGACGTTTGAGGTAATGCGCGGAATAATCTGATCACCAGACAGCATCAACTTATCTTCAGCGCAGTACAAAGACACATGTTCTGGGGAGTGACCTGCACCAGTCATCACTAACCATTGCCGCCCGCCTATTTCAAGAACTTGGCCTTCCTTCAAACAATTGAACGCCGTTGGCAATGGCTCAACAATAGAGCCAAAGCCACGCATATTCGCAGCCTCGCTTTGCAGGTAGTCATCGCCCACGCCAGCGCGGCGGTAATGCTGATCGGCGGTCCAGCTCATCTTGCCAGGTTGCAGCGAGGTAAACGCACGCGCGGAGTAATATTCGCGGAAGCTCATATACAGAGGCACCCGCAAGCTATCGCACAGCCAGCCAGCTTGGCCTACGTGATCGGGATGCATATGCGTACAGATCACACCGAGCACCGGCTTAGATGACATCTGATTCGCGAGCAGTAATTCCCAGCGCTCGCGGGTGTCTCCGAGTTTTATACCGGTGTCGACAATCCACCAGCCCTTGTCATCTTCCAGTACATAAAGATTAATGTGATCCAGCACCATCGGCAGCACCATCTGCAGCCAGTAGATGCCTTTGGCAACTTCCTGCCACTCACCTTTCTGCGGCACCTCGGTAAACGGATATTGAATGCCCGCCTTAGAATTACTACTCATAACAAACCAACTTTAAAAATTTATTTACATATAAAACAACAGGTTTCATACCAAATGACAGGTAACACTTTATAGTTTATTTCGCTGCCGCTTTAGCGCTGGCAGCGAAATATCACGCCAATTTTAGCGGTAATTGGCGCAGACGCTGACCGGTTGCTGCGAACACCGCATTAGCCAAGGCCGGGGCCAATGGTGGCACACCCGGCTCCCCCACGCCCTTCGGCGCTTCGGCACTCTTCATAATATGCACGTCTATTTCGGGTACTTCATTCATACGCAACATCTCATAATTATGAAAGTTGCTCTGCTGAACCGCACCGTCAATAACCGTAATATCACCCTTAAGCGCGGCGGTAAGTGCAAACACTATGCCGCCCTCCATTTGGGCAAGCACAATATCAGGATTTATCGCCAGACCACATTCGACCACACAGACGACTTTGTGGACTTTGATTTTTTGCGCTTCTACCGATATCGAAACCACTTGCGCCACCAAAGTATGGAAGCACTCGTGAACTGCTATGCCCTGAAATTGACCCGGCAGAGGATTACCCCAGTCGGCTTTAATCGCGATTTCATCCAGCACCCTGCGCCGACGAGAATCTGCGGGCAGCAGGCTTAAGCGGAATTCCAGCGGATCTTGCTGTGTGCGAACAGCAAGCTCATCAATAAAGCTTTCCATAAAAAAAGCATTCTGTGAGTGACCCACTGAACGCCAGTAACCAATAGGTATACTGGTCTCTTGCATCACAAAGTCAGTGCGTTTATATGGAAACTGATAATCTAGATCAATCAGCCCTTCAGTTGCTGCCGGATCAGAGCTTGCCGCCAAACCAGCGAGTTTATTGTGAAGGCCATTAGGCATCCACTGGGGGAGCAAAGTATTGCTCACCGAGCCAACGAACTGCCCTATAATACTGGGCGCCGCAACTTTTGCCTGCAGGCTGGTGACAACATTACCCTCGATTGTGGCAGACATTTTAACCGACGCATTAGGCCGATAAAAATCACCGCGCATATCATCTTCACGGCTCCATACAACTTTGATGGGATAACCGCTAAGTTGCGCAACCCGCGCGGCTTCTACCAAGTAATCCGGCAAGATCCGGCGACCAAAACCACCGCCCAACATCTGGTTATGAATACGAATTTGCTCGCGGCTGTGTCCCGTCGCATCGGCAATCGCTGATAAGGCGATATCAGGCGATTGATTGCCGGTCCATATCTCAATCGAATCAGCTTTCACAACCGCCAAGGCATTCATAGGTTCCATCGTGGCGTGGGCAAGATAGGGAACATCATAAAGCGCATGCAGCACTTCACCACGCGCCTCGCTTGCCTCGCCCGTCTCCTCAATATTCTTGCCAGGCTCAGTCTCTAATAAGGTATGTCGCTCAGCCCGCAAAGAATCACTGCTTACGCCAGCCAGCGGACCTTTATCCCACTCTACCGTCACTGCTGAAGCGGCTTGTCTAGCCTGCCAATAGGTATCTGCTATAACGGCTATGGCACCGTCCACATTGATCACCGATTTAACCCCAGACTTGGCTAGGGCCGCCACCGCGTCAAAACTTTTCGCCTTGCCGCCAAAATGTGGCGAGCGAATTAAAACTGCGCACAAAGCGTTTGGATACTGCGCGTCTATGCCAAATTGCGAACTGCCGGTCACCTTGTCTCGCGCATCTAAACGCTTGTTGTAGTGACCAATATATTTAAAATCCTGTGGCGCGGTTAAGGTTACTGACTCTGGTGTTGGTATTGTGCGCGCAGTGGCAATAAGATCTGCAAAAGCAAGCTCACCATTGGCATGCAAAATTTTGCCATCTAAGAGTGTTAGCGAAGACTCGGCTACGTTAAGTTGCTGCGCTGCCGCTGATTTCAATAAGCTTGCAACGGTTGCAGCCGCTTCTCTAACTGGTTCAAAGCTAAGCCGAATTGAAGAACTGCCACCAGTAATCATTACGTAAAATTCTGGGTCGCGAAAACTGGGATGAAACTCGCCGTGCTGAACTGTGATCAGCTCAGGATTCATCTTTAACTCTTCCGCCGCCAAGGTGGTTAGGCCGGTAAAAACACCCTGCCCCATCTCAGCTTTATGCAGCTGCAAAATCACTTCACCAGAGGCGGTTACTTGCAAAAACGCATTGGCTTGCAGCGCTGTTGGATTCGCATTTGGGTACGGGGCAGACTTTGAACAAGCGCTGAGATTAAACCCAATAGCTATACCACCACCGAGCAGCGCGGTAGTCTTAATAAAACTTCGGCGCGACAAACTCATGACTGGGCCTCCGTCGCTGTATCCGCAGGCTGATAATGCTGCACGGCTAATTCTGCCGCGCGATGAATCGCCTTGCGAATACGTGGATAGGTGCCACAGCGGCATATATTGCCAGCCATTGCCGCGTTAATATCATCGTCGCTAGGGGTTTTATTAGACTCTAGCAGCGCCACTGCCGACATAATTTGCCCAGACTGGCAGTAACCGCACTGCGGTACACTCATTTCTAACCAAGCCTGCTGCACTGGATGCAAGGCATCTTCCGCAGTAGCCAAACCTTCTATCGTCTTTATATTCTTGCCTTCCACAAGCTCTACCGGGTAACTACAGCTGCGAACGGGGTTGCCATCTACGTGTACCGTGCACGCGCCGCACAAGCCCATGCCACAACCGAATTTAGTCCCGGTCATCGCCAACTGCTCACGCAAGACCCACAATAAAGGTGTGCCAGAATCAACGGTCAACGCCTGCGCGCGACCATTCACTGTGAAATTTAACGCTGCCATTTTTACTCCGATAACACTCAAGATGCCCACACTATACCGACACCAAAAAACAATGTCCTGCCACACAGCCTGGAGGAGTATAGATTATGAAGAAGGATGGCCCGACAAGCTGATTAAATCTTGTCCATGAAATTTCAAAGTAACAGCAGCCACAAAAAAAGCCCTACCGTTATCGCTACGCTAGGGCTTTTAAGAACCGTGGGCACAGCCAAGCATACTGGCAGCCAAAATATTTATCGCTAGAACCTAAACACCATATCCACCGACAAGGTATCAGCTGAGATGTTAATAGACTCATCGTCGTCTAAGACATAGTAATCATAGGCCAAGACCACACTGATATTTTCTGCCACTGCCAGACGCAGACCAATTCCTGCGTAGGGATCACTGCCCTCAACGGTAAATTGACCACTGCGGCTATTATCTTCCAAGGTGCCATCTAGCTCCCAGCCATAGATGCCAAAGCGCGCAAACAAGCCGACTGGCTGGTTGTGCGGCGTATGGACATTCACACCTAGAAACACGCCATCAGCACTGGCATCCATATCAACTCTGCCAGCGCTAAAGCCGTTATTCAAGAACTGCGAGCCATCAGATATGCCACTACCAGTTAAGGTGCCGAGCGAGGCGTAGCCGAGTTCCAAGCTCAACTCCGGTGTAAAATCAAAACCGAAGCCGAAGCGTGCGCCACCAGATTCGGTATCCACGGTCACGTCAGACAAAGACCCGTCACCAAAGCTATAACGAAAATCTGAACGATCAAAATTAAACGAAGAGGTACTTACGCCACCAAAAATATATATCGCCGGTTCACTGCGATAGCTGCTGTGACTGCGACGCTGCTGATGGTCGGCCTCTGCCAAGGTAGGAAGTAAAGAAATTATTGCAAGGGTCAATATAGGAAGCGTTTTCATCGCATCACTCCAGATTTAGTATGGCTGCATTATGGCTGCGGCTAACTGAATCGAGACTGAACGTATTGTAAAACGCACTTAATACCAACTTACAGCGAGATAAATCAAAGGCACTAGAGGTCCGAAAAAACTTACGAGAAATGTCGCTACGCTATTAAAGACTTAAAAGTGCTGTACCTGACGCGAGGCGGGATTTCTCAATTCTGCAAAACACATAATATCGCCCTCCCCGTATTTTGGTTTCGCCGCGGAACCCTAAAGTCTGGGCAAGCAATTGGGGAATTCGCCAATTTCAGCAGATTAGAACCACGTCCGTTACAGTCTGGCGAGAGCTGCGTCGACTCCGCGAACCGTTAGAAGATGCCAGCCTTACGGAACTGGAGGATCTACGCTCAGCATGTGACGCTGGTGACTGGGCTAGATTTATTGATCTAATGGGTGGCGCTCTAGTAAAGCGCGCTGACATTCCGGTCCGCGCCCTACACGTCACTCCTGACAATAAAGATGAAGCCGAAAACCAATATGGCGAAATCACCAAACGCCTGCAAGGCGTGGTCATGCGCGACGGCTTCCATATCTCCGCTGAACTGGAAGATAGGCAGGTCGAAGAACTACTAAGTGACTACTATGACAACGAATTGCGGATTGAGGAGCTGGGAAATACCAAAGCTCCTAAATGTTTTTTCATAGAGGTAGAACGCTCAAAAAAGCACTTTCGAGTTGCTTTGTCTAACCACGAAGCAAGATGCCATCCTACGACAACTGCACGGGCACGACACTGTTCTCGCAAGCTGTCAGCCAATGCAATACCGAGATGTCGAAACCATCAGCCAATACGCTTATTGCTGATGTACTGGGTACTCACGAATCGAACGAGGACGAGGAAAAGCCCTCTTGGCTTGATGCCGAGGTTATTTAGGCTACCTTAGTTTTGCCGGCAATCATTGTCAGCATAGTTGACTGTTACATTTGCCTTTTTACTTCTCACCGGATTAACGACTTTGACCTATCTTCAAACGAGTTTCAAAAAAAGCAAATAAAAAGAGAATACATTATTCAACCAATAGGGCTCATACATTAATTCTCAGAAAAAAACCAGCTTTATCCCACTTGCTGTATATTTCAGCACACCTAGGATTTATTCTATACTTCCGACGTGGTATCTATGTAACAAATATAAAGAATCGTAAGGCTCTAGATATGATGCTCGACCCCCAAAAGCGTATACGCTCGCATGCATTATTTGAATATTCCACAGCAGGAAATCATGTCGCGTAAATCAAAAGTTCGCTTCGCAGCACGAATTGACGGAGTCGAACGCGAATTATTCTCAATCAAGGAAAGACCGGACAATAGCCTACTCCTAGTTTCTGCTTATCCAATTTTTTGGGAAAACTCTGACGGCTCAAAAGTAAGATTCACCGAACAGCACTACTCAATTCATATAAGTAACGGCGGTATCGACACCACAATAACTCAGAAAACAAGACTCGCTGATGGCATGTCACATTCTAATGTCTCGTTTATTCCAAACACCAAGAAGCATTTACTCTGGCCGATTTATGCACGTCGCGTCCCAATTCTCCTAGAAAATTCACGCAAGCTGTCAAGACGATCTGGAGATGAAGTGATTTTCATAGGAGATTACGAGTTTGCCAAAGCGAACCTCGTCTATAGTGTGTTCGTTTCTAATAATGATTTTGACGTCAACATTACTTCACTAAATGGCTTAACAACCTACAGCGCAAAATTTAAGCATTTTCAAATTTTTACAATCCCAATGTATGTAAACCTACCGTCAATGAACGAAGGTGACGTTGTTGGTATGTCGACAAGTTCAACCACTATAAATAACGTGCGTTCGGCTGAGCACACCCAACTGAGCACACATTCGATACCAAGTGAGCATCTCCTAAGTACCCACTTCAAACTTATGGATCAACTTAAGGGTAAAATGCTCCAAAGGCTCTCAATCTTGTTTAATAGTGATCCCCAACAAATGTCATTTGCTACAAAGATGGGCTCATTGCTGACCGCACTTCCTTTAGTACGCAGGCCAAAGACCAAGCAACACATTGAGCCCAACTCCTCCCCGCCCCATGAAAATCAAGATTGACTCGAACTTTATGTTTCCTGCGAATGAAATGAGTAACTAAGGAAAATTCGAATAAATTTTCGAAGAAGGAGTGGGCTGAGTAAAAGCACTCAACCACTTGTTATCCAATAGCGCCCTTATAACCATAAATGATTCATATGAGAGGACTTCCGTGCCTCCATTAGAAGATACACTCTGGCACTTTCACTGGTGCGTAGAGCTCCCTTCGCTATTAAACATCAGCATGGTTAATTTTCTAATTAATATGAGCTGTTGATCGTTAGGCAACTTAGGGTATTCAGCCAATAATCGGCAGCGGGCTCGCGCTGGTCCACTGTCGAGTATACGTCTACTGTGGGGATGCTTTGAGTTTGGCTTTAAATAGCTGAACGCTGTGACTCATTGATTTTTATTGGTGCCCGGAGCCGGACTTGAACCGGCACAACATTGCTGTCGGGAGATTTTAAGTCTCCTGTGTCTACCGATTTCACCACCCGGGCTAAGGGATTTGGCGTGAGCCAATTGTGATACACGGGGTACGATAAATACATCGATTCCGCTTTTGCGATAGTGCTAAAAAGCGTCCGCAGTCTACTTATAACACTTCGAAAAATCAACGGCTTAGAGCAGTTAATTACAGCTTAACTTGTTGCAGCATACACTTGGACACTGTTTAAACGACGCCGACGCACCGAAAGTAGTAGTCCTGAGGCGAGTAACAGGACTGTCACCAAGGGATATTTTAATGCGTACACCAAGGGGCTTAGACCTACTCGGGTCGCAAGGCGCAATGATTCTGATCTGGCGATACGCTCGGCAATGGGCGGTGAGTAGCGATAATAAGCCTTAACAAACTGCCTACCCCATTTATGGGGCAACAATACATGATCTCTAAAGTCTCGCAGAACCTTTACGTCCGGCGCTAAATAGCTGCCGTAGGCCGCTGTGGCGATAAAGCAGGCACCGCCACCGCCACCGCCTCCACCGGAGGGCGGCGTTGCGGGAGATGGCGTTACGGCAGGTGGCGTTACCGGCGTTGGGTTTGACCCTACTAAGAATGCCATGGCACTGGCTGCTGCCTCGGCATTAATCAGCCCATTCCCCGTTACCTCATCAGGACCCACAGCGGCGCGAAAACCTTTTATATCTATGGCCGAGGTTTGAACCGCGCTAATTAATTGCGCCGGCGTGGCGCTGGGATAGGCTTCTTTTAATAATGCGAATACTGCTGCTGCATTCGGCGCCGCCGCCGAGGTGCCGTAAAAGTTTAAAAAGTTATCGGGTTCACCGTCTTCTGGGGCCGCGACATCTGATCCTAGTACGGTATTATTGTTGCCGTCTATCGCGGTAAATTGCGGGGCTGATCGCGTTTGCTGTAAATACTCACCATTGCTGTCAAATTGTAAAACTTGCTGGCCGCCACGAGAACTAGAATCTTCGGGGTCAATTTCTAAACTGTCATAGCCTTCTGGCCGAAATTCCGGAGACTCCCACCAAGCTGCGGCAGCGACCGCCGCAATACCCGCAGCCATTGAATGACCCCAAACTGCTGGGCCATTATAGGGATACTCGACACTAATAACTCGATCGCCGGTAAGCAATATACGGAATTCTAGCGGCACGTCCGTTTGCTGTGGAATATCGTCTTGGCTACCAGCAAAATGCTCCACCGCAATGTAAAAAGTCTGGACGGAAGATCCAGATGTTAATGTTACGATTTCTGAGGCATCGCCCCTCGGTCTGCCTGTGACGCCTTGTTCATCTATGCTGCTGGTAAAAAAGCTCGGCGAAGCAGGGTTAAGTGCTATCAAGGATTCCGCCGTAGTAGCATATAGATCTAAATCGATTTGCGCTCCCCTCGCCGCGTTGACAGAACTAAAAGGCTGATTCCAACTCAACACCACGAACACAGTTGAGTTTGCGGCAATAGTTAGCTCAAGAAAGGGATCGCTACCGCTGGAGCTCCAATTGTGCAAATCATTTCCTGTTGGAAATAGGAATAACCCTGGCTCATCAAGCGCCATTACTGAGTCTTTATACACATAGCGATAAGCTTGATCGCCGTCGTTTCCCGCAGCCGATAAATAAGGCTTACCGGCGCTAACGCACTCGCTGGCAGCAAGTGCTGGCACGTCATCTTGGTAAACGCTTTCGTTAAGAAAAAGAATATCATCGACCACAATGTCTGCTCTGCCCGACGCGCATAGTTTGCGAATGCCATCGGCCATCTCTGCACGACTCCGCCCAGCAGCATGAAAAATAAGTGGGGATCCCGGCGCTACATCGTAGATCAGCTCGGCCATAGCGGCGCCTTCATCGGTGCCGTCAGCCACATCGTCTCGCAATATAGTAACGGTATTGAGTAAATCGCCGCTGTCCTGTTGCCGACTACCCTGCAAGGTTCCAGAGGCAAACTTGGCAGGTGTGGTATTACCGTCACGAACGACTGCTGTTTGAGCAAAACTGTCAGATATTATTCCAATGGTTTGCCCGCTGCCATTGACACCTAAGCGGCTGGCTGTGACATCAGCGCGCATTGCTCTGGCGGCGCGACTCGTTACCGAGCCGGCCCTGACTACGGGTGGCAATAAATATCGTATCTCGCGGATATTAATATTTTCTGAGAGGGACACTAAATCCGCTTCACTGCGGAGTAAAACGGTTGCTCGGCTGCCGTCATCTGAGAGGAAGCGCAAGTTAATGCCCTCTTCAGCTAAAAACCGACTCAAGCCATTGGCGCTGTGCAAAAACAATTCCACCGGCACTCCAGCGGCAGCATCACGGCCACTTGAACGACTTTGTGCTAGCTCTGCACTGTCCGCCTTAATCAAACCCTCTCCTTTTTCGATTAAGGTTTGCAGGCGAGTATCTAATTTAGCGGCGACATTGCCATTCTCTCTGGCAGCTCGCTTTAGATTTGGCTCCGCCATCACTAAATTCGCACTGCAAAAGATAAGAGATGAACATAAATACACTGCTATCTTATTGTTGAAGCTCATCAAAAACCTTTAGGGTTAGATCCATCTTTGGCGCTGAGCGACTTACCGACACCGCGCTCACACCCTGAATTTTAGATAATCCGGCCAGCTGCTCGGCACTCCTTGCCCACAAAAGTATGCGTTGATTAGCCGTATTTATGTAATCTACTGTATAGCCCGCTTCAAGGATTTTTTCTACCACACTATCTGCTGACTTCTGCCAGTAACGCACGTCCAACAAGAGACCGCTATCACCATCACGGTAATAAGAACTTGTCTCCAACTCATGCTGCCAGCCAGCAGCATCTATGCTTAAGAAGCGATCCAAGGGAGACTGATAAAGAGCACGCACAATCATCGCAGACTCTTGAGCAAGAGATTGGCGACCGGATTCCTGATTGCTGCAGGCAAATAACAGTCCTCCGAAAGCTAAAGCGATCAAGATTACATCGATCACTGTAGCTAGGTGTTTTCTTAATTGACTCATATCACCTCGCAAGACATAGGCATAACCACAGCCATTACTAGCTTATCGGTTAATAGGCCGGAACAAACTAAGGGATATACCTAGTGGACTTAAGTAGCAACACAGACATGAGGTAATGGGTGACTGCGAGTAAGACTAAAATTAAATAAGAATATTAGAAGTGATGCCCGTGGTAGAAGAGTAATAAAGCCCAGAGAAACGGTAATTTATGTCGGTATACCAGTTGAAAACGCCATAAACGTGACAGACGCCAAAAGATACTTAAGCTTAATTATCAATATGGAGTTTGGCAGCCGGGGAATGCGACGTTCTTACCGGGGAAATCCTGTGGGATTGGAGGAGCGGCCTAAATCTTTGCCTAAAAAATAGTGCTCGCTTGAAATTCTTAGTCAGCCACATTCCCATTAGTGACCATTAAAAATCAATACTGTATAAATACTGGCTGCTGTTTTTATTCGTAGACCAGAGCCTAAATTGACCCCAAATACCCCAGCAACATTGAAATTAAAGCCAATTCATAGCTGATTGCAAAAAATCAAAAATAGCGAGTAATCGACAGCTGAAGCGTGTTCTCTGGAGCAGCATCGGCGGTATCTGCCCTACGCGCCTCTAGCCGCAGCGCAAAATCACTACCCAATGTCTGCGTCGCTGAAAGTGCTGCATGACTATAAGCCCCACTATCACCAAGCACGCCATCGCGGTATGCAAGCGCAAAATTTATTTGCAGCGTATCACTCGCTATTATTCGCAGCCCGACATCGAACGCTGCAGCCAGCTGATAGGCATCATCCAAACTGCCGCCTGCGCGGGCCGAACCTCCGGCAAGTGCAAAGACAAGCGCCCGCTCCCCAACATCCAGCTGCAGCGCGCGGCCGAACTGATACTCCGCCACGGCGGTCAAGCCATCGCTTGCATTGCGGTCAGCGCCAAAATAACGGTATCTACCCCAGTCCCAAGTTCCGGCTATCGGCGTCGGCAAAAAGTAAGACTGCAATAGCAGCACACTATCTAGCTGCAAGCTGCGCTGCTCATCAATGCCCAGCGCAAAGCCAATCAAGTCATTGGCTGTGCTGAGGGGCTGGCCGCGCCCATGGTCCGTAATACTATGCCCCGCCCCGCCGTACTCTAAGGAATATCGAGATCCGGTCGATGTCGCACGTGCGCTCAACGACAGCCGACTGGGATTATGCAGCTGCTCCGGAAAAAACTCCGGGCGTATTTTTAGCGGCTCGCCCGGTGGCAGACGTCGGCGCAACTCAAGCAAATAACCATATTTAGGAGGCATAACCCGGCCAATCATCCGATTGGCACGGGTTTCGCGGTAACGGTAATAATCAATCGCCAAATCGAGCACCGCAGCCTGCTGCGTTTCTGAATAGTCTTCTAGTTGGGAGGCTTCAGAAACGTCTACTGCGATCGCCATTGCGAACCCCTGCTGAGAGGATGTCAATTGTGCCTCTCGCTCAGGAATCGTGCCGGCCGGATCAGACGGCCGAAATCGTTGCGCGCGGATCAGCCCCCGACTATGTAACGCTCGCACCAAGGCACTGGGTACATTTCGGGTCTGCATGGCAAACGGACTTTGCAGCGAGGGATGACCTGAGACCTGAAGCGTGCGCAGCAACTCGGCCGTGCAGTTCTCTGAGAGGTAGTTGTAGCCAAGGGTAAGATCCTGTAACTCGTAAATATGATCTGCTACCGCTTGCACCTGTTCAGGACTGAAATCAAGCGCATACTCAAAAATTGAACGACCGGCGTCGCCAATGTAATTCAAGTAAGTCTTGGTATAGCTTTCTAAGCTATACACACTGGCCGTAGGCCATAAATCGGCGATGCCGCCCGGCGGCGAGTAATTGTGCGCGGTAAGATCTAGTAAACGCCGGTCATCATCAAGCGGTCCCCTATCCAGACGTAAGGCAACATGGGCAAAACCGCTGCGAGCGGAGAAACCCCGAGGCTCTATGTAAATGAAGGTGATGCCAGTAACCGCCGCAAAGCGGCGGTACGCTTGGTAATCTTTGCAGCCCTCCAGTGCGGCTTCGTTTAGGCGCGTAGGGAAACGCTGAGCAAGATAACGGAAGCGAGCGGGAAAGCGACAAACTCGCCAATCTTGGTCGTTAAGACCGTCGGCTAACTCAGACTCAAAGGCAGCGAGATTTGCGGCTAGTTCCGCATTCGGGTCCTCTCGGCCGCGCTCGCTGGCAAAGAACAACGGCGATACGGCGTGAGAATGCGCCGTCGCCGGCCATCCAGCTGAGGTGTAATGCATCAGCGCCAGCCATCGCGGATCGGGATCAGCCACTGACGCCATGGCCCAAGCCCCGCAGCTAAACGCGGACAGCAGCAGTAAACAGAGCAGTCGCAAGGTCATTGCGGGCTATTAGGAACTGCCACGCAGCCGTCAAGGAACATCTGAATCGCCTCAGCTTCTGTTACTACAATACGAGAGGTCATGCAGCCAGCCAATGTCTGTAAGCGATCGGCCGGGCGCACGCCATAGGAATCAGATAACTCTGGCACTAGCGCCAACCGCAGCGTTGCAAATGGCCCGACCCCGCGGGCGAGGTCAGTGGCCAAAACCGACCAGCCTTGGTAGAGCGCCTGGGAAGAACGGCGATCCAAACTCGACAACTCATCGCATAACGCTGCGTCGGATGGTGCGATTAACAGCAGAAGCCAAAAGTGCAAGGCTCGACGATATGGCCGTGAATGATACCAAGGCATATTGAGCTTTACTTAATTAATCCCAAGCACCGTCAGCATACTTTTTCCGGTAAAGTAGCATGACCTCTTGCGTCGCTTCCACCTCCGCAAGCCCACCGTTACCCGTAGCAAAAGATTGATAAGTGTCGACAACATTGCCGCCTACATCTCGAACAGTGACGGTCGTTGTTACTGTGTCAGGTGGTGGAGAAGACGTGGTGCCAGCCTCACGCTTAGTTTCTAAAGATACTTCCGGGAGCTCCCCAGGCTCCGAAAGTACTACAGTCACTGAAGGATTATCTCGAGTTGTAATCGGAATTGGATTCGATTTTGAAGTAGATGTTGTAGTCGATTTTGGCTCCACTTTAACTCCGGACGTCACGCCAGACATATTACCTTGAAGGCCTGGCGGAGCAGATTGCCCAGCGACGACGTGAAGGCTCATTGTGCAAAACAGCGAAGCAAGGGCGATACGTTTTATATTCATTTG
Organism: Zhongshania sp.; assembly: GCF_047636175.1. Taxonomy (GTDB): domain Bacteria; phylum Pseudomonadota; class Gammaproteobacteria; order Pseudomonadales; family Spongiibacteraceae; genus Spongiibacter. Next base: position 143,286 of record NZ_JBLIKC010000006.1, on the reverse strand, counting down.
AAACATCCTATTAAATCCTCTTAAAACAACGGAAAGCCGATACCAATACCAAATGTCACCACTGGTCCTGCCCCAGTCTCAACCCTGTTTAACACGTCGGTGGCGCCCAAACTGGCCGTAATCGGCAGGCTGCGAAACGGTACAAAGGAGAAAGCAGCGCTCAGCAGGCTGGAGTTGGCATCTAGCACTAGCGCTGTTCTTGCTGAGGGTTTAAACGCTAGAGCGGCAAATGGTGCTATCTCTGCTCCCTCAGTGCGCCCAAGGCTATCTACTGTCCGCAGACGTCCGTCACCACCACCGACAGTCAAAGTGATTCGGGAAAACTGATCCACGCCGACCTGGGTGGGCAGGAATGTTTTAGTCACTGCTACATAAGTCGTGGTCTCGGTATTAAGATCTTTGGCCGTACCCCAGGTGCCAAAATTTTCCACGCCAATAGCAATACTTCCCCAGTCCTCGGGTAATACCCTGTGCCACACCGCGTTAAAAGAACCACTGTCGGCAAACTCGTCCGTCAGACTAATAATCGCCATGCTTAAATCGAGCGCACCAAAGGCCTGACGAGGATCGAAAAAACCCGCGCCCAACACCATCGACCCATCGTAATCCTTTGACACACTTGGGTCAGGGTTTAAGTAGGCAAGCCCCAAGCCAGCATAAGCGACGCCATTAGATGCGCCGCTCCCGGTTGGAGAGCCAGCAGAAATACCAGTGCCACCCGCCAACGGGACTTGTCCCCGAGCAGTAGCGACCTGTCCCTGTGCAAATGCCGCGCTGGCACTCAAACTAGCCAGCAGCGTGAAACCCGCCAAAGCGGGAGAATATCGAAACATAAAAAATCCTTTTTTTTACACCCCATGGGGGCAAAATAGTACTTGGGAGCAGCCACAACCAGCGATTTCATCACGGCCAAAATTAAACATGCTATGCGCACTGCAAAGTAACACCTAACTTTACGAGTGTATTCTATGTTGCACTAAAAAAACTACTAGCAATAATGAGTTTTTATAAAAATATTACGCAGAACATTTTTATTTTGATAAGCGCGGCGCGCGGACCGCAAATCATCCTGATATGGGATGATCACCCGACGACCGAAATATTGATAACGCTTGCAGTTAATTAGTCTAATCAACATTAATTCGACCAGCCCCGCCGCTGCTAGTACTCAGTGCGCTCAGCGTTTTTTTTGAGCTTGAAATATCCACCACTAGCGCTAGATAGGTATTTGTATTGAGGGGAAGATTAGGTTGGCCATGACTATGCCGCTGACTAAGGGCATGCCGACTAGGCGAAAAACAGTTAGATTTACTTTGCGTGAGAAACGGTACGCGCGCAAAGCGACGTAAGCCGTCTTGGTACAACCTTCAGTTTATCGAGGAGCGACTATATTGTTAGCAAGAAAGGCAAATGAAGTGCTATGTACAAATTACCCTAGTGAACTGCTGAGTAGTAGATTTTGGTGCCATGTCACTATTGTGCTTTAACTGCACTTGGTAACGACCGTACCGGGAGGGCTCGGTGAGGATTGGAGGCGCGGGTCGGAATCGAACCGGCGTACACGGAGTTGCAGTCCGCTGCATGACCACTCTGCCACCGCGCCTATGATAGTTTTTTTCTACACTTTTATTGTGTACGCCGGACATCTACCGGCTCTTTTTTCGCCGCAAGCGCTGGAGTTGCAAACCACTCTGCCACTTAGCAAACTACATTGCAGACACGCTGCATTGCAACGATATATTGGAGCGGGAAAGGAGGCTCGAACTCCCGACCTCAACCTTGGCAAGGTTGCGCTCTACCAACTGAGCTATTCCCGCGTCGCACGATATCTAGATGGTTCACTTGATCTCTCAAGCCCAATTTACAGCTCGGGGCTGTGCTTCAGGAAGGCGCCTATTCTAGTCAGTGATTATTTTCTGTCAAGCAAAGTCTCTGATTTAACGTGATTTTTTTCTAATTACTGGCTGTATCACGTAAATCTGGCCACGCCGCATGAAGATAGATCACCATTGACCACAATGTGAGTATCGCAGCGGTATACAGACACGCAATATTGGCGTAGTACAATAGGCTTGCGCTATCTGGCGACACCAATAACCATCCAAAAATTGCCACCATTTGTACCGCTGTCTTCACCTTACCTATGTATGACACTGCCACGCTGGTGCGTTTACCTAGTTCAGCCATCCACTCTCTCAACGCGGAGATGACAATTTCGCGACCGATAATAATAATGGCCGGAATGGTGAACCACGGGGCATCGTAGCGTTCAATTAACAAAGCCAATGCAACCGAGATCATCAGCTTGTCTGCAACTGGGTCTAGAAACGCACCCAGTGGGGTACTTTGTCCTAATTTACGCGCCAGATAACCATCAAGCCAATCCGTCACCGCCGCTACTGCAAATACTGCCGCCGTTAAAAAATAGGTGTGGGCTTGAGGCCAGTAAAATAAGGCCACAAGTACCGGTATTAGAAAAATTCGGAGCAGTGTTAGCGAGTTAGGTATATTCATATAAGTCTCAATAGGGAGAATTGTGGCTATTCTATTTGTTTTCTAGGCGCTGCGCAGGCCTTCATGAATTTGTAGCGCTATTTTTTCACTAATACCTGACACTCGCCGCAAATCCTCAACACTCGCCTGCCGCACGCCCTGCATGCCACCAAAGTGCCGCAGTAAGTCACGCCGACGCTTTGCACCAACTCCGGGTATTGATTCAAGCGACGACTGCGTCCGGGCTTTATCTCTACGACCTTTATGGCCGGTAATAGCAAAACGGTGAGATTCGTCGCGAATATGCTGAATCAGATGCAGCGCCGGGCTGTTATCAGGCAAGCTGAGCTCACGGCCATCATCACCGCGAATAAGTATTTCCAAACCGGCACGGCGGGCTGCACCCTTGGAAACACCTACCATGAATAATCCGTCTATGCCGAGCTCTTCCATCACTTGCTTGGCCTGACTGAGCTGGCCTTTGCCACCGTCAATAAATAATATATCCGGCATCACAATCTCACCGGCTTTCACTCGCTTGTAACGGCGACTAAGGGCCTGACGCATGGCGGCGTAGTCGTCTCCGGCAGCGATACCGTCAATATTCATTTTGCGATAATCGGACTTAAGGGGACCGTTGCCGTCGAAAACAACGCAGGAGGCAACTGTTGCCTCACCGCTGGTATGGCTTATGTCGAAGCACTCCATGCGCTCAGGCTTATCAGCCAACTCTAACACCGCTTGCAGCGCTTTGAATCGCTTTAAGGTACTTGCCGAAGATGCGAGCCGATTGACTAAGTTTTGCTCCGCCGCGGTCAGCGCTAAGCTCAGCCACTTGGCGCGATGACTTCGCACATTGTGGCTTATGCTAACTTGCCTCCCGGCCTGCTCACTTAAGCCCCCCGACAGTAAGGCGGCATCATCAAGTGCAATATTGGTGATTATTTCGCGGGGCATATCTACCCCGCCCGAGCCGATCAGATAGTGCTGGGCCACAAAAGCTTCGAGTTGCGACACCAGCGGCTCTTCTAGTTGGCTTTTAGGGAAATAACTGCGGCTGCCTAATACCCGCCCGCCGCGCACGCAGAGCAATTGTATGCACGCAGTTCCGGCGTCCATAACGCCGGCCGCGATGTCGATATCCCCGGTCTCGCCTTCAATGCACTGGGTCGCCTGCACCTGTTGTAGGTGGCCTATACGGTCTCTGAGTTCAGCCGCTTTTTCAAATTCTAAAATGCTGGCGCAGCGCTCCATTTCATCGGCTAACTCGCGACTTACATCGCTACTTTTTCCCTGTAAAAACATCTGTGTATGATGAACATCTAATGTGTATTCTTGATCGCTAACCGCGTTAACACAGGGGCCAGAGCAGCGTCCAATTTGGTACTGCAAACACGGCCGGCTGCGCCCGCGGTAATAGCTGTCTTCACACTGCCGAACCCGAAACACTTTCTGCAGCCAACTCAGGCTTTCACGCACTGCGGCGGCACTTGGATAAGGGCCGAAATACATGCCCTTACCTTTTTTGGTGCCGCGATGAATTGTCACTCGCGGATGCTTATGGTCGGTACTTAAATAGATATAGGGATAGGATTTGTCGTCACGCAGGAGGATATTGTAAGGCGGCTTGTATTGTTTAATGAGGTTTTGTTCAAGCAGTAAGGCTTCGCGCTCGCTCGCGGTTACTGTCACTTCTATTTGCTGAATATGGGATACCAAGGCCACGGTCTTGCTGGTAAGCCCACTAGCCCGAAAATAGCTACTGAGGCGGTTGCGCAAATTTTTGGCTTTACCAACGTAAAGCACATCAGCCTTGGCATTGAGCATGACGTAAACGCCCGCCTTGGCGGTAACATTCTTTAAGAAGGTTTTGGCGTCGAAAATGGCGGGACCAGGATGATCCGTGACATCAGAGATTTCTATCTTTTCACTGCTCATAGCTATAGCAAACTACCGCTTAGGTTTCCGGTGCGTCTATTAAACCATGCCGCATCGCCAATAAGGTCAATTCGACATCGCCGCTTATATCTAGTTTTTCAAACACCCGATAGCGATAGCTGTTCACCGTTTTAGCAGAGATATGCAGATTATTAGCGATCTCTTGAACTTTATGGCAGTTGGCGATCATTAAGCTTATTTGCATTTCGCGCTCAGATAGCGATTCAAACGGCGAACCATCATCACCACTCAGCTGCTTGAATGCCATGTTCTGGGCAACACAGGGACTGAGATAGCGCTTGCCTATGGCGACCTGCCGCACGGCTAACACCATTTCTTGTTCAGACGCACCCTTTGTTACATAGGCAGCCGCCCCTGCTTTTAAAAGCAGGCTGGGCATGGGCTCTTGATCGTAGGCACTAAGCGCTATCACTTTGGTGTCAGGCGCTATTTGTTTCAATTTACGAGTCGCCTCTAGCCCACCGATACCCGGCATCCGCACATCCATCAAAACAATATGAGGGCGCAGCACACGGCAGCGACTAATCACCTCTTCGCCGCTGGCAGCTTGGGCAATAACCGAAATGCCCTCGGCATCCTCTAACATTCGAACTATTCCCGCACGCACCATCGCGTGATCATCGGCCACCAACACTGTGATCATGTGCTACCCCCAATTATTATGTGTAAACGATAACACTCTCAACTGAGCCTAACTAGCCTATCGGAGCCAATTAAAGGCCGCTCTAAAGCAAGTTTCGAAAAGTTAAGTTAATACGACCTTGCGCTACGCCTTTGCGCACAGGTAAGGCATGTTGCCAGTGTTGCTGGGTCGGTGGCAGCATCACTAGCAGCGAGCCTGAGGCCAAACTCAGCTTTTCGGTTTTACCGCCGCCAGCTTTGGGTTTTAGGAGAAAATCTCGCTCTGCACCCAAGCTAATAGATGCAATACACGGTCTGTCGCCGAGCTCGGCTTCGTCGTCACTGTGGTAGCCCATACAATCATTGCCATTGCGGTAATAATTCAACAAAGCGCAGTTAAACTCATAGCCGGTATCAGCGCATAATTTTTCACGAAGTGCTTTCAGCGCGGCGGGCCAGGGCTCGGTGACATGAGTTGCACCGCTATAGCGGTAACTTCGGCCAGCATCGCCGACAAAACTAACCAATCTGGGAGTGACGTGCTGGCGACCATAAACAGTAACAAGGGGTTGCTGCCAGTTAACGCCGTCTCGCAGCTCTGCAAAAAGAGTCTGCGGTTTGGCTATATACTCCTGGTAATAATCTAAACCGCCGCCAGACAATGGAATATGCTGCACGCCAGCAAACATCAGTACACCCGCGGCTCAATGTCCAGACTCACGCCATATTTTGCCAACACATCGGCTTGAATCTGGGCCGCAAAGGCCAGAATATTATGACCGCCGAGACCGTCATAATTCACTAACACAATTGCGTGTTTAGGATGGATACCCACCCCACCTTCGCGCCGGCCCTTCCATCCAGATTGCTCAACTAACCACGCGGCAGCAAGCTTAACCCGCCCATCGGGCATTGACCAATGCGCGAGCGCAGGAAAACTGGCCAGTAGTTCACTGGCTTTCTCTACCGAAATAAGCGGGTTTTTAAAAAAGCTGCCAACATTTGGCTCAACACGGTAATCCGGTAATTTTTCGGCCCTAATTGACGCCACGGTAGCTGCCACTTGCTCCGGTGTTGCACTATCCGGATCGACAAGTTCAGCACGCAGTGCTGGATAACTGACTTCTGGACGGGCTTCGATACTCAGCCGCAAAGAGACAGAAGTAATAATAAAACGGTCTTTAAGTTGATGCTTAAAAACACTATCGCGATAGCTGAGTTGGCACTCTTGTGCATTCAAGGTTCGCAAGACGTTTTGCTCGCAATCCCAGCCTGTCACAGACTCAAGTACCCGAGATAGCTCGACACCATAAGCACCGATATTTTGAATAGGTGCGGCGCCAACTGAACCGGGAATCGCCACTAGATTTTCCAGGCCATACCAGCCTTGACCCACACAATAGCGCACCAACTCATGCCAGTTTTCACCCGCAGCGACATCCACAATACGGTCGCTTCCAATGACGCTGCATTCGATGCCCCGCAGCGCCATCCGTATCAGCAAGGCGTCAATTTCTCCGGTGAAAACAAGATTACTACCGCCACCTAAGACAATAAAGCGTTGATTGTTAGTTCGGCAAAATGCCAATGCTTGCTGTAATTCCTCAAGCGTTGTAACTTCAGCGAAGTACGCGGCCTTAGCGGGAACAGCGAAGGTATTGAATTCGCGAATATCTACATCCTGGGAAATATTCACTGACTAGCCCCCTCCCGACCTCGGATGGTTGCCAACAAACCACGAGCGGCGTCTTCGACTAGCTCTAGTACGGTCTCGAAACCATCTTCACCACCGAAGTAAGGATCAGGCACTTCTCGCTTCCACGACGATTCGGCAAAATCTAAAAACAAAGACACATGGCATCCGGTTTTATCCCCTGCCATTGCCCGCAAATCTTTGAGATTGCTCTTATCCATTGCCAACACATAATCGAATTCTTGGAAGTCAGCCACGGTGACCTGCCGCGCCCGCAACATCGACAAATCATAGCCGCGCTTGCTCGCTGCTCGCAGGGTGCGCTCGTCCGGTGAATGACCAATATGCCAATCGCCGGTGCCCGCGGACTCAACCTGAATACTGTCCTGCAGCCCGGCGTCGGAAACTAACTTTTGGAATACACCGTGGGCCGTTGGTGAACGGCAAATATTACCTAAACAGACGAATAGCACTTTGCTCGTCATTAAGCTTTACCTAACAAATGCGCGCGCACGGCATTTAGATCTGCCTCGGTATCCACACCGCCGGGGATATTAACGCAGGCAAGCTCAATATGAATACGCACGCCGTTTTCCATCGCCCGCAGCTGCTCAAGCTTTTCGACCCGCTCCAGTACTCCCATCGGCCAAGTGACAAACTGATGTAAAAAACCAACCCGATACGCATATATTCCAATATGGCGCATAAACGGCGCAGCGTCCGGCAGTCCACCTTGGCCATCTCTTTGCTCACTAGCCAGCGCATCTGTCGACCATTCATCCCTGCACCAAGGCATGGGCGCACGACTAAAATAAAGGGCAAAACCGGCGCGATCACATACCGCTTTGACTGCATTGGGATTAAAAACCGTGGATTTATCGGTGATCGCCTCGCCAAGAGTGGAAATACCCGCCTGGGTATTTAGTGCAAGATTATTTGCAACTTGGGCGATTGCCTCGCGGGGTATTAATGGCTCATCACCCTGTACATTCACCACAATATCTTCGTCAGCGAGTCCAAGCTTGGCAACGACTTCCTGAAGCCTGTCTGTTCCTGACTCATGGGTGGCAAGCGTCATCACCACATCAGCACCAAACTTCTGGCAAGCCTCAAGAACGCGCTGGTCTTCGGTTGCAATAACCACCCTTGATGCATCGCTTTCTTTCGCTCGCTCCCACACATGCTGAATCATGGGCTTACCTGCAATCTCCATCAGCGGCTTACCAGGCAAGCGGCTGGAGGCAAAGCGGGCGGGAATAATAACGGTATATGACATGCAAGCTCCGAGCTGTTCGTCGCGCCGTACCCCGCAATTCAAGCGAGCAAGCACAGCAAACTGTTGTGTGGATTACATTAAGGCGTAGCTAAGCGCTCAAGTAATATTGTAAATTCGTCGTAAAAAGCAGAGCCAATCTCGCCATCTACCGGCAGCACCCAGCAATTTTCAACATTAAATTGCGCGCACTTTACCGCATCTTTTTCCGTCATGATTACTGGACATTGATCGCCAAAATAAAGATCCGCTGCAGTAAATGCGTGGTGATCGACAAAAGCATGTTCGATCACCAAAAAACCCTTGCTCCGCAAGGCCTGAAAAAATCGCGATGGATTGCCAATGCCGGCTACCGCGTGAATGCGGCGCTCCGCTTCTGGCCAGGCACTCAACCCACGACGCTCACCGTCACTCAAATTAATGGCGGTCTCGCCTACGAGTAACATAGTGTGACCGCGAAGTGTGTCGCTGCCACCATTAATAATGGTGAGATCAACCTGACTGGCTCTAGCGATAGGTTCTCGCAAAGGGCCCACAGGCAAACAGAAGCCGTTGCCAAAACCACGCTGACCGTCAAGCAATAGGATCTCTATGTCTCTCGCCAGACGATAATGCTGTAAGCCATCATCGCTGATAATGATATTACATCGCTCTTGCTCAACCAATAATTTTGCCGCAGCGAGACGGTCCGGCGACACTGCAACCGGCAGGCCGCTACGGCGTGCAATCAGACAGGGTTCGTCGCCGGCAATACTTGGCTCAGTACCCACGTCTAACAAGTAGGGATAATGAGGCGCCTGGCCACCGTAACCTCGACTGATAATGCCCACGCGATAGCCGCGATGACGGCAGAATTCAGCCAAAGCCAATACCGCAGGGGTTTTTCCGCTGCCGCCAACAGTGATATTGCCGACAATAATGACTGGCGCACCACAGGGCTGCGGCGCAATAAAAGACCGCCGCAGCCTTGCGATAAGCCGGAATAACAGCGTGAGAGGAAACAGCAGTAATAGCCAGCCCGCGCGCCCGTACCAAGCAGCGTTAATACGCTGCTCTAAGAACATTTACTGCTCCTCAAAATTCTTGTTGTAAAGCTGAGCATAACGTTTATTCAGCGCCAGCAGCTCAGTGTGGTTGCCCTGCTCCATTACTCTTCCCGCTTCCATCACCACAATATGATCGGCTTTTTCGATGGTCGATAGGCGATGCGCGATCACAATGGTAGTGCGACCTTTCATTATCTCTTCCATAGCCTGCTGAATATGATTTTCAGCGCGGTTATCTAAGGCTGACGTCGCTTCATCAAATATCAGTACCGGCGCATTTTTTAAGAATGCTCTCGCTATCGCTAGCCGCTGGCGCTGGCCACCAGACAACATGACGCCGTCTTCACCAATCATGGTATTGAAGCCATTGGGTAGTTGATCAATAAACTCGATCGCATGCGCGGCTTCAGCCGCGGCGCGAACCTGCTCAGGCGTAGATCCGGCCATTTTTCCGTAGGCAATATTATTAAAAATAGTGTCGTTAAATAGGGTGACCTGCTGGGTGACTAGAGCCATTTTGTCGCGAAGATTTTCTAGCGTGTACTCGCGCACATCAATACCGTCTAAGAGTATCTCGCCCTCTGAATGGTCGTAGAAGCGAGAAATAAGACTTACCAAGGTTGACTTGCCCGAACCTGACAGTCCGACGAGGGCCAAGGAATGCCCGGCGCCAACGCTTAAGTTTACATCCCGTAATACTTTCTCGCCGCCTTCGGCATAGGCGAAACTCAGACCTTTAATTGCGATATCGCCCTTGGTCGTGTCGCTAACGTAGGTGCCTGTGTCTTTTTCCTGCTCGGTGTCAATGAACTCAAATATATCTTCAGCCGCCGCCAGACCTTTTTGAATCGTGCTGCTCACATCGGCAAGTTGACGCATGGGCTTGGGTAAAAACAAGGCCGCCGACAAGTATGCGACAAACGCGCCGGGTGACATTTCACCGCCTAAGCCCAGCGCAATCCAAACCAGCACACCCGTCGCCAGTACGACCGGGAATTGGATAACCGAGGGGCTAATAGCATTGTAAAAAGCCATTTTAATATTCTGTGAGCGGTTGCGTTGACTGGCCTCATCAAATCGTTTCTGTTCATAGCTAATGCCATCATACAAACGAATTTCTCGGTAGGCGCTAATCGATTCGTTGGTGACCTGATTCACATCACCCATGGCATTTTGAATACTTTTACTGATCTTGCGGAACCGCTTGCCAACCCAATACACAATGACCGCAATAATCGGCAAGGCCACGAAAAACACCATGGTGAGTTTCCAATTCGAATACAGCAGAAACATAATGAGGCCGATGGCAAACGTACCTTCACGCAATACCACTTTAGTTGCGTTGACCGCCGCACCTGTGACTTGCTCTACGTTGAAGGTGATTTTAGAAATCATCACGCCGCTTGAATTATGATCGTAGTAAGAACTCGGCATGTAGAGCATTTTTTGAAATAGCTCGCAGCGCAGATTGTGAACCAAGCTATGAGAAACTATAGAGATAAAATAGTTACCTGCGAAATATCCAATACCGCGAAGAATCCCTAGGAAGACCATCATCAGCACGATCCAAAGCCGAGCATCCGTTATCACAAAGTCATCGCCGCCAAGCTTCCACATAAACTTGGCTGACAGGCCACCCTCACCTGGGACCATATTGCCGCCAATATAATCAACAATTAACTGCATCATATCGGCAAGTAAGACCTGCACGCCGGAGAACACTGAGAAACCCAGTACACTTAATAAAAACATCGCCCACATCGGCAATACGTACTTTATTAGCCGTCCGTATATTGCTAGATCCGACTGTTCATTACTCATAATACTGGGTGTTCCTGATACTAATAATTACTGGTCAACAGAAGTCATTTCTGGATCTTGAGTGCTTAGACTAAGTTTAGCAAACCCCAGTCTACCCGCCGCATCCATTGCGGTAATCACAGATTGATGCGGGCTCTTGGCGTCAGCAGTAATAACCACCGGCACGTCACTGTTATTGGCTGCAGCATCGCGCATTGCAGTCATTAATGCGTCTAAGGTATGCACCGCTAAAGTCCTTTCATTAACGCGGTAATGCCCCGTGGCATCGACCACAACCTCCAAGACATTATTTTCTTGCAGCGCAGCTTCGCCTCGCGCAGTAGGGAGTTCGAGCTTAAGGCGGCTTTCTTTAGTGAAGGTTGTCGATACCATGAAAAAAATGAGCAACAAAAACACAACATCAATGAGCGGCGTTAAATTTACCCCGCCATCATCCACTCGCTGACGTTTAAATTTCACGCGGCCTTTCCTGCCGACGAATCCTTAATTTGGACTTCACCGTGCATCGCATTAATGAGCTTTATAGCGTCTTGCTCCATGGTGACCACAATTTCATCAATTCTTCGCAAAAAATAACGATGCATAACCAAGGCGGGAATCGCCACACAAAGACCGGAGGCGGTGGTAATTAAGGCTTCTGAAATACCGCCGGCAAGCACGCCGGCATTGCCGGTTCCCTGCACCATGATTTCGGTAAACACACGAATCATCCCTAACACCGTACCCAGCAAACCGAGCAAGGGCGCAACCGCTGCAATCGTCCCGAGGGCATTAAGGTAGCGCTCTAAATCATGGATAATCGGCGAGGCGGCATCTTCGATACTCTCTTTCATAATCTCTCGGCCGTGCTTGGCATTCGCCAATCCTGCCGCCAAGATCCTAGCCAGTGGAGAGCCGCGGCGTAATTCACGCAGTTTTGCAGCGTCAAGTTGCTTGTTTTGCAACCAGGACCACACCTGATTCAGCAAACTTCGCGGCGCGACTTTATCGGGATTCAATTTAAGGAAGCGATCTACACAGATTGCCATCGCAATAATAGAGGACGCAATAATGGGCAGCATTAGCCAACCACCGGCTTTCACCAATTCCAGCACATTCAATCCCTTCAATTTTTATGTGCAGGTATTATACGGAGGGAATGCCGGGGTAAAAAGCGAATCAGTGTCCGGAATGCAATTTGCTGCATATTTCCTCGCCAGATTCCGGTGAATATCCATCAATTTGCCAATAGTATCGACCGCCTCCCCACATTTTATCGAGCGCCGCGCCAAATTCGTCTAATCTAAATCGAATACTCCCATGATAAGCCGTAGACCAGCATCGAGTGCCCAGTTGTGTGTAGCGCTGAGTTACTGACTCCGCTGGGTGCCCATAGCGATTATTGCGAGCCGCAGAAAACACCACCTTGGAAGGTAACACCGCGCGAAGAAACTCGATGCTTGATGAAGTGTTGCTGCCGTGGTGCGGAGCGATTAATACATCTGCCGACAAAGTTTGCCCGCTCGCGATTAATTTGCCCTCGATCGATTTTTCTATATCTCCCGTCAGTAGCAAGGATGTCCGGCCTGAGCTAAGGCGTAGTACGCAAGATGCGTTGTTTCCCGTCAAACTGCGGTCACCATTGCTATTAAGAAACTCAAAATCAACCTCATCCCACTTCCAGCGATGGGGTCTAGCGCAAGCTAAAGCGTCTTTATTTACCTCAGCAAGATTTTCGCCAACACGTAATTCAGCCACGTCTATTTCTTTTAAAAGCGCTGGCGCAGCGCCTGCGTGGTCCCTATCTGCGTGACTGATTACCAATATATCTACCTTATCAATACCGAAACGTCGCAACGCTGGAATCACCACGGCATCTGCGGTATTAAAGCCACTGCCGAAGTCAGGGCCAACATCGTATATCAAGGTTTTTGTGGCTGTTTGCACTAAGACCGACAAGCCCTGCCCCACATCTAGCGTCGTCACCCAAGCTGAACCCACACTGGGCCGTGACGGTGGCATCAAGAAAAGACATAGCAGCGACACCATCGCAAGCCACTTTGCGGGTGTGCCGCGGGGCAGCAATAACACCAAAACAGAAATACTCATAAGAACAAAGCTGAACATGGAAATTGGCACAAAGACTTGCGGAAAACTTCCCGCCGTTAAGGTGAGTCCATTCATCAAGATATCAAGCAAGTAATCTGCAGCCCGCCAACTCCTATCCGCCAGTGATGGTGCCAAGCCTATCAACAATAAACCGCAAAATAGTAAGGGTAGTATCAGCACTGTGAGTAATGGAATCGCCAATAAATTAACCGGAAAACTAACTGGACTTATCCCGTAGCCCCACATCATTAATAGCGGAATTAGGCCCAGCAGTACTACCCACTGGGAACGAAATAAACTTTTTGCAAAGTGGCTGCCCAGCTGTTTGCTGCGCCGTTGGCCTTGAAATGCAAACAGCAATACGCCAACCGCCGCGAATGATAAAGTGAAGCCCGCTCGATGTGGCGCCAAGGGATCGATAATTAATACCAGCAACATGGCCGTAATATATGCCTGCCACACAGAGACATTGCGCTGTAAACAAAAGGCAATTAAAGCCGCCATTGCCATTATTAGTGCGCGCTTAGTAGGCACTGAAAAACCAGCTAATGCGGCGTAGCCAAAAGCAAAGGACAACGCAATATAGGCACCTATTACCAAGGTATTAGCTCGCGGTAACAGTGCGCCAAAAACCCGGCCAATAAAAAACCCCCAAGCCAAAACAATGCCAATATGCATACCCGATATTGCCATTAGGTGGTTGGTGCCAGTGCGCGCAAACACCTGCCACTGCTCACGGCCAATATCGCTGCGATCAGCAAACAGCAGCGCCTTCATAATATTACCATGGCGATACTTTTCTAGATGGCGGCCGATCTTGTCCACAATCCCCTGACGAACACTATTAAATGACGATGCAGGTTTTGAATTTAGGTAGACCGACATCTCTGGGTTACGCACATAACCACGAGCAGAATATCCGCTGGCAAACATCCACCGGCCATAATCAAATGCGCCCGGCGATTGATAGCCGTGGGCCTGGCGCAAACGCAGACTCGCCGTGAAAACGCTGCCAAATTGAGGTGGTGAATCTGCATACCAATTCAACTGCACTAAGCCAAAACCCGAGTATGACGATGGAAGACGACATTTCTTATCGGGTAGATCGTCGCCGCACGCTAGCGCGATTAAATTTGCGTCAAATTGATAGTAGGAGGTGAAACCTTGTCGTGGCTCGGGAACGGTTGTAACTTCGACTGTGGCAGTAAAATCACTGGTCTTTAAACCTTCTGGCAATAATAGCGACACCCGCCAATACCCATAACAACTGGCATAGCCAACAGCGAGCGAAAACGCTAGCCAACTAGCGCTGAGCCTTGAGCGCAGCGCTATATGTAGCAGCACACTCAAAAAGCAGATTAGTCCTAATACGACATAGCTGGGCAGCGCGGAAGCAAACGCAACCGCTATAAGACCGACTATCGCTGCCGTCATCCATGACAACATGCTGGAGTACCCCGATGGAACCGTGCATAATAACGACCCTATATTACCGGTCTGCGGCTCGGTGGATTTTATCTTTCAAAATAGTAAATTAGAATTGCACGGATGGCTCGAAAACTATTTAAACGCTGGCTACCAACGCCCGAAAAAATACGTGAACACCCCTCGGTGCGTATTTTTGGCAGCCTGCTTCATGATCCCAACCTCTGGCATCTGAACCGACGCTCGGTCACCGTGGCGTCGTTCCTTGGGCTGTTTATTGCTTTTGTACCCATTCCAACCCAAATGATCCTCGCCGCATTGGCGGCCATCGTATTTCGAGCTAATCTTCCTATCTCGGTGATGCTGGTTTGGATTACGAATCCGATCACTATGCCAGCCATCTTTTACTTCACCTATAAACTCGGCGCCTTGGCGATGGGGATACCTCCTAATACCTTTCACTTCGAGCTATCTTGGGCTTGGCTAGCCGAGGAATTCACCCATCTCTGGCGGCCTTTGATATTAGGCTGCTTTCTTACTGGCCTGCTATCGGGTCTTGTTGGCGCCGCAAGTGTTCATATTCTTTGGCGTGTCCATGTGATTAAGCGCTGGCGGAAACGGCAGCGGTCTCGGCAAGCCAGACCTTAGCTCAATGACTGCGCAAGGCCTCTGCCGGTGGCATTCTGGATGCCCGCCACGCGGGATAAATTGTCGCCAATAAACTCATCATATACGCAGTAGCACACACCATAAGTACATCAGGGATTCGAACGTCTGACGGCAGGTAATTTATAGGGTAGACGTCACTCTGCAATAATTTGACCCCAGAGATGCTTTCTATCCCTGCCACTAAATCACTAATACCTAATGCCAACAGCACCCCGACAACACCGCCAGCAGATGCGCCGACCGCGCCGATAATAGCGCCATACGTTAGGAAAATTCGTAAAATATCGCCTTGACTGGCCCCCTGACTGCGCAAAATACCAATATCGGCGCGTTTATCATTTACCACCATTACCAGGGTGGACACCACATTAAAAACCGCCACGGCAACCACCGCCAGAAGCATAATCACCACCAACTTACGCGACATTTGAATCGCGTGGTACATATTGCCAAATTGCTGGCTCCAATCCTTCAGCATGTAATGTCTGCCGTGAACCGATGCGAGTTCCCAGGCAATTTGGGGCGCGGCAAACACATCGTCAACCGACACTCTAAGCGATACCGGCGGCGCTTCGCTAAACAGTGATTGAGCCTGATTAATATGCATCAATATTAGCTGCTGATCTAACTCTGTGCCCGTCGCGACCACCGCGGCCACATTCATTTGCACAAACCGGATATTTTGCCGCCCCTCAGCCTGCGGTACGCCCAGCGTTACCCTGTCACCTGCTTCTATCACAAGACGATCGGCCAGCGCTTTGCCAAGAATAAGACCCGATGCGTCTGGTGTTAATATATCGAGATCAACATATTCTTCAATAACAGAAACCCGTTTTTCTGCAGCCGGA
The DNA here is from genome assembly GCF_047636175.1 of Zhongshania sp. Lineage (GTDB taxonomy): Bacteria > Pseudomonadota > Gammaproteobacteria > Pseudomonadales > Spongiibacteraceae > Spongiibacter. The sequence goes on along the minus strand of NZ_JBLIKC010000006.1, from coordinate 127,350 downwards.
TCTACCCCAAAAAATACGCTGGGCTCAACCGCAGCGCCCTTGATCAACATGGCGTTGCCCTGCACAAACGGCGCAGTGGCCAGCACATGTGGATGACGCTCAACGTCCTGCTTAAGTTGCTGCCAATCGACTTGCTGATCGGACCAAGGTTGCAGGGTGATATGCGGCACCAGGGCTAAGATTCGATTACGCATTTCGCGGTCGAAGCCGTTCATCACCGACAGCACCACCACAAGTAGTGCAACACCGAGTACCAAACCAAGCATCGATAAGCGCGATAAAAACGACACCAACTGATTACCAGATCGATCTGCGCTGTAGCGAAAACCAATATAGACGGATAAGGAGCGCATTAGGCCTTGGCCTCGTGCAAGCTGCCGTCATATAAGTTGAGCACCCTGTCCATACGCCCAGCTAATGTTAAATCATGGGTCACTATCACCAAGCTAATTGCCAGTTCTTTATTTAACTCTAATAACAGCGCCTGCACGGCCTCAGCATTGTCGCCATCCAGATTGCCGGTTGGCTCGTCCAGTAAAACGCAAGCGGGCTCATTAACCAGGGCCCTTGCTATGGCTACGCGCTGCCGTTCGCCGCCAGAAAGTTGTGAGGGCCGATGTTTTAGCCGATGTCCCAAGCCAACCCGATCTAATAAAGCCCCGGCGCGCTCAAAGGCAACAGCACGTTTGTCGCCGGCAATTAACAAGGGCATGGCCGCATTTTCAAGAGCAGAGAACTCATTGAGAAGATGGTGGAATTGATACACAAAACCCAGTTCTCGATTGCGTAAACGGCTGCGATCACGATCACTCATTGCCGCAATATCACGTCCTCGCACCAGCACTCGGCCTTGCGACGGCACATCTAGCCCACCGAGCATATGCAGCAAGGTCGTTTTACCCGCACCCGATGGACCCACAATAGAGATACGTTCTCCGCTGGCAATATCCAAATCGATGTCGTTCAAGATGGTAAGTTGCTCAGAACCTTGAACATAGAACTTCCATAATTTACGGCACGCTAGTACAGAATCGCTAGGAACTGAATCAACGGTAGTCGAATCAACAGACGTAGAACCTGACATCACATCAGCAGTAGACATAACAACACTCTTTACTCATAGCGCAGAGCCTCTGCAGGCTGGACCCGAGACGCCTGCCATGCAGGGTACAAGGTCGCCAAAAGGCTTAATAACAAGGCAAACCCACTCACAACTGCGACATCCGACCACTGTAAAAATGACGGCAAGCGGGTAATAAAATAGACGTCCGGATTAAAAATTTGCATACCACTTAGCTGCTCCAGCCAAGCCACTAGGTCGCCAACATAAATCGCCAGCGGCACCCCCACAATCAAGCCCAAGCACAGGCCGATAATACCTGTTGCCATACCGTACACCACAAAGGTCGCCATGATCGTGGCAGGGGTAGCACCCATGGTGCGCAGTACCGCAATAGATCCGCGCTTACCCGATACCGCCATACTAAGAATAGAAACAATATTAAACGCCGCAATCAATACGATGAATAGCAACAATAAGCGCACCATCTGCTTCTCCATTTTCACCGCATGGAAAAGACTACCCTGACTATCACCCCAAGTTACCGCGACGCTACCAGCTGGCATCATTGCCGCAAGCTTGGGTAATAAATCTGGGGCGGCAAACATATCCGCTAGCTGAATACGCAAGCCCTCAACATCATTACCTAACTGGTACAGTCGCTGGGCGTCCGCTATATGGATAAATGCACTCGTGCCATCAAGTTGCGCACCGGCGCTAAATACCCCGCTAACCTGAAATCGCTTTTCGCGGGGAAATAAACCAAAGGGAGTCACCGTCACTTTGGGTAAAATAACAGTAAGATCATCACCTATATTCACCCCGAGCTGGCGGGCTAAAATATCGCCTAAAATAATCTGGTACTTGCCGGCATCATCACCCAAGTACTGCCCCGCCACCATATGTTCCGCGACCGCAGACACCGATCGCTCTTGCTGTGGTTCAATGCCGTATAGAGCAACGCCACGGAGTCGTTTAAAAGACGACAACATGGCTTTTCCGCCCACATAAGGCGCCACGCCTTTCACGCCTTCGCTGCCTCTGAGCTGCTGGATATATTCAGGCCAAGCAGCTAAACGCTGCTGAGGACCTTCTATATAGCCGTGAGGGACAACCGACAACACGCGCTGCTGTAATTCCCGCTCAAAGCCATTCATGACCGACATCACCACAATAAGTGACACGGTGCCAATTAGCATGCCTAGTAATGAGAACCAAGACACCAGCGACAGAAAACGATCACTGCCCGAGGCGCGATAAAAATAGCGAATGCCAATACGAAGAAAAAGCGGAACTGCCATAGCGATGAATACAAAAATCCCTGTTGTAAATCTGCGCCTATACTATCACTAGGCACCAAATGATTGCGCTGTGATACTAATAATTATTAAGCTGGCATTGTGCGGCTATATAATATCGATATCTGAGAGGAAGATTAAATGCTTTTGATACTCCACCCCAACATCAAAGATACAGACCCCGCGTACATCAAGACTCTCGGTCACCTCCAACAATTATCGGGCATCACAGTACAACACCACCAAGTCAGCGGCCAACAGCAGCTGCTCCATGAAATATATCTGCTCGGTAGCACCCATACCCTCAGCATCGATGAAATAGAAGCGCTGCCGGCGGTAGAAAAAGTAATCCGAATCTCTGAAGAGTATCGCATTTTAGGTCGCCACAAAGCTGTACACCGCCAAACGGGCTTCCAGTACAAAGGTTTAAGCTTCGATCAGGACTCGCTGCATATCTTTGCCGGCCTGTGCGCGGTAGACAATCCTAAACACGTCGAAGAAATGATGATCGCGCTGAAAGCTAATGGCCTCAGCTGCACGCGAATGGGAGCGTATAAACCGCGAACCAATCCCTACGCGTTTCAAGGTCATGGTAAAACCTGCTTGCCTTGGGTTTTCGACTTGGCAGGTAAACATGGTATCAAGGTCATCGCCATGGAAGTCACCCATGAAAGTCACATGGAGGAAATAGATCAGGCCCTGAAGGCCGCGGGCAATCCATGCGGCGTGATTATGCAGATCGGCACTAGAAATACGCAAAATTTCGAGTTGCTAAAAGCGATCGGCAAGCAAAGTGAGTATCCCGCCCTGCTAAAGCGTGGTTTCGGTATTACCCTCAGCGAATCATTAAATGCCGCCGAATATCTCGCCAGCGCCGGGAATAGTCAGGTGATCTTTTGCCTCAGGGGTATGAAAAGTGAATTTGGTGCGCCCCACCGAAATATGGTGGATTTTGCCCAGGTGCCCACGGTTAAACGCTTGACGAGAATGCCGGTGTGTATTGATCCGTCCCACTCGGTGGGAAGCAGAGACATCGCCCCCGACGGCGTACTTGAGCTCTGCCACGCAACGGCCCAAGGCGTGCTAGCCGGCGCAAATATGATCTTAGTAGATTTTCACCCCGCGCCACAAAAGGCACTCGTAGATGGCCCACAAGCGTTAACGCTAAACGAATTAGAGCCCTTCCTGAAGGATATGGAGATTGCTAGAGCAGCTTATTTAGCGCGGGTGGATGCATGGAAACAGCATACGGCCAATGCATAGGGTTTAGGTTTAGGGTCATGACGGACAGAAAGTAGCACTGAAGGCAAAACACCCTGGGAAGGATGTACCTCAACGAACTTATTAACACCTATACTCTGTGCGGGCGAGCACCCGCAACGAGTATCAGCTCGCGTCGTAAAACTCTGCCTTAGATGCTATCTGCCGAGATTTGTCATTCTCTTCAGTACACTTATTAGGGTCATTGCCACAAAGATCACAAGTATAATCTGGATCATTAAGGGCCGCGCCGACACCACCGCAAGAACCTGCAATAGGCTTGCGCCCCAGCAGTACCCCGATGGACATCGCGCCAACAATAAGGAGCATTACGATAAAAGCTGCAAAAATGGTCGCCATATTAATTCTCCTCTTCTAGATAGGGGCCAAACGATAAGCTATAACGGCTACTGAACCCGTCTGCCGTCTTCTCTACTAAGTAAACGGGAATAGCCAATTGTTCCGCCAGCTGCATGGTTTTTTCACCACCCAACACCAAAAATGCCGTGGCCATCGCATCTGCAAAAGCACAAGACGGGTCCAACACGGTGACTGAGACAAGATTATGCGTAATCGGCCGACCAGTGCGTGGATCAATGGTATGTGAGTAACGCACACCATTTTCTTCAAAGTAGTTTCGATAATCCCCTGACGTCGCCACCCCAATATTACCTAATAGAATGGGCGTGGTTTTGTTAACCTCTAAATCTGGGCTTTCAAGGCCTATTCGCCATGAGTCCCCGCGAGGGCTAAGTCCGGCAACGCGCATTTCGCCGCCAATCTCCACCAAGTAATCCGCACTGCCTAAAGACTCTAGCCATAAAGCCACGGCATCTACACCGTAACCCTTGGCTATCGCAGATAGGTCAATACGCAGCGGCGCAGTTTTTTTAATCTTGTGCTCAGCCAAATCTAACTCAATACGGTCAAAGCCAACGTCTTCTAAGGTTTTTTTAATGGCACCCTCGTCAGGTCTGCCGTCGTGTTTATCTGGCCCAAATCCCCACAGATCAACCAGCGGTCCCACTGTGACGTCAAACGCGCCATTACTCAACCAACTTACTTCCGCCGCCAACACTAAAATATCAAACAGCGTTGGAGTAAGCTGATGCCACTCGTCCGCTGGCATGGTATTTATCTGGCTGAGCTCGGAATCCGGAATATAAGTAGATGCGATTTGACTAAAGGCCACAAGTCGGTCGTCTAAGGCCGCCTTTAAGGACTGCTCTGTCCATTCGCCGGGATTACGCAGGGTAATATGATAGGTAGTACCCATCGTCATGCCGCTGAGCTGCAGAAATTCTGGCGGCGTGGGAGAACAGGCACTTAATAAACATAAAAGCAGCACCAAGGCTGCTTTTATCGGGCGGTATATAATTTTAGCCACCAAAATCATCAAGCAGAATATTGTCAGCCTCAACACCAAGGTCTTCAAGCATCTTAACAACCGCTGAGTTCATCATTGGCGGGCCACACATATAGAACTCACAGTCCTCTGGTGCGTCATGGTCCTTCAGGTAATTTTCATATAAAACTTGATGAATAAAACCCGTTTTGCCCGTCCAGTTATCTTCCGGCTGCGGATCTGACAATGCCAAATGCCATTCAAAATTGTCATTGTCAGCGGCTAGCTTGTCGTACTCTTCTACGTAGAAGGCTTCACGCATTGAACGCGCGCCGTACCAAAACGTAATTTTGCGCTTTGAACCAAGGCGTATAAGCTGATCGAAAATATGTGAACGCATTGGCGCCATACCAGCACCACCACCGACAAACACCATTTCTGCGTTAGTCTCTTTCGCGAAGAACTCGCCAAAAGGACCGTATACCGTCACCTTATCGCTAGCTTTAAGATTAAATGTCCAGGAAGACATTTGACCCGCTGGCAGCGTCAAGTTGTTTGGCGGCGGTGTTGCAGCGCGAATATTAAATTTAACAATGCCCCGCTCTTCTGGGTAGTTCGCCATAGAGTAAGCGCGAATTACAGTGTCTTCCACTTTTGACTCTACATTTAAAAAGCCAAAGCGCTCCCAGTCACCTTTATATTCTGCGGGAATATCAAACTCAGAATATTTTAGGTGATGCGGCGGACACTCCAACTGAACGTAACCGCCTGCACGGAAGTTAACATTCTCGCCCTCAGGCAGTTTCAGGACCAGCTCTTTAATAAAGGTTGCCACGTTGTTATTAGACTGAACGGTGCATTCCCATTGTTTAACGCCGAACACGTCTTCAGGCACTTCAATTTTCATGTCCTGCTTAACCGGAGTCTGGCAGGATAAACGCCAGCCTTCACGGGCTTCGCGAGGACTGAAATGCGCTTCTTCGGTAGCCAGCATAGAGCCACCACCATCTGTAACAATACACTTACATTGCGCGCAGCTGCCGCCACCACCACAGGCAGACGCTAAAAATACGCCCTGCCCAGATAAAGTGTTAAGCAATTTATCACCAGCGGGTACTGTGATTTTCTTTTCGCCATTGATCTCAATAGTGACATTGCCGCTACTCACTAAACGCGAGCGTGCAAATAAGATAACGCAAACCAGCGATAATACTATCGCGGTAAACATTCCCACACCGAGAATAACTACTGTATTCATAACTAGGTCTCCCGTTTTTCTCGGTTAAAGTACAATGCCGCCGAAGGACATAAAGCCCAAGGACATCAAGCCAACGGTGATAAAAGTAATACCCAAACCACGTAAGCCTTCCGGTACATCACTGTACTTCAACTTTTCGCGGATGCCTGCTAGCGCCACTATAGCTAGGGCCCAGCCTGTACCGGCACCAGCACCGTAAACTACTGACTCCGAAAAATTATAATCGCGCTCGACCATAAATAATGAACCACCCAAGATCGCGCAGTTAACGGTAATCAATGGTAGAAATACCCCTAGCGCACTGTAGAGCGCAGGGACATATTTATCCAAAACCATTTCCATGATCTGAACAATAGCGGCAATAACGCCGATGTAGCTCAATAGACCAAGGAAACTTAAATCCACCTCTGGATAACCGGCCCACGCTAAACCACCTTCTCTCAGAAGGTAATTATAGATAAGGCTATTAACTGGTACGGTCACAGCCATAACTACGATCACAGCAATACCCAAACCGAGCGCGGCTTGGATCTTTTTGGATATCGCCAAGAAAGTACACATACCCAAGAAAAAGCTTAGCGCCATATTCTCAATAAATACCGAGCGCACAAATAGGCTAATGTAATGTTCCATTAAAATGCCTCCTTAACACTGCGGGTATTTTTAGTAATCTTGAAATCAGCTTTTTCAACCTGCTCTTTTTTCACGGACCGAACAATCCAGATAAAAAAACCAATCAAAAAGAAGGCGCTTGGCGGTAACAGCAACATACCATTAGGCACATACCAGCCGCCATCAGTCACCAGCGGAAGTATCTCATAGCCTAACAGTTTGCCAGAGCCAAACAGCTCACGAACCACAGCAATCGATAATAACACCACGCTATAGCCCAAACCGTTGCCTATACCATCTACGAAGCTCGCCACCGGCGGATTTTTCATGGCATAGCCTTCGGCTCTGCCCATGACAATACAGTTAGTGATAATCAGACCGACAAACACCGACAACTGTTTACTGATTGCAAACGCGTAAGCTTTAAGCAGCTGATCGACCAATATTACCAAGGAGGCAATTATGACCATTTGGACGATAATCCGAATACTGCCCGGAATTTGCTTGCGAATTAGCGATACCAAAAAGCTAGAGCAGGCGGTAACCAAGGTCACCGCAAGACACATTACCAGTGTCACCTTCAAACTAGAGGTCACCGCCAAGGCGGAACAAATACCCAATATCTGCAGCGCAATAGGGTTATTTTTGATAATTGGATTAGTTAGGGCTTCTCTAATTGTTGACATAGTCTATGCCTTCCCTTGACGCAAGTTACGTAAGAATTCTTGGTAACCCAGCCTACCCATCCAGAATTGCAATAAGTTGCTGACACCGCGGCTGGTTAATGTTGCACCAGATAGGCCATCAACTTTGTTAATAGCGCCCATTGTTGAGGAATCCACATTACCTTTGACCAGTTGAATGGCAACCTCACCATCATCATAAATTTCTTTGCCGGGCCACAAGCCTTTCCATTTCGGATTATCTACTTCGCCGCCCAAACCTGGGGTTTCGCCATGCTCGTAGAAGCCTAACCCAGCCACCGTATTATAATCCTCTTCCAAGGCTAGATAGCCGTAGAGGGTAGACCAAAGACCATAACCACGTACCGGTAATATCACTTTTTGATAATTACCGTTTTCACCGATCAGATACACCAGCCCAAAATTTTCGCGGCGGCGTATATCGGCCAAGTCATTGTCACCCAGTGCAATTGAGGTTTCGCTGTCGTTCGCTATTTTAGACTGCTCAAAACCTTTGAGCGCAATCTCGTCGGAAAATTTACCTGTGCGCAAATCAATGATTTTTGTGGTTACTTGCTTGAACTGAGCCTCAATATCTTCACCCGGAATAAGCAAACCCGCTGCTGCCAAAATATTCTTTTTACGATCTAGAGCTTTATTGGCTACCTGAGCCGGCTTCAGCATTACTGCAGCACTGGCAACAACCAGTGCGCAGACAATACAGAGAACTAGGGCAACCAGAAGTGTTCTCTGCGTACTATCGTTGTTAGCCACGTGCCAACCTCCGCTTGATGTTTGCCTCGACCACAAAATGATCGATTAAAGCTGCAAATAAATTGGCAAACAAAATTGCCAGCATAATGCCCTCTGGAAAGGCTGGGTTGACAACTCGGATCAAAATCACCATCACACCGATGAGTGCACCATAAACCCATTTGCCGGTATTCGTCATTGAGGCAGAAACTGGGTCTGTCGCCATAAACATCATACCGAAAGCAAGTCCTCCCACAACCATATGCCAGTGCCACGGCATTGCCATCATCAAATTGGTGCTGCTATCCATCGAGTTAAATAAAGCCGTGAGCGTGAATGTGCCGAGTAATACCCCAGCAACGATTCGCCAAGATGCAATACCGGTCCAAAGCAAAACTGAGCCGCCAATCAGTATAGCTAGCGTGGACACCTCACCCATTGAACCGTGTACGTTACCAACAAAAGCATCCATCCAAGTCATCTGCTGCTGCACTGCAGCCATACCATCACTAGCCGCAATCGATAGGGCTGTTGCTCCGGTATAGCCATCAACTGCGGTCCATACCGCATCACCTGACAATTGGGCAGGATAGGCGAAATATAGGAAAGCGCGTCCCGTTAAAGCCGGATTAAGGAAGTTCTTGCCGGTACCACCAAACACTTCTTTACCGATGACAACGCCGAAGCTGATACCTAAGGCCACTTGCCACAGCGGTATATTCGGAGGGCAGATGAGTGCGAACAGTATAGAAGTAACAAAAAAGCCTTCGTTAACTTCATGGCCGCGCTTTACTGCGAACAACACTTCCCAGAAGCCGCCAGCAACAAAAGTTACCGCGTAAACCGGAACGAAAAACCAGACACCGTGCCAGAGATTATCCCAGATGCTTGTTGGATCGTAGCCCGCCAACATTGAAATCATGACATGACGCCAGCCCTCCCCTGCGACAATGCCAGTATCCAGCATGATTTGGTTGGCCTGAAAACCAATGTTCCACATACCATAGAACATGGCCGGGAAGACGCAAAACCAGACTGTAATCATGACTCGCTTTAGGTCAACTCCGTCGCGAACATGAGCATTTGTCTTAGTTACAGATGACGGCGTATAAAAAATAGTATCGGCTGCTTCGTACAGCGCATACCATTTCTCAAAACGACCACCTTTTTCAAAACTTGGCTCGATATCATCGAGAATTTTTCTCAGCCCCATGATTTAACCCTCTTTCTCTATACGGCTTAAATTGTCGCGAAGGATTGGCCCATACTCATATTTGCCAGGGCAAACGTAAGTACATAGCGCGAGGTCTTCCTCATCCAACTCTAAACAACCCAAAGTTTGTGCAACTTGGGTATCACCAACGATAAGTGAACGCAGTAACTGGGTCGGCAAAATATCTAGGGGCATTATTTTTTCATATGCCCCGATTGGTACCATTGCCCGCTCGCTGCCATTCGTGCTAGTAGTGTAAGAAAAACGTTTTTTGAAAAACTGTGACCAGTAAATACGCAGCAGGGAATGTTTATTCACCCCTGGGGATAACCAGCCCATAAATTGACGGTTATTGCCCTCTGCGAGGACCGTTACTTGATTGTGATAACGCCCTAAAAATGCGGTTGCGCCGCGAGCCGTCCTACCGCCCAACACCGAGCCGGATATAACACGGTTATCGCCTGGTATAAGTTGTCCAGCGCACAACTCATCAAGGCTGACGCCCAAACGGGTTGCAATTAAGCGTGGATTCTCAACCTGAGGTCCCGCCAGTGATATCACTCGGTCGGCACTCAATTTACCTGTGGTAAACAACTTACCAACCGCAATAACGTCTTGATAGCCAATTGACCATACTATCTTGAGCGCACTCGCCCCTTCCAGAAAGTGAATATGAGTGCCAGCCAGGCCTGCAGGGTGAGCGCCCCCAAATTCAGCGACATGCAGTTGGTCATTATCTAGGCTAGGGATATTTCTATTAGGCGCCACACACAAATGGACTTTACCGCTAGTTAAACGACAAAGCAGCTCCAGGCCATTAGTAAAATCTTGCTCTGACCGCGCAATAATAAGCGCTGGATCAGCAGCCAAGGGCTGAGTGTCGATCGCCGTAACAAAAATTGCGGCTGGAGCACTGCCAATCTTAGGGATACGGCTAAACGGCCGGGTACGAAACGCAGTCCAAAGCCCGGATTCCACGAGATTTTCCGTTACCTGCTCGGCTGTCAGCGTAGACAGCGCAGATGCATCATACTGGTTGAAACTTTGGTAGTCGTCTTGTTCTACATCGATAACCACCGACTCTAGAATTCGCTTTTCACCGCGATTAATCGCAGAAACAAGACCTGTTGCCGGCGAGGTGTAACGCACGCCTTCATTTTTCTTGTCGGTGAATAAAAGTTGACCCGTTTTGACACGATCGCCGATTTTGACCGCCATAGTAGGCTTCATACCGATGTAATCGAAACCAACTACCGCAACCGAACGCACTTTTGAGCCGGACTCAATACGCTGATCGGGCTCACCCGACATGGGTAAATCCAGCCCTTTGGTAATTTTAATCATAAGTTTGGCAAATACTCTTACGGTTAAACGCGAAATTGCAAATTTGCGTAAGGGGAGTGCGAAAGCGCTCCTGAAATAATGCGAAAACTGAATGTTCAGCTACGCATGAAAAAACTCTCGCAAGTATAAAGACTCACGGATGTGCTTGCTAGAGCAACCCCAAGGATATGACAGACTTTGCAAACATTTACGGCTAGGCCAGCTCATGACATTACCTAAGCTAGCCTCCCCGTCTAGTCCTGAGGGTAAACTGCGTAATTTACGCCGGCCATTTGCTCAAGAATGCGGTGCACCTGACAACTGTACCCAAATTCATTGTCGTACCAGCAATACAGCACCGCACTTTTGCCGTTGACAATGGTAGCCTCACTATCGAATACACAAGCATGACGTGAGCCGACAAAATCGCTGGATACCACTTCAGGCGAGTTTGAATAATCAATCTGCTTACGCAGTGGCGAATGCAATGCCACCCGGCGCATAAACTCGTTCAACTCCTCAACCGTTGTCTCAGTCTTCAGGTTCAACTTCAAAATAGCTAAAGAGACATTCGGCGTAGGCACGCGAATCGCGTTGCCACTAAGCTTGCCCAATAACTGCGGAAGCACTTTGCCGACTGCTTTGGCGGCCCCAGTTTCGGAGATAACCATATTTAATGGCGCGCTGCGACCGCGACGATCACCTTTGTGGTAGTTGTCAATTAGGTTCTGGTCATTAGTATACGAGTGAACAGTCTCAACGTGACCACCCTCAACGCCAAATTTATCATCTAATACCTTAAGCGGTGGTGCGATTGCATTAGTAGTGCAGCTTGCTGCTGAAATAATAGTGTCTGTCGGCAGAATCTCATGACTATTTACGCCGTGAACAATATTCTTCATTTCACCTTTACCGGGCGCAGTCAGAATGACCTTGGAGATACCGGGACAGCCCAAATGCACTGATAAACCTTCTGTGTCGCGCCATTTACCCGTGTTATCCACCAGGATAGCGTCGTTAATACCATATTTGGTGTAATCAACCTCAGCAGGTGAATTAGCATAAATCACTTTAACTTCGACGCCATTGGCTACAAAAGACTGCCTATCTTCGTCTACTCGGATTGTACCGTTAAAAGGTCCATGTACCGAATCGCGACGCAGCAAGCTCACCCGCTTAACTAAATCATTTTCGGCGCCGCCATGACGAATAACAACGGCCTTTAATCGCAAATTGTCGCCACCACCGGTTTTTTCGATTAGCAAACGTGCAACTAAGCGACCAATACGTCCGAAGCCGTAAAGGACGACATCGCGGGGTGGACGAACGGGTTCTTTAGAGACCCCAATCAAACCTGCGACTTGGCTGCGAACAAATTCTTCTACTGATTGACCAGCCGGCTTGCCGGTTTCTTCATAGGCAACCGCAATTCGGCCTGCGTCAATATGTGCAGTGCCAAGATCCAGGGTAGCCAATGCTTGAATGACGGGGAAAGTTTCGAACTCTGACAGCTCACTTTGCTCTACCTGACGCACAAAGCGATGCGCTTGCATAATGTCCAGAACCGAGAGATTAGACAGGTTCTTTCCATAGATATAGGTTTTCACGTTATTGGTACGGTACAACTTACCAATTAGGGGAATCATCCCCTCTGCTAATGCTTCACGCTCTTTCCAATCGGCGAAGTAGTCATCAGGACGCTCACGTCTTCTTTCAATCACAGTAGATACCCTTTACTTTCGGAGGGAAGGAGGAATTTGAGGGCGTATTATCTTTATTACTGACCCTAAGTTCAACTGTTCAACCAATATGTAGCAATGTAATAACTACCACTTGCAGGTTATAATGGTGTATTAAGCTGATAAAGAAGTCGAATTTCACCTGTGATTGAATTACCTGCCATTGTAAAGCCCCCTAAGGGCGGAGCCCTTCACTGGGGCTGCATTCCTGCCGCCAGTCACGGCTTACTCGCCGCAGAGCTAGCTAACTCCCTAGATGCGCCGCTGTTATTACTCACCGCAGACACGGCCTCGGCGTATCAACTAGAACAAAATATGCGGTTCTTTGCAGATGGCTTGCCGGTGAAACTACTGCCGGACTGGGAAACATTACCCTACGACAATTTCTCACCCCATGAAGACATTGTCTCTGAGCGTTTGCGCACCTTAAGTGAACTTACCACTATGCGTCGCGGTATTTTGGTCGCACCGATCAGCACCCTGATGCAGCGTATAGCGCCACCAGACTACGTCAGCAAGCACAGCCTAGTGCTTGATATCGGTCAAACTCTCAATATTGATACTTTTCGCCAGAAGCTAGAAAAGAGTGGCTATCGACATGTCGATACCGTTTACCAGCATGGCGAGTACGCCAGTCGTGGCGCCATTATTGATATTTTCCCCATGGGGAGCGAATCACCCTATCGTATTGACCTACTCGATGAAGAGATTGATAGCCTGCGGAGCTTTGATCCCGAAACCCAGCGTGGCATCGAGTCGGTCAAACAAATACGTCTACTGCCGGGCAAAGAATTACCCTTAGATGAAGACGGCGTCGCCCTATTTCGTCGTCACTGGCACGAACAATTTAATGTCGACCACCGCAAATGCCCAATTTACCAAGACGTTAGTGACGGGATTGCACCGGCAGGCATAGAGTACTATCTACCGCTGTTCTTTGAGCAGACTGGGACACTATTTGACTACCTACCCACCAATAGCTGGCTACTCACTAGTGCGGGTATTGAAGCCGCCGCGGAACACTATTGGCAAGATATACAGCAGCGCTACGAACAGCGCTTAGGCGATATACGCCGCCCTGTACTACCCCCGGCCACAGTATTTCAGACCGTACCGGAGATTTTTTCGCGGCTCAAAGATTACCCACGAATTACGATTAGTGAGACACCTTTCCCCGATTCCGCTAAAAGCCATAATTTTGCCATCGGCAACTCGCCAACGCTGACCATAGACAGCAAGCAAGCCGATCCTGTCGCCGCTTTAAGAGACTATTGCAGCGATCGCCGAATTCTTTTTTGCGCCGAGTCTCCCGGACGCCGCGAAGCACTTATCGACCTATTAGGCCGGTATAAACTCAAGCCCAAGGCGGTCAATAACTGGCGCGAATTCACCACCGGCAAAGATAGTATTAACGTCACCGTTGCCCCACTCGAAGAGGGTATTTCTGGCACCTCGCCAATACCCTTCGCCCTCATTGCTGAATCGCAACTTTTTGGCAAGCGAGTATCTCAAAGCCGACGGCGGAAGAAGGCCAGTAGTACCGCCGAGAATGTCGTTAAAAATCTGGCAGAGTTACGGATCGGCGCGCCGGTGGTACACGCAGATCATGGCGTGGGTCGCTATCTTGGTTTGCAAACCTTAAATATCGACAATCAAGCAAATGAATTTTTAAGCTTAGAATATGCCGATAGCGCGAAATTATATGTTCCCGTCACGTCGCTACAGCTCATTAGCCGTTACAGCGGGGCCGACGATGAGCTTGCGCCATTACATCGACTGGGTACCGAGCAGTGGAGCAAAGCCAAACGCAAAGCAGCTGAGAAAATTCGCGATGTCGCCGCTGAACTGCTGGATATATACGCCCGCAGGGAGGCCCGTCAAGGCCGCTCCTTTGAATTGAGCGACGAAGATTATTACGAGTTCGCCAACGCCTTCCCCTTTGAAGAGACACCGGATCAGCAAACTGCCATCGAAGCAGTTATCGCAGATTTAAAATCCATTAAACCCATGGACAGGCTAGTCTGTGGTGACGTTGGCTTTGGCAAAACCGAAGTTGCCGTGCGCGCCGCATTTGTAGCAGTGCAAAATGATACTCAGGTTGCGATTCTGGTGCCCACCACCCTACTCGCCCAGCAACATTTTGAATCTTTCCGAGATCGCTTTGCCGACCTCCCCGTCAATATTGAAGTACTATCTCGCTTTCGTAGCGCCGCCGAACAAAAATCGGTGATCGCTGAGCTAGCAGCGGGTAAAGTCGACATATTAATCGGCACCCATAAATTATTGAGCAACGAGATAGTCTATAAAAATCTTGGCTTGGTTATCATTGATGAGGAACACCGCTTTGGCGTTCGCCAAAAAGAAGCCCTCAAAAACATTCGCGCCGAGGTCGATGTATTAACGCTTACGGCCACCCCAATACCCCGGACTTTAAATATGTCGATGGCCGGCATTCGCGATTTATCTATTATTGCGACCCCGCCGGCGCGACGGCTTTCGGTAAAAACGTTTGTGCGCGAATCAGATCCGGCACTGATAAAGGAATCCATCCTTCGCGAAATACTGCGCGGCGGCCAAGTTTATTACCTGCACAACGAAGTTAAAACCATTGATAAAACCGCGCGGGATCTCCAAGACATGATTCCCGAGCTTCGGATTGGCATTGGTCACGGCCAAATGCGCGAGCGCGAACTCGAGCAGGTTATGAGCGACTTTTACCATAAGCGCCATAATGTATTAGTGTGTTCAACCATTATTGAAACCGGCATCGATGTGCCCAACGCCAATACTATTATTATTGATCGCGCCGATAAATTTGGCTTGGCGCAACTGCATCAACTCCGAGGTCGGGTCGGCCGCTCGCACCACCAAGCCTACGCCTATCTATTGACGCCGCCGGACAAGCAGTTAACCGGCGATGCAGAAAAACGTTTAACAGCAATAAGCGAAGCGGACGCCCTCGGCGCTGGCTTCACTTTGGCTACCCAGGACATGGAAATCCGCGGTGCTGGCGAGTTACTTGGTGAAGGACAAAGCGGACAAATACACACCATCGGTTTTACCCTGTATATGGACATGCTTGACCGCGCGGTGAAGGCAATTAAAGCGGGCAAGAAAATAAATCTAGAAAATAGCAACGATGATCATATCGAAGTAAATTTACGCATACCGGCGCTAATACCGGATGACTACCTACCCGATGTTCAAAGTCGTCTGATGCTGTATAAACGTATTGCTGGTGCTGCCAGCGGTGACGCCTTACGTGAACTTCAAATTGAAATGATCGATCGCTTTGGCTTACTGCCCAATCAAGTTAAAAACCTGTTCCGCTGCGCAGAATTACGGTTACAAGCGGTTACAATAGGATTGAGTAAAATAGAGGCGTCGGCGATGTCGGGCCGCATAGAATTTGCCGAAGACACTCGAGTTGAGCCCTTAAGTTTAGTGCAGATGGTGCAGTCTGCTCCAGCAACCTATCAACTCGATGGTGCTACCGCACTCAAGTTTAAATATGCTATGGAAGAACCGCTGCAGCGCTTTGAATTTATTGAATCCCTATTAGAGAAACTAGCACCGGCTCGATAGAACTGAGATAGTTTGTCTTGGCATTTAGAAACAATGTGACCAGATATTTAGATCGTCACGCGCTGACAAGAAAACAAAGAGATATTTTTATATGAGCACACTTCATCGACGCCTAGTTTATCGCTGTTCATTTATTGCTTTACTAGCGGTGATAATGACAGCATTTAGCGGCGTGGCAATGAGCCAGAACGACTCGCGCTTTCACGTTGATTTAGTGGTATTCGCAAATAACGATCAATCCAGTCAGTACGAAGAAGACTGGCCGGATAATCTTCATCTCCGCTATCCACGAAATTGGCTGCGCATCGATAATAGTGGCAGTACGCTTCAGAAAGTCGAATATATGGATCCAGAGTTTGAGAAAGCATTCAACTCCCTGCGCCTGTCATCACGCTACAAACCGCTAATGCAAGCAAGTTGGCAACAAGACTTACGCTCGCGAAAGCAAGCGCCAGCCATTCTCATTCAGGGTGGCAAGCAATACGGTAGTCACTATCAACTAGAAGGCTATATACGTGTTGCGGTAGAACGCTATCTCCACCTAGATACCAATTTATGGATGACTAGCTTTGGTAGCACGGCCGGCAACTATTACCTTCCCCGCCAGCCATTGAGCTTTAACGAACCAGAAGAAGCCGTTTTCGTCGACGAAAGTTTCGAGTCCAGCCCTGAATACGCAGAGTTTCTAAAACAAAATCCCAGCTATTTGCCGGCAGATGATCAGGCACAGACGGCGGCCCAAAGTAATGCCGAGCCGATAGATCAAATAGTTGTAATGAAGCAGCAGCGACGGATGCGTAGCGACGAGCTGCATTTTATTGACCATCCACGCTTTGGCGCCATCATAAAAGTCACTAAGATCCAAGCCGCCCCAGCTAGTAGTGAGACGAGCTTAAATGACAGCGCTCAATAGTCCGCGATGCAGTGAGCCAAAATAGATTTGACCTGTAACATGCCGGTATCAATAACAGTCTGAATATCTTCCATAGTGATAATATTTTCACTGAGGCCGGCACCTGGATTAACTACCAGTGCGACTGAGGCGTATTCTATACCCACCTCACGCGCTAAGCTTGCTTCAGGCATCGCTGTCATTCCGACAATATCGTTACCGTCGCGCGCAAGACGGCTTATCTCCGCAGCCGTTTCTAAACGTGGTCCCTGTGTTACTGCGTAGACGCCATAATCTTCAAAAGCAATATTGGCATCTACTGCCGCATTCGCCAGGCGCGAACGCAAATCTTGACTGTAGGGAAAGCTAAAATCAATGTGCTCAACCTTGCCATTTGCACCATCAAAAAAGGTGTGCTCACGCCCCCAAGTATAGTCGTTAATTTGATTTGGAATCGCGATCACTCCGGTCACAAACCGCTCACTGATCCCACCAACTGCATTTACCGACACCAGCGCATCGACTCCGGCTTTTTTCAATGCCGCGATATTTGCACGATAATTAATAGCATGGGGAGGAATTTGATGGCCTTTACCGTGTCGCGCTAAAAACAGAAACTCAGCACCCTCGTAACGAATGCGCTGCAGCAGTGCGCTCGGCGCGCCATAACTTGTTTCTACCTGTGACTCATCCAAGACTTCAGCGCCCGGCCAGTCACACAAACCAGTACCGCCAATTACTGCAATTGTTTTACTCATTTATTTACTGCTCCATATTGCGCTCTGGCGCCTTTTCAATCGAAATAGTATCTAGCTTAATAGTGGTCGTTGGGAATGCAACATCCGCCCCTAAACCGTGGATAATATCGAGGACTTTCAGTAACACATCCTGCTTGATATTATGATATTCAACCCATTTAGTGGTTTTGGTAAAGGTGTAGATAAAAAAATCTAAAGACGAGGCACTATACTGATTAAAATTTACAATCAGGGTCTTCCCCAAGTCAATGTCAGTATGATTTTCAAGCATTTCCCGTACTTGATTGATAATGGCGGGCACCACGGCAGCATCCTCATAACGGACCCCAATGGTTTCATAAATGCGTCTATTCAACATCCGTGACGGGTTTTCTACAGAAATCTGAGAGAATGTAGCATTGGGAACATAGAGTGGACGTTGGTCAAAGGTCCGAATTCGAGTTTGGCGCCACCCGATATTTTCAACCGTACCTTCTATGTTTTTATCTGGCGAGCGCACCCAGTCCCCGACTGAAAACGGACGATCTAAATACACCATCAAACCGCCGAAAAAATTCGCCAGTAAATCTTTTGCGGCAAAGCCAACTGCAATACCACCAATACCGCCAAAAGCCAGCACTCCAGAGATACTGTAGCCAAGGTTTTGCATCACCATCAGCGCCGATACAATAATTACCGCAGAACGCACGAGTTTACCCAAAGCCATGACGGTGGTTTTATCTATAGTCTCATCTTTTGCCGCGTACTCATCGGACAAAAGACCCAACTCAACCTGCCTGACGAGTGACACCAAGAACCAAGCCAAAATCAAGACCACTCCCACCCCACGCAGTGAATCTAGCGCTGAAAAAACCTCTGCGTTGGTAGACTTACCGATCATCTCGAGTACATGACTGCCGCCGACCGCCCAAATCATCAACAGGGCCGGCCGCCGAGAAGCCGCTAATAAGGCATCATCCCAGAGATTATGAGTTTTTTTAAATTTGATCTCAAGATGCGCAACCAATCGACCGAGCACTAGATTCAGACTCAGTAAAATAACTACTAATACGAATACGTCACCCAGCCAAGGATATTCATCCGGCTGAAAATTAGTCCACCACTGCTCGAACATTAGGGCTTCCTCTGTGTGCCGCTATACAATTTCATTTCTAAACGCGCCGCGCTTAGACAAATGAACCATAAAAACCAATATTAAAAACACAAAATAAGATCAAAAAGATCATCTATGCGGCTGAATATAAAGCCAATTATATTAAAGACTGAGCTAAAACCCCAGCTCACTCTAAAACTAACTGTAAAAATACCTACTGGACAGCAAATCGCTAAGTGTTAGTTTGGAAAGGGTAGATCAACCGAGGTAATAATCATGGCGACAATAAGACCCCAAGTTGGTTGTTGGTACAAGGAAATTGAGTCCGGCCAGCTGTTTAATGTAGTCGCAGTCGATGACGACAGCGATTCAGTAGAGGCCCAACTAATAGATGGCGAGCTCAGTCAATACGATATGGAAAGTTGGGACATGCTCAATTTAGATACCGTGGAAGAACCCGAGGATTGGCGAAACGCATTTGAATTAAGCGATGATGATTACCGATTCTTGGATGACACCATGGTTCCCGAGAGGTGGAATCCGTTGACAGAAATAGAATCAGATATCGTAAATGGCATTACCGACGAGTATTAATCCAGCCAGTATAGCGCCCGCGCGGAGTTAACAAAGCCAAGGCTCTTCCTCTTCCCCAACCTGCTACTGCAGGTTTTTTTGTTTTCCGCCTCCCTTTACCGAAATCAGCAATGTCTATTGCCATCCAAATAATACTGTATATAATACCAGTTACTGTATAAGTAACCAGATGCCAACACTATGGAAAAATTGACCGCCAGACAAAGTGAAGTCCTCCAGTTAATCAAAGACCATATCGGCGAAACTGGCTATCCACCGACTAGAGCCGAGATTGCCAAGCAGCTAGGATTTAAGTCACCCAATGCCGCGGAAGAGCATCTCAAAGCACTGGCGCGCAAGGGATCAATCGAAATTGTTGCCGGAGCCTCACGAGGTATTAGGCTACCCGAGAATCTGGGTCTTCCTATTATTGGTCGAGTTGCCGCCGGTAGTCCTATTCTCGCCGAAGCCCATATTGAAGAGTACTGCGACATGCCGGGAAACATCTTTTCCCCAAGCGCTGATTATTTTCTTCGGGTGAAAGGTGACAGTATGATCAACGTTGGTATTTTCGATGATGACCTTCTTGCTGTGCATCGGACTAACACTGTTCGCAATGGTCAAATCGTTGTCGCACGAATCGATAATGAAGTCACAGTTAAGCGTTTCAAACAGCAAAAAAGTAAATTCCATATCTCACTACTTGCTGAGAATCCTGATTACCCACCAATTGACGTTGACCTTCGAGAGCAAGACTTTGCAATCGAAGGTCTAAGTGTTGGTGTTTTACGGCGCGGGAGTTAGAAATTATGTCATGTCTCGAACAAATACCCTTGCATTACAAATCCGTCCCGGTACTGAGCGGAGGACAGGTCACAGAGATAACAATGCGCAGCGACGCGCATCTTTCCAGGCCCATGCTTGCCGCCATGATGATTGAGCTCAGCGGTAACTCTGATCAGCGCTGGTTGTGTTGGGTCGCAGACAGGCCATTGAGACCGTTATTAAATGCAAATATTCATCAGCACTGCCAAAAAATTCTGCAAGTAGTGTCTAACAGTACCCGTGATCTGAGTGAGATTGCGATAAGAGCATTAGAGCGAGGCAAAAGTCATACCGTTGCTATTTTATTGGAAAGGCCACTCAGGGATGACGAGCGAGAAGCTTTGGAAGCTGCAGCGCTAGAGGGTTCAGCGGAATGCCTTGTTATTTTTATGCAATCCTAGCCGCTATTAATGGACGGTCTTGGCATCTGGCTCTTGATCGTCCTCATCTTCCTCGTCTACAAAGCCATCTTCTTCAGCCGAGGTTGCTGCAGCTTCAATCCCCGCTTGCACCATAGCCCTTGCAACATCTAACACTGAACCAACAATGTGTTCCCGGGTTTCTTTTGAAAATTTAATTGTCACCAGCGGATTTTCATCACCCTCTGATCGCTGTAAGACAACGTCTCCGTTTGCAAGCTCGACAAGTTCTAAATATGACAACACTAAAATATCCTTGAGAACGCTAACGCCAACGCGGCGGCTCTATGCACCCATTGTATCAAATCCGCCCAGCCTCACGCCAACAGCATCAATATTCCATTAAGGTGGCGCGGTGACGGGCAATCAAAGACTTCAATTCAGTAAGACATTCCGCAAAATCGACATTAACTCGGCCGGCACCGCTTGCATCACTAGCGATAACCCCAGCGGGTGATGCCGATGTGGTTTGTAAAAACGGATAATCAACGATTGATTTAAGCCAACCGGAATAGGTTTCTCGATCAGCCAGCTCTAATATCTCCGGCGGCAATTCCTGTCCCGCAAAGGAAGTGGCGCTAAACACGCCCTGCGGAACGGCTAAGCCAAACTTAGGCTGTTGATCAAGAAGGTCGACCAAGTGACTCTGATAGGCCAACGATAGCTGCCAAGCAAGAGATTCGGACGTCGCTCTATGAAAATGCCCGCCCCACTCCGCAGTGTCCGTCTTTTGCAGCTGCCTTAAATATTGCTCGGCAAAGTAGATGTGCAAATTACACTGGCCACGAAAACTCTCTTTCATACAAACTCCAGCGAGCTGCCGATATCTCGCATCATCCTGGCTACTTCGCTGACTTAATTTTGGGAGCTACTTTCTTCGCTACTTTCTTCGCTACTTTTTTAACTACTTTCTTGGCAGCTTTTGCGCGAACCACCCACTTACCGTTTTCAAAGAAGGCTGACCAACCAGAGGGCTTACCATCGACTTCGGTCTGTACATATTGTTCTGTGGTCTTGCGGCTATAGCGAATCACGCTGTCCCGGCCTTCTTTATCCTTAACTGGCGCATCAAAAAGAAAGGCGTATTTCTCATCGATCTCTGCGCGATGTGGCAAAATTTCTTTCATCAACGGCGCGCGAGTTTCACGGTTACGCGGGAAACCGCTGGCTGCGAGAAATAAACCAGCCGCGCCATCACGCAAAATATAATGATCGTCCACTTTTTCGCATTTCAGCTCAGGCATGGGAACCGGATCCATTTTTGGTGGAGCGGCCTCCCCACTGCGAAGCAACTTACGAGTATTTTTACATTCTTCACCGGTACAACCAAAATACTTGCCAAAACGGCCAGTTTTCAACTGCATATCTAAGCCGCACTTATCGCACTCGATAAGTGGCCCTTCGTAGCCCTTAACCTTGAAGCTACCTTCTTCAATTTCATGGCCGGCGCAATCGGGGTTGTTACCACAAATATGCAGCTTGCGTGCCGCATCAATGACGTAGCTATCCATTGCGGTATTGCACAATTGGCAGCGTTTTTTGGTCAGCAACAGCTTCGATTCGGCTTCGTCATCCTCGTTGTCGATACTGACAAAATCATCAGCAGACACTAAATTTATAGTCTGCTTGCAACGTTCTTTAGGCGGCAGGGCATAGCCAGAACATCCCAAAAACACCCCGGTACTGGCGGTTCGAATTTGCATGTCACGGCCGCAATTTGGACAGGGTATATCGGTGCCAGTCGGTGCGTTTTGACGCATCCCCTCTTCGCTTGCCCCTGCTGCCTCTAAAGTTTTGCGGAAATCAACGTAAAACTCGTTAAGTAGTATCTTCCAATTCTTATCGCCTGAGGCGACAGCATCGAGCAGCTCCTCCATACGCGCTGTGAAGCTATAATCCAAAAGATTGCTAAAGCTTTCAACCAGACGATCAGTAACAATATCGCCCATTTTTTCAGCATAGAAACGCCTGTTTTCAACTTTAACGTAACCACGATCCTGAATGGTTGAAATAATGGACGCGTAAGTAGATGGCCGTCCAATACCGCGTTTTTCTAATTCTTTCACCAAGGCGGCTTCTGAATAACGCGGCGAAGGTTTAGTAAAGTGCTGACTAGGGTCCACTTTTAACAAATCTAGACGTTCGCCCACTTTGACATCGGGTAACTCTTGATCGTCTTCTTTTTTTGCAACACCTGATGGCTGTACTTTCATAAAACCATCGAAACGCACTACTCGGCCACGGGTGCGCAGCTCAAAAACTCCTGAGATGACGGTGATCGATGTGCTAGTAAAATCAGCAGATGCCATCTGGCAGGCTAGAAACTGGCGCCAAATCAATGTGTATAAGCGCTCTGCATCACGTTCCATACCAGCCAATTGGCTTGGCTCAACCGTCACGTCCGAAGGGCGGATCGCTTCATGCGCCTCCTGAGCACCCTCTTTACTCGAATATGAGCGCGGCGATTCCGGCAAATAGTTTTTTGCAAAATTTGATGAAATATATTCTCGACACGCGGTCACTGCATCTGCACTCAAATTCGTTGAGTCAGTACGCATATATGTGATGTAACCTGCCTCATAAAGGCGCTGAGCCATCATCATGGTCTTTTTGACCCCGAAGCCAAGCCTAGTGCTAGCAGCCTGCTGCAGCGTAGAGGTGATGTATGGTGCACCGGGATGGCTCTTAGTCGGCTTATCTTCACGGGCACTGACTTTGAACTCACCGTGTTTCAACGCTGAGGCGGCTGACATGGCGTCGGCTTCGTTGTCGGGCCGAAAATTCTCGCCAGCTTGCTTCTTTACTTCTAAACGTAATTTTCCTGATGCGGACTCATTGTCGGTATGAATCTGCCAATATTCGTCGGGAATGAAAGCCCGTATCTCCTTTTCACGATCCACAACCAAACGCACTGCAACTGATTGCACCCGTCCAGCGGAAAGTCCTCGCGCCACTTTCGCCCACAGCAGCGGCGACACCATATAACCAACCACACGGTCTAGAAAACGCCTAGCCTGTTGGGCATTGACTCGGTCGATATCGAGTTCAGTTGGTTTTTCAAAGGCAGCTTTAATGGCTTTTTTGGTGATCTCATTAAAGACCACTCGCTTGTAACGACTATCGTCGCCACCAATCGCTTCGCGCAAATGCCATGCGATAGCTTCTCCCTCGCGATCCAAATCCGTTGCGAGGTAAATGGTGTCGGCGTTTTCAGCAAGCTTTTTGAGCTCGTCAACAACTTTTTCCTTACCCGGCAATATCTCGTAGCGCGCCTTCCAGTCGTTATCTGGGTCTATACCCATACGGCCGACCAACTGCTCGCGGGCCCGGGTCTTTTTATGAACTTCTTTTTCTTCTGGTGACATTTTGCGCGTCAGCGCCGCCGCCTTTGCACGCTGCTTGGCGTCAACCGGCGTGGCTTTACTGCTGCCGCTAGTCGGTAAATCACGGATATGGCCAATACTGGACTTAACGATAAAGTCGTTGCCCAGATACTTGTTAATGGTCTTCGCCTTCGCTGGCGACTCCACAATAACTAAAGATTTGCCCATATTATCCTTCTGCAATTATATAAAAAATGTGACGCCTTAACGGCGAGAGGCGACATATATAAGTGTTCATTTCCTCAGGGTCAAGGGCGACGTGCCATCGCAACCCATACCAATCAGCTACAAACTCGACCCATCTGCAGGGCTAACAAACTCGAATCTAGCCCGAGATTCCCCTTCAAAATCAATAACTTCAACAAACATTGCCAGCGGCCTGACCCAAAGGGCAGCCTCGCCATATAACGGTCGATAAACAACAACTAATTCTTCAGTCTCGCTGTGAGTTGCGACCTCATAAACATAGTATTCACCGCCTTTGTAGTGGCGGTAGCGTCCCGGCACGAGGCTTTCCTGAGGTGTCTTAACCATCTACTTTGCTCACTTCGTCTTCAAGGCGTCCCTCAACAATAATCGCATTGAGACATTCAGCAATACTCGTCACCACATCCACATCAGCACGAATCTCCCGCCAGTAAACATTAAGGCCTAGCGGGGTTAATTCAAGCATACTTGCGTCTCTCGGCAACAACTGGCGACATTTTTCAATGATATCTAACATCGGTATATCAAGTGCAACAGCATCATCATCGCCATCAGGCACATTAATTAACCAATACTTCCAGCCTGCCAGCGGTCTTTTATTGTGTAAGGCCCGGGTGTAACACACCCCAAACATATCCTCTTCACGGCGAACTTTAGCACGCCGAGTTTTTGGCATAGCAACCACTTTTACCGACAAGCCCAAAGTGCGCGCCAAGGCCCGTATTTCAGCCTGCTGCGACTGGCGCCTCGAAGGCAATATCCACATAACGGGTGCCAGCATAAACCCGATAACGACAACTCCTATCAACCAACCCATTAGTCGCTCCCTTGAGTTCACTGGACAGATGGCGAGCTTTATACCTTAATAGCAAGGTATAAAGCGAATACAACAGGGGAATAATATGCCAAATTATAAACGCATACTTGCCGCGATAGACCTCTCTGACGAAACCGAAGCGGTACTAGAACGAGCGGTAGCCGTGGCCTCAAGTGACAAGGCGGAGTTACATCTAGTACACGTGGTAGAGCCATTAAATCTAGCGTACGGCGGAGATATACCCATGGATTTTTCCAGCGTCCAAGAGCAGCTGCAAACCCAAGCCGAAGAGGCGCTCTACAAATATGCTAAACACGCCAACATTCCCACAGAACGCTGTCATCTATTAAGTGGCCGCCCCGACTCCCAGCTGCATGAACTCAGTGAGGCTCTAAACGCAGACCTCGTCATCGTTGGCAGCCACGGCCGCAAGGGTCTCGCACTTATACTAGGCTCAACCGCTAACGGCGTGCTGCACGGCGCCACCTGCGATGTCTTAGCCGTGCGGGTGGGGCAAAGCAAGTAAGCCGACGCTACTCAGCCAACTCCATCCAACGCGCCATGCACTCATCAAGCTCGAGCTGCACGCTACTAAGCTGGTCTAGAGTCTCTGTCACTTTGGCAGCGTCCTGCTGATAAAAAGCAGGATCGCCGGTGACGTCTCCGAGCTTAGCAATTTTCGTTTCTAGCTTTTCTATCATTGCCGGCAGACCGTCTAGCTCACGCTGATCTTTATAGCTGAGTTTGCGGGCTTTAGCGGCCGGTGCTGCCGAAGTTGTATTGCCAGACGCTGCGGGCGCAGTGTTTTTGCTTGCAGCGGCCGACTTTTCTTGACCGGCGCGACGAGCCACATAATTTGACACCTCGGTATAGCCACCGACATGCTCACTGATCTGACCGCTGCCTTCAAATAACAGACAACTACTCGCAACACTGTCGACAAAGGAGCGATCGTGGCTGACTAGCAATACCGTGCCGCTAAACTCGACCAATAAACTCTCAAGTAATTCGAGGGTTTCCATATCCAAATCATTGGTTGGCTCATCCATCACCAGTACGTTCGCCGGCTGACTAAACAGACAGGCGAGTTGCACTCGCGCACGCTCGCCACCAGACAAAACGCCAAAGTGGCTGCGCGCACGTTCAGGGCTAAACAAAAAATCCCCAAGATAGCTCATAATGTGCCGATCTTTACCGTTGATCGTTACCGAGTCTCGACCCTGACCAACAATATCAACAACTCGCTTATCTTCGTCTAAACGGTCGCGCAGCTGATCAAAGTAGGCAACCTGCAATTTGGTGCCGGCTTTTACGGTACCCGACTTGGGCTGAAGCTCGCCCAGTATTAAGCGGAGCAAGGTGGTCTTACCCGCACCATTCGGACCGATAAGAGCCAATTTGTCACCACGACAAACCAATAGCGAGAGATTGTCGACCAGCAACTTACCTGGCACGTCAAAGGTCACATCCGTCAATTCAGCAACCACTTTGCCGGTTTTATCACCCACATTCACACTTAGGTTCGCGGACCCGCTGGTAACCCGTCGCTGCGAACGTTCATTGCGCATTCTTTCTAAGGCGCGAACACGGCCTTCATTACGTGTGCGGCGCGCCTTAATCCCCTGCCGAACCCATACTTCTTCTTGCGCTAGACGCTTATCAAATAGCGCATTTTGCTCAGCTTCAACTTCAAGCGCATGCTCCTTCAGCTCAAGATAACGGATGTAGTTGGTATCATAATTAGTCAGTATTCCGCGATCTAACTCAATAATACGCGTAGCCAGCTTTTCAATTAGCGCCCGGTCATGGGTCACAAAAAGCACACAGCCTTGAAATGACATAACGCACTGTTCTAGCCACAAAATGCCGTCCAAATCCAGATGGTTGGTCGGCTCATCAAGCAGCAAAATATCCGGCTCGCCCACTAAAGCTCGCGCCAAGGCGACGCGGCGACGCCAACCACCCGACAAGCTAACCACCGTGGCATCGGCATCTAGCTCCAGGCGAGTTAAAATATTGTCGATGCGTTGCTGGAACATCCAGCCGTCATTAACTTCTATCTCGCGCTGCAGTTTTTCTAGTTCCTTTAACTCACTATCACCCATCTCGCCGTGAATCAGCTCGTGGTATCGACTCAGAACTTTGCCCAAGCCCGCCAGCCCATCGGCAACGACGTCATAAATAGTCTGCTCTGGCGACGCAAAGTCTAAGGTTTGCTCCATGCGAGCAATTTTTACTCCGGGTTGCCGCCAAATTTCGCCCGAATCCACGGTGGTATTGCCATCGACAATACGCAGCAATGTCGACTTACCACAGCCATTACGACCCAATAAGCAAACGCGATCGCCAGCTTCTAATTGCAATTCTGCGTTATCCAGCACAATCTGCTGTCCAATACTGTGCTGTAATTGTTTGGCACGTAACAAAGGCATATATTTGATCCAGTGTGTAAGCAGCTTTGCGCTGCCTATTCTCAAGGGTTGATAACTACGCTACTTTAGGTAATTCACGATGATTTTTAAGGCCGCAGGGAAATGAAACGCCTCTTTTTACTTTTCGTCATACTCAGTACGCCGGCAATACAGGCGTTTGCCGATCCTAGCCTCGACGAAAGCCGGAGATTATACCGCGAAGCCATCGACGAAATCAGCCGCGGTCGTCTTAACAATGCTGAAAAGCTGGTTCCCAAGCTAAATAACTACCCGCTACTGCCCTATTTAGAGCTTGAGTTGCTAAAAGCTCAGATCAATAACGTGTCGGCCCAGACCATCGACGTCTACCTTCAACAGTACGGCAGCACCATTGTTGGCCAGCGCATTCGGATTTCATGGCTAAATAAATTGCGACGCAGCAACGACTGGCCGCAGTTTGTACGCTATTACCAAAAGAACTCCTCCACCGCCACCAGTTGCGATTATGCTTATGCACTCAGACAAATTGGCGATCATGCCAAAGCCGATGCAGCAATTGCTGAACTGTGGAAAACACCCTTCTCGCTCCCCAAACAGTGCGATACACCGATCAAACAGTGGATGGCTCGCCTCAACACCAATGAAATAGAAGAGCAATACTGGTTGCGAACCCAGCTAGCGTTAAAGAAAGGCCAAACCGATATGGCGCGCTACCTGATGGGCAAGATAAGCAATGCTGATCAGTATCTCGATTTATTAAACCGCCCCAGCCACCTATATCAGATTGGTATGAGCCTGCCTGTTAATGAACGCAGTCAAGACGTTGCCGTCCACACCTTGAAGCGCCTAGCTAAAGGGGACTTTGAACGCACCAACACCTTGTGGCACCAACTTGACCGCCACCTCGACTTTACGCCCGCTCAAAATTATGGGCTGCGCGATAGTTTAGCGCGACAAACTATCGCCAGTGATGCCGACTATACCCGCGACTGGGTTATGGCCAACGACCCCAACTACGAAGATCCTTATCTTACCGAGTGGCGCGTGCGCTTGGCTCTAAAAGATGGCGATTGGACAGCGGTGCAGCAAATCATTCAATTTCTACCGGCAGAAAAACGTGAAGAAGCAGATTGGCGCTATTGGTGGGCTCGAGCTGACATCGAATTAAAAGGCGAACTCAGCGTTAGCACTCAGCTAATCCTCCAGCAGTTGGCCGCTCAGCGAGGCTACTACAGCTTTATGGCGGCGGATATTTTAAATGAAGATTACCAACTAGAATCTACTCGTACCATAGATCCCGCCCTTATTGGCGAGATTCAACAGCACGACGCGATTATTCGCGCTCGCGAACTGTACTTACTGGGCGAACACTTTACTGCCAGCTTAGAGTGGATTTATGCGATGCGGAGCCTAAACAAGCCAGAGCAAGTCGCTGCCGCCCAACTCGCACTGAACTGGGGATGGTCACACCAATCGATCATTACCGCGATTCGAGCCGGGGAATGGGACGATTTAACTCTGCGCTTTCCTACGCCCTATAAAGATACGTTTACCGCTACAGCCAAGCGCGAAAACATCGATCTAAAATGGATATATGCTATTGCAAGACAGGAGAGCGCCTTTTCACCCAGCGCTAACTCACCCGTTGGCGCCCGCGGTATTATGCAGCTGATGCCAGGCACGGCGCGCCTAGTTGCCCGTCAGATGGGAATACCTGGGCCGCGCACCGAAGACTTGCTGACGCCAGAGAAAAATATCGCAATGGGTGGCTTTTATCTCGGCCAACTTTTAGAGCAGTTTAGCGGCAACCGTATACTGGCAACCGCAGCATATAACGCCGGTCCCTCTCGCGTAAGGCGGGTACTCCTGCGCCAAACAGGTGATCTTCCCGCCGACATCTGGATCGAGAATTTACCCTACGGCGAGACCCGTGAGTACATTAAAAATGTGCTGGCATTTAGCGTGATCTATGCTGACAAACTCAAGCTAGATCGGCCATTATTAGCCAGTCATGAGCGCAAAATTGCCCCAATCAATACGGTAACCGCGCAAAAAGACTAGCAATAATAAATGCCTGAGACCTGAGATCTCGGTCATTTTCGCCTGCAAGGGTTTACTCCAATATCTCAACCCTGTGGCCCACCGCAAGCTCGCCTTCACCGCAATGAACGAGGTTCTGGCCAAAATAGACCTCGCCATTGCGACCACGTTCCGCCCTTAACATCTTAAATACATCAGGTTCACGGGCGCCACTGTCCAAATTAATCGTTGGTATGACGCAGCGCGCGCAGGGCTTCACCACATCAAATTCAATGTTAGCAATGCGAATGCGCCGCCATGTATCCTCGGCAAAGGAAGCAGCTCCTGACACCACAATATTGGGGCGAAAACGTCGCATATCCAAACTGCGCCCCAAGGCATCACTCAAGGCCTCCAGCGAAGATTCACTACAAAGTAAAAAAGGAAAACCATCGGCAAAGCTTACACGCCTCCCTGTTAATGCAAACTGCGGATCAACTTGGCGATGAGTAGTATCTGGCATGAAGCACAACCGCAGGTCGCGCCCTAGGAACTCACTCAACCATTCAGCAACTTCATCGCCAGCATCCATCGCCTCAGGAGTATCAGACCACACTGAAACAAGATAGCGCTCGGTGCCGCTGGGCTCAGGAGCCTCAAAGAACAAAGATTCGTCATCCAAAGACTGAAGACGTAATCCTGACTCAGTGAGTGATGCGGCCAACCTGCACATTGTCGGCAGCTGACGCTGGGTCAGAAAGCGTCTCTGGCTATCTACCAACATCCAGCGCCGGTCTAAATCTGGCCCCCAGCTATTCACTCTCATAAGCGGCAGGGACACCCCAGCCATAGATTTAAGAGGGTATCGCCACAGTGATGACACTTGCAAATCCATTATCGATCACTCCAGTGCGAGAAACTGACGAACACAGGCGGCATCAAAGGGCCAAACCAACTCTCGGCCATCGACCACCCGCCTTAACAGCGGAATTTTTAAGGCGTAACGTTCGAGCGTAGCGTCATTATCAGCGATATCTATTAGCTCGATTCGCCAGGAGTCTTCCTGCACTAGCAAGGTCGCCAGCATGGCCTCTGCCAACTCGCAAAGGTGACAGGCCGATGTTCCATATAACTCTAGCTCCTGCATAGTTGCTCCAAAAAGCCATTTTTATATAGCATAAAAGTGTCGGACTACCCTGTCTATTGCAAGAATAATCTCAAGAAATGAATTTAAGAAAGCACGAAATCGAGAATAGACTTCTCGATACAAGATTTCACAAAAAATGATGACTAACCTTTGAACGGAAGGCTTACTGAAAACCATTCGGGCCATAGAATAATGGCCTTATAAAAGAACCAGCTCCGCCAAAAGGTACTGAGCGAGGTATTAGGAAAACTGAGGCGATCAAATGACGAAACCAGAATTTAATAAATTGTCTACCATTCAGCCAAAGCGAAATGGTAGACAATAGCAGAATGCTACAAGTCGTAGCCCACCTCATTGTGGCAAGTAATATCCAAGCCTTGTGCTTCTTCGTCAGCACTAACGCGCAAACCAATTAGCTTATCGATCACAAAGAACAGTATCCCGGTAACGACCGCAGTATACGCAAAGGTCGCAGCAATCCCGATTAACTGTACCTTGAGCTGCGCAGCAATAGTGACTCCTTCCGCAAGGCCTTGCCCGCTGAATATACCCAGCTCACTGCTGGCAAAAATACCAGCCAAAAACGTGCCTAAAATGCCACCGACTCCATGGACCGGAAAGACATCGAGTGAATCATCAATTTTAACAACCTGCTTAAGCCACAAGGTGCAATAGAAACATACAAACCCAGCGCTTAAACCAATCACAATGGCGCCAGCCGGACCGACATAACCCGATGCCGGGGTAATTGTACCCAAGCCGGCAACCATGCCAGTCACCGCGCCCAGGGCACTAGGCTTGCCGTAACGAACCCATTCAATAAACGACCATGTCAAACAGCCCGCGGCTGCTGACAGGTGAGTGACTAGCATTGCCATACCGGCATTGCCGTCGGCGGCGAGCGCACTACCGGCATTAAATCCAAACCAACCAACCCAAAGCATACCTGCGCCGATAAAAGTCATGGTCAAATTATGTGGTGGCAATGCCATTTGTCCAAAACCCTGACGCTTGCCAAGCATTATCGCTGCTACTAGAGCGGCAACACCCGCGGTGATATGAACAACCGTACCACCGGCAAAATCTAATAAGCCCATTTCTGCCAGCCAGCCGCCGCCCCAAACCCAGTGGGTTATCGGTGCATATACCGCAAGCAACCACAGCGCCGAAAATAACATAACTGCTGAAAAGCGGATGCGTTCAGCAAAGCCACCGATAATCAGTGCCGGGGTGATAATGGCAAACGTCATCTGAAACATAATAAATACTGTTTCAGGAATATCGCCACTCATACTCGACTCGCCAACACCCGCTAGAAACGCTTTACTGAGACCGCCTACAAATGCCGTTCCCTCAGAGAAGGCCATGCTATAACCCACAGCGACCCAAAGCAGAGAAACCAGGCATGTGATACTAAAGCATTGCATCAGTACGCTAAGTACGTTTTTACTACGGACTAAACCGCCATAAAACAAGGCTAGGCCCGGCAGGGTCATAAATAATACCAAGGCCGTCGACGTTAATACCCACGCGGTATTGGCGCCATTGATTTCTTCAGAAAAACCCCATTGCGGGGCAATAAGTAACATCAAGGCTGTAATACAAGTAAACAGCTGCCTTATTTTAATAGTTTTAATCAAAGAGTTTCTCCCAAGAAACAAAATTACGCACCAGATTAGATCACCGGCAAAGCGAGGTGCTCTAAATATGCGCATAAATATTAAAAATGATAACGCTCAGCGAACCAAGCATAAATCCAATAAAATTAGTTAACTAACTGATTTATATATTTTTTAAGATAATTAAATCTACCAAGCGGACTGCTTTTGCGGATACATCACACTCCAAACCGGTGCATGAGAAACAAATCGCACTCTGACAAAGCAATATTCATGCCCACCAATGGTGCCATTGCACCAATTTACGGCACCAAGTGCGATCAAGTCCCCTAAAGTAAATAATATTTAGCAAATAAAAGAATCACGACTCATTTTCGATTATTATACTTTTGGCTCAAGTGAGCCGTCATAATCTTATGCTTACAGGCCGGAGCTGCTTTTGTTTTCTAAACCCACTGCAAGAGCACTCTCTATTCTTGACCTGCTAATGGCGCACCCACAGAAAGCCTTTGGCCTAACGGAATTAACTAGAACCCTCAATCTCAACAAGGCGACCTGCCACGCCATAGTAAGCACCATGACGACCTATGGTTTTCTAGTTCAAGACGAGCGCCATAAACAGTACCGATTGGGGCCTTCCATTGTTGCTGCAGGCAATGCGGCCTTTGCACAATTTCCGGTACTTGAATACGCGCGACCAGAATTGGAAAAACTCACCAAAGAGCTCAATATCGGCTGCGGCGTCATCGGTCGTAGTGCCAAGCACTTAGTGCTGCTGGCGAATTACGGCATTCCAAAACCGTTAGACTTCCCGTTTCAACTCGGCCTTCGCCTTCCAAATACCGGCCCCTTAGGTGCGGCATTTATTGCTTGGTCACCAGCAAAAGCTCTTGAAGCATGGCTGCAGAGCGCACAAAAAACCGAAGAATTTGACGAAAAACTTGATCAGCGACTGCGAATTGCCGTCATTGGGATACGCGCCAGAGGATTTGAAGTGACCCTCAAAACCCGCGCAGAGCAGGAGTTAGAGCTCGCACTGAGCACTGGCAGGCTAAATTGGAGTTTGGAGCAACAAGCACATTCTACCCAGCGATATCGCGAAGCGCTTTGCAGGGAGGAGTACCACTTAAATCGCATTGAGCCAGATCGCCAGTACCCGGTTTGCAATATCGCCGTACCCGTATTTGGACGCCATAGCGAACCAGAGCTGGTCTTCTCTACTGGTAGTATCGAATCGTCACTGAGTGGTAAGCAAATTATCGAAATAGCTATTCAACTGCAAAGCGCCGCAAAAAACGTCACGCTTGCTGCACATTCTGCACTAGGACTTGGTGACACTACCACCCCATCGTTTCAGTAGGCTAAAAACACATAATGAGTAACCCCGACTACCAAAAACGTAAAGCCTTCTTCGATCAACTTCTGACTATTTATGGCCGCAAACCAGTATTGGAGGCATTGCAAGATCCGGCTATGCAGATTTATAAACTGCACCTTGCCGACAGCAATAAAGAAGATGGAATTGTTCGTGATATTAAAAAAATTGCCCAACAGCGCAATATCAATATCGAAATGCACGACCGTAAGGCGCTGTCGCGAATCTCTAAGAATGGTAAGCAAGACCAGGGGGTTGCGGCAGACTTACAGCTCACAGCTTACCAACCGAGCTCAGCTATTAGCAAAGACTTGCTAACTAATAGCAAGCAGCGCTATATCGCATTGGACCGTATCACCAACCCCCAAAACATGGGCATGATCATTCGATCGGTCGCCGCCAGCGGCATAGACGGATTGATTTTACCTCGCCGCGGTGGCGCCCCACTGAGCGCCTTAGTCATCAAGGCCAGTGCC
This sequence comes from Zhongshania sp., assembly GCF_047636175.1. Classification (GTDB taxonomy): domain Bacteria; phylum Pseudomonadota; class Gammaproteobacteria; order Pseudomonadales; family Spongiibacteraceae; genus Spongiibacter. The sequence goes on along the minus strand of NZ_JBLIKC010000006.1, from coordinate 93,207 downwards.
GGCACTCTATTTAGGGCGCCATTATTTTACTGCGAGGACTTAGGGCAAGAGTTAGCTCGTATGCAAACCCAAGGCGCGCAGCTCTGCGGCCTGTCGTCTCACGCCTCGCACTCCGTTTTTGACGCTCAACAATATAGCAGCAGTCAAATTTTTATATTAGGTAATGAGACCGACGGCGTAAGTAAAGAAATCGAGGAGAAATGTGACCTGATGTTAAAAATTCCGATGCATAACGGCGTGGAGTCACTAAACGTAGCGGTCACCGCCGCATTAATTGCCTTTCTGGGCGTTTAAGCAGCAGAGAAGCCACCTGACGGGGTATCAGGCGGCCACAAGGTATATTACTTGGCTAGATAAGCCATCGCCTTTTCAAGACCACCGAGCGTCATGGGGTACATATGTCCCTCCATCTGCTCTTCGACTAACTTTATTGACTGTGTCCAGCTCCAATCCTGTGGCGGCACAGGATTCAGCCATGCCACTTTTTGATAGGTTTCACGCAATCTGCGCATCCATAGCTCACCCGACTCTTCATTCCAGTGCTCAACACTGCCACCAGGCTGAACAATCTCGTATGGGGACATTGACGCATCTCCCACAAAAATCACTTTATAGTCAGAGCTGTATTTATGCAGAACATCAAGTAGTTGAATACGCTCTGAGTGACGACGAACATTGTTATCCCACACTGACTCATAAAGATAATTGTGGAAATAATAATATTCCATGTGCTTAAATTCCGTTCGTGCGGCAGAAAACAACTCCTCGCACACCTTAATATGTGGGTCCATTGAGCCACCCACATCAAAGAACAGCAGCACTTTCACTGCATTGTGACGCTCCGGCACCATTTTTAAATCTAACATCCCGCCGTTTCTTGCGGTTGAAGAAATGGTGTCATTAATATCAAGTTCTTCTGCCGCGCCGGTGCGCGCAAACTTTCGTAAGCGCCGAAGTGCGACCTTTATATTCCGGGTCCCGAGTTCCACATTCTCATCAAGGTTTTTAAAATCGCGACGTTCCCATACTTTTACGGCTTTCTTATTGGTACTTTCACCGCCGATTCTAATACCTTCCGGGTTATAACCACTATGCCCATAGGGCGAGGTACCGCCGGTACCGATCCATTTATTACCTCCGGCATGTCGCTCTTTCTGCTCATCAAGACGTTTTTTGAATTCCTCAATGAGCTTATCTAAACCACCAAGGGATTCAATTTTTGCCTTTTCTTCGTCGCTTAGCTGCTTTAGAAACTCGCGGCGTAGCCAATCGTCTGGAATCATCGCTTCGATAACATCATCTAGCGAACTTAACTCTGAAAAATAAGCCGCAAAAGCCTTATCAAAACGATCGTAGTATTTTTCGTCCTTAACCATACACACGCGTGCAAGCTGATAAAACTCATCTACATTTATAAAGGCCAACCGCGACTCAAGCCCTGCAATCAAATCGAGCAGCTCACGAATCGTCACTGGTATACCAGCGTTTTTTAGTCCGAGAAAAAATTGTACTAACATATTAGCCGCGACTCTCACGGCGATGCATGAAGGCTAAACGCTCTAGTAAATGGACATCTTGCTCATTTTTTAACAGCGCGCCGTATAGCGGCGGAATAGCCTTGCTCGCATCGCGGTTCTTTAAAATCTCATCAGGAATTTCATCGGCCATGAGCAATTTCAGCCAATCGATGAGCTCGGAAGTAGATGGTTTTTTCTTAAGACCCGGAATTTGACGGATTTCAAAAAACATTTCCATCGCCTCGGCAACCAGATTTTTAGAAATCTCAGGATAATGCACCGCGATAATTTTTTGCATGGTATCGCGGTTTGGGAAGGTAATAAAATGGAAGAAGCAACGACGCAAAAATGCATCTGGCAGCTCTTTTTCATTATTACTGGTGATAATAATAATAGGACGTTTTTTTGCTTTTATCGTTTCACCCGTTTCATAGACAAAAAATTCCATACGATCAAGCTCTACCAACAAGTCGTTGGGGAATTCAATATCAGCTTTATCTATTTCATCAATCAATAGTACAACTTGCTCATCAGCCGCAAAAGCCTCCCAAAGCTTGCCACGCTTGATGTAATTACCAATATCGTTAACTTTTTCATTGCCTAGCTGTGAATCACGCAGACGTGAAACCGCGTCATATTCATAGAGGCCCTGTTGCGCCTTAGTCGTGGATTTGATGTGCCACTGGATCAAAGTCTTACCCAAAGAGGCTGCAACCTCCTCTGCTAGCAGGGTCTTGCCGGTGCCTGGCTCACCCTTAATCAACAAGGGGCGTTGCAAAACCACCGCAGCGTTAACTGCCATGCTCAGGTCATCAGTAGAAACATAAGAATCGGTGCCGGTAAATTTCATTGGTTTTTCCTGGTAAAAATATCGCACTGTTTACAGAACACACCGCGAAGTTTAAAAAGACTGCGCGGAAGACTACCCAAGCTAGCATTATAAGGCAATTACAAATCAGGCCAGTTATATTTGACTTGAAAACATAGATTTGACGATTTCAACCTTCCTACCTACCTTAAATGGGATTAATGAAGCCTTTTCAAGCCCGACGAAGACCATAATGTCCGCCACCTTTAATGATCTAAGCCTGACCACTGGCAATAATCCACTGGTTAAAATAAACCGCATAAGCAAACACAATATCTTCGTGAAAATGCAGAGTCGCAACCCCGCAAACAGCGTGAAATGCCGCCGTGGCGCAAATATGATTTGGCAGGCTGAGCAGGATGGCCTCTTAAAACCTGGGATGGAAATTGTTGAACCGACCAGTGGCAACACCGGTATTGCACTCGCCTTTGTCGCGGCAGCGCGCGGCTATCCCATCACACTTACCAAGCCAAGCCAAGCCAAGCCAAGCAGTATGAGTATCGAGCGCCGCAAGGTACTTTTGGCGCTCGGCGCAAAAATCATTCTTAGTGATGGCAAAAAGGAATGAAAGGCGGCATTGCCAGTGCCGAAGCACTCGCCGCCAGCAATCCAGACCGCTATTTCATACCTCAGCAGTTTAGCAATCCCGCCAACCCCGTTGTGCATAAGCGCACCACCGGCCCGGAAATATGGCAGGATACCGACGGCGGTATCTATACTCTCATCAGCGGAGTAGGCACCGGCGGCACCCTGTCTGGTATCTCTCGATACATTAAAACAACTGTGGCAAAGCCATCATCACCGTAGCCGTCGAATCTGCCTCCTCCACCCTAACACGCAGTGCGCTCAATGGCAGTGAACCAAGCCATACACCCCATAAAACTCAGGGTATAGGCGCGGGGTTTCTTCCAGAAAATCTCGACTTGAATATGGTTGATATAGCGGAGGCCGTTGGTGATAAAGAAGCGATGCAATGGACACACAGATTGATGAAAGTGGAAGGTATCTTTGCGGGAATTTCCAGCGGCGCAGCAATGGCGGCCGCTGAGCGTATTACATCATTACCCGAAAATGCGGGAAAAATGATAGTCGCAATATTGCCCGATTCTGCAGAGCGATACTTAAGCTCCGCGCTATTTGATGGCGCATTCACTGAAATTGAACCTTAAGCCCCGCGGTAGGTAAGCACTCCCCCTATCTGCCGCACTCCTTAAGTACCCTATTCCATCTTTGCTTCCAAGGACTTTTTGAAGGCTAGGAGCTGCGGATTTTGTGTTAAAGAGTCATATTTCATTAAGTCATCGAGCTGTTTAAGCCCGATTACCCGGCCACTTTCAGTATCAGCCACCGCCATTTCATCCATAATTCTTTTTACTAGGGCATTAAGCTTTTCCATCACATCCTGATTTCTTGGGTGCAGGCCATACGCGCGATCTAAGTAAAACAGTGCACCATTGATATCTGAGAATTTCAAAGCCTGATTAGCCTCGCTCAAATTAGCTATCACCTTCTGCTGAACCTCAGGAGACAGCTGTTCAAAGGGGATGTCTGGTCCAACTTCGGGCGTGTAAAAGCTCAAGTATCCGCCAAACGCTAACACCACAGCTAATAAGGCCAGGCTAAGATGCCTCGCCCTGCGGCCAGTGCCGCTAAACTGCCGATAAAACTGATCCGCAGTTTGCCAGCGCATAGTGCGCTCAAAACTCAAAGCTTTTGCAATCGCCTTCCACTGATAACGCGGAATACCTTTAATACGTTTTACTTGCATTCCGGTGTCGCGCGCAACCGTCGCTTTTTTGCGATTAAAAGGATGGTTCCCCGTGAAAAGCTGATAGGCAATCACCCCAATGGCATACACATCGTCCGCAGGGTCAGGGTCTGCTCCAGCAAACATATCGCAACTGGCATACGCTGGCGTTAAACCAACCACCTCGTCAATTTCATCCTGCACCGCCCCTTCGACCGAAGCCAAGGCTCTTGCGATACCAAAATCCAAAACTTTTAAAACCCCCTCTTCCGTTACAAAAATATTCTGGGGCTTAACGTCTGAGTGCACAATATTGCGCTGATGGGCATATGCCAAACCCTGACTCAGGGCATTAATATAGGCCGTCGTTTGTTCATGACTACGGGTTTCATCTTTAATAAATACGTCTAATGTCTGCCCTTTTAAAGCTTCCATCGTCATAAAGAACACGTCGCCATCGCGGTCAAAATCATAGACGGTAATAACATTCGGATGAGCGAGTTTTTGAGACTTATCGGTTTCACGCTGCAAGGCAATATAGGCTCGTGGGTCTTGTGAAAACTCGCCACTGATCAGCTTTATTGCCACATAGGGGTCATGGTGACGCGCTTCTATTTTGCGTTGATCTACCGCCAAAAAAACTGCACCCATGCCCCCTTCACCCAACATCTTTTCTAATCTGAAGCGATCTTTAAGAAGATCACCGACCTTGAAGCTTGTATCACCTGCATAAGCAGGCCCTGTGATAGTATCTTTGGGATTGTAAACCTTGGTGGCATCATAATTATTCGAAGTAGTAACGACGGTCTCATCCTCAGATACCGATGTCAGAGCTACCATCCCGGACCTAACGCTAGCCATCGTCGCATCATCAATTTGAACGGCGGACTCCGACTCCACATCTTCCAATTCAATATTAAAAAGACCCTCATCGACGGGGATCGACAGTTCAGCAACATCATCAGCGACTATTGAATCGTCACCGCAGGCGAGACTGTCATCGACATTAAACAAAGACTCATCAATTTTAGAATTATCTTCAAGAAGTGACTTTTTACCACCCGCAAGCTTTGTTTTATCTCTGTCTGTCATTCCACTTTACTCCCCATGACGTTCACATCCCTTTCTAACAACTCAGGCCAGTGTTGTAACCAACAACAACTATGATCTATAGAATCCAATATTTTATATCGGCCACCATGCTTTGCGACAAAGCTAAGAGCCTGCTCGGTAGAGACATTCTCATCATCCGCGCCAATATAATGCATAAAATCAATCGCATCGGGATAATCAGCAAGTGAAGGATCTAGAGACTCAGTCAGCGGTAAGTAATTATGTTGTTGAATCCAAGCAGTCACGTCGAGGTTACCAGCCAAAGTAACTACAGAATCTAAATATGGCGCCACTGTCAAACTAGAATCCGCTGCCATTAACATTGCCAAGGTTCCTCCCCCACTGTAGCCGATCAAGGTGACCTTACTGACCTCAAGTTCTTCTACTAAGTTCGATGCAGCACGAGACATGCTGGCCACAACTTCTGGGGAATATCGAGCCGAGGTCCAGTATTTTTCTGCGCAAATAGCATCCTCAAACAAGCCCATATAACAGGGTCGGCCAAGATAGAGAACATTCTCAGTATCGAGCTTCGCAAGCTCTAATGCCAATGGTCGCCTTGCTGTTGGGTCCGTCGCTATATATCGACCAAATAGCCAGGGTGATCCATCGCCTTCGATATAGATGTGCAATCGAGGGCTATATGGTTTGGCTATCTTTAAATACACAATATGCCGAAAAGTATCGCCTATAATCACTCGCCGCTCCAAACTATTACGAGCGGCGATGTCATCAATGCGCTGCGCTGGGCTGCTGCAAGACACAAGGAAAACAAGGGGGACAAAAATTAAAAAGCCCGGATACCAGACACTTAATTTCATGTATTCGGGCCAGATTCTATATGTAGGGAAAACAAGCTTTTACTCTAATGTTAGCAGCTTAAGGAAGTTCATAACGAACTCCGATTGTCGCAGTATATTTAGTTAAATAGTCATGATAAAAGAGGCGATCATAAACAACATACGCAGCGAGACCCTGACTAAATTGCGCGGAGGTTCCCACGGATACCGCTACATTACTAGAGTCTGGATCATCGGCTTGATCAGCAAAACTGCTAATTGCACTTTTATCGGAATCATTCAGATTTTGACCGTTGCTTTTATAACCGTCACTACCATCAGAAATTAATTCGACGCGCACCGAAGGTAGCAAAACGCCCCAATTCATTAGTACCGGATGGTCTGCCTGGAGCGATAACGTTAGTATTGCCGAATCAACACCCTGGCTATTTACACTGCGTATAACCCCGACCCCTGAAGCAGACTGTTCCTGATAACCGTCAATATCGCCGCTCAGTAATAAGACACGTGCCTGAGGAGTAACTCGCCAGCCGCCATAATTTTCTTCAAAACCAATAGACAGATCGCCGTACCAATAGCCACCATCGGTTGACGCACGAAAACTATCAAAGGGCGTACTCCGATTAACATCTATATCTAGAGTACCGTAGGCGATTAAGCCCGCCACGAAGGTACTACCCCAATACTTAGCACCATGGATACCAAGGGTGGTTGATGACACGTCACTGCCACCGTCGCCGGTATCTAACTCACTATCACCATAGGTGCCACTAATCGACGCACCAAAAAAAGTACTGTCATCTAGTCGATAGTCAATGCCCAGGGTGACGGAATTAAGTTCTTGCTCATAACCACCGCTGCGCGATGTTGCATGCCGATCACGACTGGAATAATCAGTGAGACCGAACAAGGAAAATTGACTACCATCGAGCATGGCGTTATCTGCACTGTCCGCACCTGCAGCGCCGCCTAGGGCCGCCTTCTTGCCTTTTTTGCCCTTCTCACCTCTAGCACGTAAGTCGTTTATTTTTGTCAGCAGTGTCATTGCAAATTCTTGCGCCTGCGTCCCAGAAGACTCGCTGACCGTCGCACCACAGGGCTCTGAAAATGGGATTTCCCCGTCGGTATTGTCGACACCCTCTGCAGGCCTGACACTGCTATTACATTCTTCGGCAGAAAATGCGGTGGATGGTAGCAGCACTAAAAAACTAAGAGTTAATGCGCTCCACGCTATTCTATTTATAATTTTTCTGTTCACAAGAAAAGTTCTCACTAAGTATTAATTAAAGTAGAGAAAAACACGCACTCGGTACAATACTGAGTGAGCACATTACTAATTGTCTTTCGATTTGGAAACAAAGAAGAAGTCGCCTACCTCGTGCCCAGCACCCTTGATTATTTTATAAACCGGTTCCTGAATAAAATTATTCAGGGCAGCCTGATGTATAACGGGCTCTTTTATTTGAGCATATAAGTCAGGGGCTGATATCAAGCCAGTATTGGAACGCAATGCCTTGATAAGCTCTCTGGCAAACACCGAATGTCCGTCGCCGCCATCATCAATAACAGGCTTATCACCACCGGACGACATAAGTAAGCGCGACTTTCTGGGCAACTTATATTTTACGTATTCCGGGTTATCTGACTCTCTGCCCTTGCCAAGAAACAACTGATCAGGCGCCGACGACAATAAACCGCCGTAACACGAGTCCGCGATGACCAATATCCGCTTTGCCTGAAGACGCCCTAGATGGTTACTCACAAATTCATTAGAAACCCAATAAGCGTCATTTGGCGGCGCATCTGCATTAACGGGTAACCAGTACCCAGTATCGCGATCACCGACATTCACCATACTGCCGTGGCCAGCATAATAAATGAGCAAATTATCGTTTTCGGTCAAGACACTGTGCAACTCGTTAATCGCCTGCATCACCGTCAAGCGGTCGGAATTCAACAGTAATTGCACCTGAAAACCATACTGCTGCTCGAGAATCTGACCAATTTCTTTCGCATCATTAAGCGGAGTTTCCAAGTCATCAAGCATTGCATAGTCACGATTACCGATTACCAATGCGTAATAACGACCAAAATCCATATCACCGACTTTAATGCCATCGGCCCTCACCGGCGCGGGTGCCGATGAGGGCCGATGCACTGCAGGGGTACGCAACCTAGGAATAGTCGAAAGCCGACGCTCAACACTTGCGCGATCATCGTTGACTGATTTCAACAGCTGTTGCAATGTAGCAAGCTCTGCAGCTGGGCTGGATTCAGACACGCTAGAGCTGGCGACTTTGGCTGTGCTCAATTGCTTTTTAAGTGACACCATTTGTTTATCGAGCAAGGCCATTTGCTGGTCTTTTGCTTTCAGTTGCGCGGCTAGATCTGCACGCAAACCCTGTTGCTCGCGCTGCGCGGTTTCCTGATAAATCAAACTGTCCTCTGGCATACCCCAGGCTTGTCGGTAGTAATTTATAGCTTGCAGCCGATCTTTTTGAACACCAAGCCCCTGTTCGTAAAGGGTGCCCAAATTAAATAAGGCGCTTTTATTGCCCTGCTCAGCGGCTTTTTGATACCAAAAAATGGCAACTTCGTAATTGGGGTCAGTACCTAGGCCTTTCTCAAAAATTTCACCGACTGAAAGTTGTGCCTTGGCATCGCCCTGTTCTGCAGAGGGCAGCCACACCTTCAATGCTGTCTTGTAATCTGCGCGATCATAGGCAACGTACTCACCACCGCGAATTCTGCAATCCGTAGCCGTTGTTTTTATTGGACGACGCGGCGACATATACGCCATATTGCCAAGCTTTCGAAGCTGGCCTGGTAGCAAACAATCCACAATCTGCAAGCCGGCAATCACTTCCTCTGAGCTAGCAGGAGTTGTATTAGCCTTGCTGCTTAGTGTGTTGGAACAAGCTGACAGCGCGATCAAGGCGACTGCTGCGGGAAAACCAATCCACCATCGCCGATGACTAACCGTTTGAATTTTCATGCCTGACTCCGCTTATTTCATAAATACTGCGCCCATCGCCACATAAAATCCACCGGGCCACGGTCTATCTTTTTTAAAAATTATTATGCTTGCGATAGTTTACGAAACACTAAGTCAAGTCGCCGTCGGGTTCATCGTCGATCATTACAGAACCGCCCACTGAAGACTCTTTTTTCGGCAGGCGCGGGGCAACAATCGTGCGTCCGTCATCAGCAGTACTTGTCAGGTAGTAGGCAGTTTCACCAAATTTAATAACGTCGCTAATTTTAACCTTAGTCGGCCGCGTTATCTGGCGATTATTGACGGACGTGCCGTTAGTGGACTCTAGATCCTCCAACAGCCATTCATCGTCAATTAAACTTAGCATAGCGGTGCCTCGACAATAGATCTTTAGCAATCGTTATGTCGTTACCGCCGTCGCGGCCAATCACTACCGACAACGCCGTGATAAGGTACGAATCATCATCGTCTACGCTCACCAATTCCAGACCCATCGACATACCTAAGACGTGGTTAGAACGTGGCCGTCTCAGTTCGATACAATGCAGCACGAACTAGCATAGTCTTTTTTATAATAGGTAAAGATTCACAAACCAAGTATAGCTAATCTATGGCAATATAAAAGTAATCACCAACATCCTCGCTTAAGCGCTAATCCAAACCGATATCCGGCTCGGTGCGCGCGCTAACCGCGCCGCCTTTGGATGTCGCCTTTTTAGACCTGCCGTCACCAGCGAAAGCATAGGCAAGCAAAATTCCCACTACCAACGCCAATATTTGAGATGCACCGATAATCACTAATAGGGGCACTGCGGCCTCAACTCCGTCAGTTAAGACCGTTAATACCGCCGCGCCTGCTGACGGTACCCACAGCTCAGGCATATCTGGGTGGCGAGTCGGTAGAAACAAAAACACCACGCCCGCGGTCATTAACCAATACCGCAATACCCGCACGGGAAAACGTCGTAACAATAAGCACCAAATCAGGCCGGCTACTAGGCCAACACTGAGATATACCTGCCAGGCAAGCCGGTAATCATTAAGGTCAATCATGTCTATTCCTACTCCACCCAATAAATAATGCGATCTTCATAATCAGCATTTTTAATATTATTTTCACTAATACAGCGATCTTTTATAGATATACCCGCCTCATGAACGCTATTCACGTCACCAGAAATTAAAGGGTGCCAGTCTTCTAAGCTGCGGCCCTCGGCCAATACTCGATAGGCGCAACTATTAGGTAGCCAATACATCTCAGCGGGGTCGCTATGTCTTAGGGAAACGCAATCCGGCACTAAACTTTTGCGCGCACTGTAGTCACTGCAACGACATAAGTTGGTATCTAGCAACCGACAGGCTACATCGGTGTAATAGACTTCGCCGTTATCGTGGTCCTCTAGCTTGTGAAGGCAGCATTTACCACAACCATCACACACTGACTCCCACTCCTCGACTGACATCTCCGCCAAGGTCTTGCGCTCCCAAAATGGGCGTCGAACGATATCAGCCATATTTCAATTCAGTCGTCCGTTTCTGGAACAACGCGGGGATCCAATCGTTCTGGCTGCGGTGGCAATTGAAGATAAAACCCATTTTCGGCTATTTCTTGCATTACCTTTGTGACATCTGCGCGCGCGAGCTTTCTCTCAGCATGTAATACCAAGGTCATAGATCGCGCCGGCGTGCCAAAGCGCACCAGTAAATCGTCGGGAACCCGCGTCAAATCCTCGGTATGATCCACGTATAAGTACATACCCTCACTGCGAGAGCTTCGGTATACCGCGCAGATACGCTTCATGTCTTCATCTCATTTAGAGAAATTAACTTATTTCCAATCAATGGCTTGCGCCACGTTGATAATGTAGAGGGTAATAAGCCAGTGCGAATAATCTCTTCAATATCACGCTTTTTAACAAACACTTCCGTTGCAACATCAAGTTCATTCGCCACTTGCTCGGCTACCGCTTTCATTTGCTTATAGTGCTGAGTTTGGCTCGACGTCAGTGGCTTAGGCGCCGGCGGCGGCAATATACCGTCGCCCCCTGCCTGCCCTTCAGAAACCAAGTCCACAATCGCGTCACCGTAGCGTCGCACACTGCCTGGGGAGATTTCTTTAATTCGACCCAACTGGGTATTATCAGACGGGGCATGTCGCGCAATTTCAAAGCAAGCAGCGTCTTTTAACACCCGACCTCGGGGAATATTGCGAGCGCGCGCCTCAGTTTCTCGCCATGCACACAGTATTTGTAACACGTACTGCTGACGGCCACTGAGCTTCCATAGCGACTTTATTCGCTGATAGTACTCAGTAACGATCAAGGGCTTCTCCGCCTGCTTAGTAATAACTTCACAATCCTCATGCCACCAAGCGAGAGCGCCTTTTTTCTCTAACCGCTGACACAATATCGGGTAAATTCGCTGCAAATAGAGCACATCCAATGCTGCATAGACGCACTGGCTTTCGCTCAAAGGACGTCTCAGCCAATCGGACCGGGTTTCGCCTTTTTCAACGTGTATTCCCAAGCAATCCATAACGAGCTTTTGGTAGCTCAACCCCGCCCCCATACCCGCCAATGCAGCGCCAATTTGGGTGTCGAGCAAGGGCTGCGGAATGCATTGAAATAAAACCTGAAATACTTCCAGATCCTCGCTACAGGAATGAATAACCTTGGGTAAATCACTACGCCTTAGCAAGGCGGTGAAGGCCGACCAATCGCTTATTGGTAACGGATCGATTAGATAGAGCTCGCTATTTGCCCCAACCTGCAGTAAGCCGGCTATCGGGTAAAAGGTGTCGGTACGAATAAACTCAGTATCAATTGCCAAAAATGGCGCTAGGGCCCAGCGTTCACAAGCAGCGAGTAGCGCTGCGTCGGTGTCAATATAAACTCGAGATTCAACAGAATCAGTCAATGGGACGACGTCCTTTAAGTGCATGTGCCAGCGTACCGCTGTCCACGTATTCTAATTCGCCACCCAGGGGTACACCATGGGCAATACGACTCACGGCAATTCCCCGGCTGCGCATTTGCTCAGTGATATAGTAGGCGGTTGCTTCACCTTCGACGGTAGGATTGGTTGCCAATATCAGCTCACTAATCGCTAATTCCGCACTTCGTTCTAGCAGACGGTCGATGCCAATTTCTGCAGGACCAATGCCATCAATGGGAGACAAATGCCCCATCAACACAAAGTACAGACCCTTGTAGTCTCCACTGTGCTCAAACGCAACTACATCTGCCGGTGACTCTACGACACAAATTGTTTGCTGATCTCGGCGCTGATCAGCGCAGATATGACACTGCGCATTTTCAGTTAAGGTCCGGCAGCTATTGCAGTGACCAACATATTCTGCGGCTTTACTCAAAGCGGCAGCCAAACGAGCAGCGCCTGGACGGTTACGTTCCAATAACTGGAAGGTCATACGCTGTGCTGACTTAGCACCTACACCGGGCAAACAGCGCAACGCGTCGATTAAGTCATCTATTAGTGGGCTATAACTCATAATTAGAATGGCATCTTGAAGCCATCGGGCATACCTAGCCCAGACATCATTCCACCCATCCGATCTTGGTTGTTTTTTTCAACTTTGCGGACCGCATCATTCACTGCTGCAGCTAACAGGTCTTCTAGCATTTCCTTGTCTTCAGACATCACGCTAGGATCAATCACCACCCGGCGGACGTCATGACGCCCCGTCATCGTGACTATTACCAAGCCTGCACCAGATTCACCCTGCACCTCAACATTGGCAAGTTCAGCCTGGGCCTTCTGCATTTTTTCCTGCATCTCGGCGGCTTTTTTCATTAATTCATTCAAGTCTGGTTTCATATCTATATCTCACTAATCAACAAGGCGCACTGACTCTTCGTCGAGCACACCATCAAATTCTTCGATTATACGCTTTACATGTAAATCGCTTCGCAAAGCTTGTTTGGCCACAACTAGGCGCTCGTCTAAGCAACGCTGTTTATAGGCAGCAGGCGTTTCGTGTGGGGTATCACCTATATCAACCGTGACCTTAAGTTGCTCGCCAAAATATTCTGACAGCAACTCACCCAAACGTTCGACATTGCGATCACTGAGAAAGGCAGTATTCTCAGCATTTACAGTAAATGAAACGTGATCAGCGGATATAGCTGCAATTTGACAGAGTCCCGCTAAACTTCCCAGCATCCCCGGCAAAGGGAATACATCAAATTGCTCACGCCAAACCGTCTCATTTAGCTTAACAAAAGCAATTTTCTCAGTCGCCAACTCAGGTCTGGAAGCAATGGCTTCTGTAGGCACTTCATCACTCTTTTCAGACGGTTCATCCAAATTGCGGATGGATTCAGCGGCAATAGCCTCAGTTTGAGGCAAAACCGCAGGCCTTGCTACGTCATTGGCGACTGTAGCGGCCATTTCAACAGCCGGAGTTGGAATAGGTGGCGTGGATGGTGGCGCCATAACGTGGTCTTGAGTCCGATCATCTTGCTGCTCAGCAACTGGCTCTCGAGACCGGAGATTCATATCTAAATCAGGCGCCGAGGCCCTCGATTCTGCAACAATGCTTGTCGACACATCTTGCGCCGAATCAAGCGTCTGCGGCTTTTTTACCGAAGTAGCGGCCTCCGCCACTGCCGCCACCGGTTTCGGTAAAATTTGACGGGGGCCATCAATTACGCCCTGGGGCTTAAACGCTAGCATTCTCAGTAACAGCATCTCAAGACCCGCGCGGGGGTCAGGAGCCAAGCCCATATCCCGCCGCCCAGAGAGGCCAATTTGATAGTAAAATTGCACATCTTCTGCTGTAAGTTTACCAGCTAACTCTACGATTTTAGAGCGATCACCTAGGCTATTATCCAAGCCATCAGGTACTGTTTGCGCGACCGCTAAGCGATGCATAACCACCAGTAATTCACTAATAACGCCGGCGAAATCAGCCCCCATTTCGGCAAGATCAGCCACTACTGCTAACAGCGCCGCACCATCACTCACCGCCAAAGCCTCTATTAGACGATAGACAGAATTATGGTCAATGGTTCCCAGCATCTGACGTACATCTGCCTCGCCCAGCTTACCGGAACCAAAGGCAATCGCCTGATCCGTCAAACTCAGGGCATCACGCATACTGCCATCAGCCGCGCGCCCTAACAGCCACAGTGACGACTCATCAAACTGTACCATTTCGTGCGCAAGCACTGTCTTTAGATAATCGACAATGCGCTCTGGTGTGAGATTTTTTAAATTGAATTGCAAACAACGGGATAAAATCGTCGCTGGTAGCTTTTGCGGGTCAGTTGTTGCTAGCAAGAATTTGACATGTGCAGGCGGCTCTTCCAAGGTTTTCAGTAGCGCATTAAAACTACTGCTACTCAGCATATGCACCTCATCGATGAGGTAAACCTTATAGCGACCATGGGTAGGCATGTATTGCACGTTATCGAGTATTTCCCGAGTATCTTCTACCTTAGTGCGTGAAGCTGCATCGACCTCGAGCAAGTCCACAAACCTACCCTCACTAATCGCGACACAGGCATTGCACTGGCCACAGGGCTCGGAACTTACACCCACTTCGCAGTTCAGGCACTTGGCCAGAATGCGAGCGATAGTCGTTTTACCCACACCGCGGGTGCCGGTAAACAAATAGGCGTGATGAAGACGATCATGATCAAGTGCATTGACTAATGCCTTTAATACATGATTTTGACCGGCCATTTCACGGAAGGTTTTTGGGCGCCATTTTCGCGCCAATACCTGATAGCTCATTAAACAATTCCTGACATGCAAGCGGCAAGGATACACCAGCCCAGCAAGGACATAAACCAATGATACAGCAGGAAAATTAACAAACGGAAAGGATCAATCGAGACTTGGTGGCGGCCCAACCAGCCACACCCCGGCACACGAGTTGACAACTACCGTTGCTCCCTTCCGGGCCTGGCGGAGTTTGCTATCTATCGTTGCGAGGGGACCGGAAGGACCACCGCAGAAAGCGCGCTAAAGTACTGCCCTTAACGCGGGCACTATTGTCGGCGAAAGACTTGCTATATGCAAGCCACACTCGGACGAAAACGCCGAAATAGCGAATAATATCAAGGGGCCCAAACACGCTTAGGAGGAAACTCCGCTAAAATGGTAGACACCGTTTCGAGCACATATAAGCGCCGCTCTTCAGGGGTTGTCAAGGTCGGCATTACCCGCTTAGTCGTCCCCCGCCACAGCAGTTTTTTCGAGCTCGGATCAATAACATCAATCATCAATGTGCTCTCCTTGTAAGTGCGCACCCAAAAGTCATCATCGTAAAATTGGCTGTGGCCGAAATAACCAAAGCCAGGGCGATATCCGCAACGATAGCAAGGGTAATAGCCGAATTGGGTATTCCAAGAACCAAAATCATCGATCGCAATTTTGTCCTCTTGCCCCAATTGATAGGTCACTAATACTGAAGCCTTGGCGGCGTCCGCTGCGCGGATAAACCCCCTGGCAGTGAACTGAGCATCAACGGCATCAACAACGCGCTCACGAACCAAATCATTATCAACTTCAGTATTCATATGCTTTGCCGGCAATAACCATGCATAACTAGAGACATTACTAAAGTCGAAGTCCTGCGAATAATCAGTGAATACCGGCACACCGCTGCAGGCCGTCAATATCATCACACAAAACGCTAAGCCTATTTTTTTCATTACCGCTCCTCAACTGTTCAAAACAAGACCTTTAACTAGGACTGCAATACTATCCAGAGCGCTATCTGACCACGCACAACCCTGAGCAAGACCCAACCTTTACTCGCAGCGATGGCCTCGCCAAACTGTTTAACATCAGCCACTCGACGCTAATTTACTGACACAATCAAATCATCGGGCACCAACTTTCCTGCCGCGTCGGCGTTACTCGCCACGGCGGGGGCAACCTCAACGGAGCCTAGCTTTGCTCGAAATACCTTACGCTTGCCGTCGCGAAATACAGTGACCGTGATAAGATCACCAACTTGCTTTAGACCAATCGCGTTGCGCAGCTGTGCAGAGCCGAAAATATCTTTACCATCCAGCTCAACAACCACATCACCCACCTTTAAACCGGCTTTTTCGGCGGCAGAGCCGTTCTGAACCGCCGCAATTACAGCGCCTCGCTGGTGCTTGTCCATACTGAACGCGGCGACAAGCTCGGGCGTTAAATCCTGAATGACAACCCCAAGCCGCCCTCGACGGACTTCACCGTGCTCGATAATCTGATCAATACTGACTTTTGCCATATTAATGGGTATGGCAAACCCGATCCCAACATTGCCGCCTGCTGGAGCCAAAATAGCGGTATTCACACCAACCAAATGACCACGCAGATTGACCAAAGCGCCCCCGGAATTACCCGGGTTTATTGAGGCATCGGTTTGTATGAAATTTTCATAACCCTCTATACCCAAGCCGCTGCGACCAAGGGCACTGACAATACCGGTTGTCACAGTTTGGCCTAAACCGAAGGGGTTGCCGATGGCCACAACATAATCGCCGACCTCTAAATTGTCGGAATCAGCTAATTTTACGCTGCGTAAATTATCAGCCTCTATCTTCAACACCGCAATATCCACATCGGGGTCAGAACCCACTAATGCCGCGGTATAGCTTCGGCCATCCTCCATACCAATCGTAATTTCGTCTGCCCCATCAATAACATGATGGTTGGTTAGTACAATCCCGTTTTTGGCATCGATAATCACGCCGGAGCCGGCACTTTGAGTACGCCGCTGCTGCGGCTGTTGCATCTGCTGGTCTGGGACGTTAAAAAACCGTCGAAAAAACGGATCATAAAGTAGAGGAGTCTGGCTTACTGTACGCGTGGTATAGGTCGAAATATTAACAACCGCAGGATTGACGGATTTAAGCATCGGAGCAAGACTGGGAAGCGGCCTTCCCTCGCCGTCTTCTTGAGGGAAAAATGCCAAGCTACCCTGTGCAAGGGTGGCAAAAAGACAAAAAACCAAGGTTTGAAGATAAAAGTAGCGCGATCTACGCAGTAACTGCAGCTCATTAGTCATATTTCACTAGGACTCCCAATAGTCGAAACTGTGACCATTAGAGCTCAAGCACAGCCAAAAATTCCACAAAATCGGGATTTGTTACGCAGTTTTCTCAGGCAAGTTTTTCAGCCATTGAACGGGATATTTCTCGGTGAATTATCGCTTTAAATGCGCTCATCATTAGTCCCAGTTTAATATCGACCCTAACGTCATAGTCACCTAGGGTTATACGTCCAGTAATCCCTGAACGCACGACCTCTACTTCGTTTGTACTGAGCCAGCGCGAGGTCAATTGATATCGCTCTTCAAGCTTGACAGACATCTGCCCAATTAAATCGCGAAGCTCTTCCGGGCTTTTATTATGAGTTTGGCGAATAGAAATTTTCGACACTGATTAATCACTCTATCAAGGGAAAAGCAGCAATTTATTGAACATACATTATGGCAGCGAATGGCTTACTTGCACAATTATTGTGCGCAACCTAAGGACGAATCGTTATTGACGACCTTTCAGGCCGAAGTGCAGGCAAAAAAAAACCGCAATAAAGCGGTTTTTAAAACTTTGGTGGAGCTAGGCGGGATCGAACCGCCGACCTCTTGCATGCCATGCAAGCGCTCTCCCAGCTGAGCTATAGCCCCAAAGTCGAGGTTGCGCATCTTACGGTCAGCCCCATAACTTGTCAACACGCATACTTAAAATCCAGGTATTTTTCTGCCGTCAGCTGTAAAAAAGCCGCCGTGCTGAGTCCCATTAAAGAAAATCAACCCAACTAATTTACAGATCTAAGGCCTGATACTGCTTTTCTAATTTCTTCAAACGTTTTTTACCTACCCCGCCCAACACCTCAATGGCATGTCTAAGGCGCGCTCGGCTCATATCCGGGCCCAGCACCTCCATAGAATCAACAACCGAGATCGACGACGTGGTTCCCGCAATCGCAACAAACAGTGGCGGCATAAAGTCCTTTAACTTGATGCCAAGACCATCGGCGAGGGACTTCACCTCAGCAAAGATACTATCGCGCTGCCAATCATTTAAAGACTCCAAACGCCACGCCGCACACTGCAGCAAAGTAACTAAGTCCTCCTCATTCAGGCTAGATGAAGCAAAGCTGGCAGGTGTCAGCGGTAACATACCCGCCAAAAAGAACGACGCTAAGGGCGCCATATCGCTAAACACTTCGATACGCGACTGTATATGGGGCAACATTTTCAGCAACATTTCGCGATTTAGCGCCCACTCCTGCATGCGATCTGCAAGCTGCTCTAAACTACAATCCTCGCGCAACCACAAGCCGTTCAGCCAACGGAGTTTTTCAACATCAAATATCGGCCCACCCAAACTCACTCGGGTAATATCAAAATTATCGATCATCGCCTGCAGACTGAATTTCTCACTCTCATCGGGCATAGACCAGCCCATGCGGCCTAGGTAATTCAGCACAGCTTCTGGCAAAAATCCCATACGTTGGTAATACCAAATACTAGTCGGGTTTTTGCGCTTGCTGAGCTTGCTTTTATCTGGGTTTCTCAGCAGTGGCAGATGGCACAGCACTGGCATTTCCCAGTCAAAATACTGATAGAGAAGCTTGTGTTTGGGCGCAGAGTTTATCCACTCTTCACCGCGTAGCACATGAGTAATCCCCATCAAGTGATCATCAACCACATTGGCCAGGTGATAGGTTGGCAAACCATCGGATTTGAGCAGAATCTGGGCATCTACCTGGCCCCATTCCAGCTCTATTTTTCCCCGCAACATATCGTCAATTTCACAGCGACCATCTTCTTCGGGGACATGCATACGAATCACGTAAGCATCGCCCGCCGCTTCCCGACGCGCATGCTCGGCATCGTCCAACTTAAGATCAGAGTATTTCAGCGCAGAATGCCCACCCGCCTCTCGACGCCCTTCGCGCAGCGCATTTAGTTCCTGGGCGGTTCGGTAGCAGCGAAAAGCATGGTCAGCCGCAATTAACTGATCACAATGATTTTTATAAATCTCACTACGTTCACTTTGACGATAGGGACCATGAGCGCCACCGACATCAGGACCCTCTGTCCACTCGAGCCCCAACCAGCGCAGAGAATCCAATATCGCCTGCTCAGACTCCGGCGTAGACCGCTGTTGGTCGGTATCTTCGATACGCAACACAAACTCGCCACCTTGGCTTTTAGCAAAACAATAATTGAACAATGCAATATAAGCAGTGCCAACGTGTGGGTCGCCAGTGGGCGAAGGAGCAATGCGAGTACGAACAGTCATGGAGAGTTTATTACCATTTGAATACAATAGGCGTTTAGCCCCACACAGAATTACGCGCAAGGGCCAATCTTGCTAACATTATACGTGCCGAAAGCGGCAATATTCACCCACCGCAGAGGTATTTAGCGGCAGATGCACAAAAAATTAATTAATCGCCGGTTTTGCGTTGCACCAATGCTCGACTGGTCAGACCGTCACTGCCGAGTATTCTGGCGCCAACTCACCACAGAAGCCGTACTTTACACCGAGATGATAACCACCGGCGCACTCATTCACGGCGACGCTGAACGCCATCTCAATTTTAGTGATATCGAGCACCCCGTGGCATTGCAACTCGGAGGCAGCGATACCGAGGCATTGGCACATTCAGTAAGCCTTGCGGAAAAATGGGGCTACGACGAGGTTAACTTAAACTGCGGCTGCCCCTCAGACCGGGTTCAAAATGGCTTTTTTGGCGCCTGTCTAATGTCGCGGCCGTCGCTGGTTGCCGATTGTGTGAAGGCAATGAAGGATGTTACGGCACTTCCCATTACGGTAAAGCACCGCATTGGGATAGATGAGCAAGAAGGTTACGGTCCCTTACAGGATTTTGTAGCTGCCATTGCCGAGGCTGGCACCGACGCCATCATCGTTCACGCTCGCAAAGCGTGGCTGCAGGGGCTAAGCCCTAAAGAAAATCGGGAAGTTCCACCTCTAAATTACGATCTAGTGTATCAACTAAAACGGGATTTCCCCGATCTCGAAATCATCATCAACGGAGGTATACAAACCCTAGAGGACGCCAGCTCGCAATTGTCATACGTGGATGGCATCATGATGGGCCGTAGCGCTTACCAAACCCCGTATATTCTCGGCAATGTCGATTCACAGTTTTATGGTGAAGATCAGCAGATCGCCACCCGGGGTGAGATTATTCGCGGACTGTTTCCTTACCTTGAAACGGAACTAACACAGGGCACCCGCCTCAACCATATGACTAGACATATGCTCGGTGTATTTAACGGTGAACCCGGTGGGCGTTTATTTAGACGTTATATCAGCGAGCACGCTCATCGCCCAAATGCAGGTATTGAGGTATTGGAGCACGCCTTGCAGCTTACCGAACAAGCCATGCTGACCATGCTCGGAAAAAGGACTGTTATTAATGAGTAATAAGTTAGATCAACTTAAACAATTTACCGATGTGGTTGCCGATACTGGCGATATTGAAGCAATACGCCGCTTTTCACCCCAAGATGCCACTACCAATCCATCATTAATTCTTAAAGCCGCTGAGCTACCTCAGTACCAAGCGCTTATAGAAGGTCTAATTGAAGCACAAGGTAAGGGTCAGCGAGATGCTCAGTGGTTGCAGAGAGCAGCGACTCAACTAGCTGTCGAAATTGGCGCAGAAATTTGTCATTTAGTCCCCGGCAAAGTATCTACCGAAGTGGACGCACGGCTTTCCTTTAACACCGACGCAATGGTCGCCGAAGGCCGCTATATTACCAAGCTTTACCAACAAAAAGGCATAGGAAAAGATCGCCTACTCATCAAGATTGCGTCTACTTGGGAAGGTATTCAAGCAGCAAAAATATTGGAAGAAGAAGACATCGAGTGCAATCTGACACTACTTTTTAGCCTTATTCAAGCGGCAGCATGCGCCGACGCTGGCGCCACGCTAATCTCACCTTTTGTAGGCCGCATTTTAGATTGGCATGTCGCGCGCGGGTTGAAACCAAACACCGCCAACGATGACCCCGGCGTACAGTCTGTTATCGCCATCTATAGCTATTACAAGCAGCACGACTATAAAACCATTGTGATGGGTGCGAGCTTTCGTAATATTGAGGAAATTGAGGCTTTATCAGGTTGCGACCGCTTAACCATAAGTCCCGCACTGCTAGCCGAGTTGAGTGAAGACCAAGAAACGCTAGTGCGCCAACTTCGGCCTGATATGCACTTTAGCACCCACGACAAACTAGAACTAAATGAGTCAGCATTTCGCTGGGCACTCAACGAAGACGCCATGGCAACCGAAAAGCTCGCCGAGGGTATTCGAGCCTTTGCCGCTGACCAAGTTAAACTGGAAGCCTTACTTAGCGAGTGGAACTAAGACATGTTTGAAAAACTAAAACAGCTTTTTTCTGGTGTGGAAGAAGATACCGCAAAAACCACCATGTCA
Source organism: Zhongshania sp. (assembly GCF_047636175.1). Lineage (GTDB taxonomy): Bacteria > Pseudomonadota > Gammaproteobacteria > Pseudomonadales > Spongiibacteraceae > Spongiibacter. Next base: position 71,732 of record NZ_JBLIKC010000006.1, on the reverse strand, counting down.
TTGGAGTTGGCGACAGCGGCCCTGCTGATTGAAGTCAGTAAGTCAGACTTCCAGCAAGACCCGGTCGAAATCGAGAAGATCCACGAGCTTCTTGTTCGCTGCTTCTCGGTTTCACTGGCAGATATTGAAGAATTCATGGCAACCGCCACAGCGCTCAATAAAGACAGTACATCTCTGTACCCTTTTACCAGCTATATCAATGACAACTGTAATAACCTGGAAAAATATGAGCTGATTGTCGCGCTTTGGGAAGTGGCTATTGAAGATGGGCAAATCGATAAATATGAGGATCATCTGATACGCAAAATTTCGGACCTGATCTACCTACCTCACACGGAATTTATCCGCGCAAAGCTGACAACAAGCGAAAAGGCGAAACCAAGTAAGTAGAAAAAAATGAAGTAATACAATCCTAGAAACACTGCCCTTCAAGCAGCGACACCAACTCGCGAAATTTAGCGTGATTGCTGTCGCTAAGTCCCATTAAGGTGCGATGAGCCTCAAGAACACGTTTTTTTACTGAATCCTCACTACACGGCAGCACTGGCAATTCACCAAGATCTTCATCGTTTAGCAAGGGTTCCTCTCTAATGTGGAACACCCGATCAAAGCCCATGCTTTCTAGCACGCGGGTGATATCTCGGTTAGTCGACAAAATGACGGGCACAAACTTAAACCGCTCCTTGGCCTTAATTGCAAGTTTGGCCAGCAATCCCAAGGTTGTACTATCTACATTTAATGCATCCGACAGATCAACGACAACGCTGGCAAAGTCTTCGACCGAGAGCATCTCGTCGAAGAACTCGTCAAGCGTTGTGCAAAGAGTCAGGCGTACGTCACCAACTAACTTGATAACGAACGCGCCATCTTGTCCTGCTACCAATATCCGACCCGGCTGCATTTACCTATAACCTGCTAACGACTAAAATTGCAATATCGTCTGGCACTTCATCTATCTCTAATAAACCGAAGGTATTAGCTAGTCCCACCGAGCTATCGTCGCCCTCTTTAAGAATATCGAGGAGCTTCAGCTCCTTTTCCTCAAGGGTTTCGCTGTCCAAGACTTCTAATATACCATCTGAAAACAAGGTCAGCACAGCGCCGGGTGGAAAGCTAATCACATGATCACTGTACTCGGCATCGGCAAACAAACCAACTGGCATATCATGTTCCGGCAGGAATTCGGCTGTTCCGTCCAACGCCATCGCGGGCGCAGGAAGGTGGCCCGCCACTGAGTAGCAAAGCTGATGACATTTTAGGTCAAACGCGCCAACGCATAGCGTCACATGCTTGCCAATACCCATTTCTAGCAGCTCACGATTAGCTAAGCTGAGCATCTTAGCCGGCGACAAAATAGCTCTTGAGGCTCTGTGCAAAAAATCACTTCGTTTGCGGGCAAATAAGTTCTTCAAAAATACGGTAACGAATGCAGAGCTCGCGCCGTGACCTGAAACGTCCGCCACAAAGAAAACCGCGTGGTCTTCTCCGACTAAAAAATAGTCGACAAAGTCTCCGCTTAGATATAAGGACGGGAGAATGAAATGACAGAAACTATAACCGCCTATTTGCTTTGGCGTATCAGGCAGTAAGAGCTGTTGAACATGCTTACCCGCCTGCTGGTCTTGCTGTAATAAGGTTAAACTTTCGAGTAGATCCCGATTCGCATTTTCAAGCTTAGTCCGGTAGGCCAGATTCTCGCGTTTCAGGGTGCCGCGCTCAGTGGCGCGATCCATTACGTGACGAATCACGTCTAAGTTCTCAGTGGGCAACATCAAGTAATCGGTGGCGCCATGTCGGACCGCTTCAACCACATCGGCCAAACTTTTACGACGGGACAAGCCTATAAGTGGTAATTCACGGGGATCAGCGGCCATCTTACCCAGCAGATCAATACCACGATCTTCGGGAAAATCGATATCAACCATCACAATATCGATGTCTTCTTCTCGAAAACCCTGCATAGCATCGGCGCAATCAGAGATGGCAACAACTGACATACCCAACTTTTTCAAGGAGGACATAAACTCAGCATGTACCGCATCAGGCTGCTGAACAAGTAAGATACTCTGGAGAAAGGTAGTGTTCATGCGGTCTTTTTACGCGCTTCGACAAAGACACACAAGCCGTATTTATGCGGAGAATTTACGTTCGAGCAGTAAGCGCTCTCTTTAAAAATCAAATGTTTCGAAATCCTCGCCACCAAAATCGTCTTTCAACTTGCCGTCATTGATTAGAAAATCACGACGTTGTAGATAGACATCCTTGAAGAAAGTATATTTATCACCGGATACTAGGTCTTCCGTTCCCAGCAGCGATGCGCGAACCTGCAGCAAATCCAGCATAGTCATGCCAAGCTGCACGGTGCTAGGATCAATCCCACGAGTAATTTCAGTGAAAGAGTCTGCGCCTCTGCCGACGCTGTCCCTTAGTGTACTCGGGCCAATCAGCGGTAACATCAGGTAGGGCCCATTACCAAGCCCCCACACAGCTAGGGTCTGACCAAAATCTTCTGAATCACGAGTTAAGCCAATGTAAGTAGCAACATCGAAGATGCCCAACACCCCTACTGTAGTATTGATCAGAAACCGCCCACCGCTGACCAACATATCGCCGCCGTCGCCCTGCAGGGCATTATTGCCGACGTTTTTAATCTCACCAAGATTATTAAACAAATTGGCCAAACTTTGATCAACGAACGTCGGCGTGACTTTACGATAGCCGCGAGCTACCGGCTGCAGCAGATATTTATCCGCAGAGTCATTAAACGAAAAGACCACGCGATTAAAGCCTTCCCAGGGATCGCGAGAGTCTTCACCAGTATCAGCAGATACTGCAACGCAGTGAAATGCTGACAATATCGCCAGGACTAAGGCACAAGTTATTCGTTCCATCGGAGTCACTACTCATCAAATATAAAACGCGGATATCACTATACGCAATGCACTGATACATGGCACTACTTCGTCAATTACGGCTCTGCAATAATCAGAATGTCGAGACTCACTAATTGGGTCACGAGCTCTGTGCCAAAACCGTGCAGGGATTCTACGTCGGTCCGCAGCTCTTCAGCAATAACTCTTAACAGCTCGCCAACACTAGGAAAAGGCGCTTCATCAAATAAGGCCAACAAACGAGCGGTGACCACATTAATTTCTAGGAATTCGACACTGTCGGCGCGATTGCGATACACCACAATGTAGGTGGTTTCATCGTCAGCGTTTTGCGGGCGATTATCAGCGCTAATCAGATGAACCGGGAATTGGTAGGCCATGGGCCACGCCAGAGGCGAAAGGCGAAAATGGCTATTCAATACGTCATCTGCTATATCAACAGCCGCAGGTAAATCTCCCTCAGTTACGTCTAGCGCCAGTTCGACCCACTCGTAGTGCGCAAGTTCGAACAAAAATGGTGGATCAATATCAAGGCCGCTGCGCTGGGACTGCAGATACTCAAGAAACTCTTCGGCAATCTTCAGGAAATACGGGCTTTCGCACTGGTGCTTTATCATAAAATCTCGCACCAACTCACCCCAGTCGAGATCGCTATATAGACTGCGACATACGGGGAAGCCATTACTCAAAAAGCTATTGATATTGTTAAAAAATAAGTCGCGGTAAATTCCCAGCCTGCGACTCTCAATACCTTGCGGCGCAGTGCGATGATCTGGATCCCGAATAAACTGGGTGAATTCACGCTGAACACGCTGAAACTCACTCATCGCCTGGCATCCCTCGGCGCCGCAGAGGACACATCTAAAGACTGGATTTGTTGAGACTGCTTGATACGCCCTATTTCTAACAACAGCTCTGCCATGGGGGGAAAGTTAAAGTCTCGTTCCAATAGCGTTGGTAGCGGTCCACAGCGGGCATAAGCCGCGTCTAGTAAGGCCCAAACGGGATCGATAACATCGGCGCCGTGGGTATCAACTCGAAGATCTTCAGCCTCAGCAAAATGACCGGCGATGTGCACATATTTCGCACGATCAAGCGACAGTGAATTCAAAAATTCATAGGGATCGTAGTCATGGTTAATGCTGTTTACATATATATTATTCACATCTAAGAGAAGCTCGCAATCAGACTCTGCGAGCACTGCATTTATAAATTCACTCTCACTCATTTGCTGGGCAGGCGCAGCATAGTAAGAGGCATTTTCCAGCAAAATACGCTGCCCTAGAACGTCCTGCACTCGCTTCACCCGATCCGCAACATGGTGAACAGCCTCTTCGGTGAAAGGAATTGGCAGCAAATCATATAACTGTCCCTCATCACCGCAGTATGTCAAATGTTCGGAATACAAAGGACAATCAAAATCTGTCATAAACTGCTTTATATCTTTTAACAAACCAGCGTCCAGCGGCGAAAACCCACCAATATTCAACGATAATCCATGCAAATGCACTGGATAGCGCTCCGCAATTTCGCGAAACGAGCGACCATAGCGGCCGCCAATACCTATCCAGTTCTCTGGGGCAACTTCTATAAAATCAATATCACCCGGCTTAAGTTCTTTGAACGCAGGTATTAGACCGCGCCGCAAGCCAAGACCTGCAAGCCCAAGCCCGCTATTTGCTGTTCCTTCCGCCATCGATATTGCCATTATTGCCTAGAGTGTCCTGTATGCTAAAAAAGCAATCTCTTATTTAGCGGCACCGCATGACGCTTCCTTAGCGGCCTTATCGCCACCGCACTGCCCTTCCATGGCGGCCTTGTCTGCGCCACACTTCGCTTCACCACATTTGCCTTCATGGGCGCCTTTTGCTTTGTCTGCACCGCAGCTTGCCTCACCGGCCTTCTCTGCGCCGCACTTGGCCTCTGATTTAGCTGCCTTGTCGGAACTGCCCATCGCCAACTCGTAGCCTGAGCTAAGCTGTTTTGCCGCAAAGGGATTGCTATCAGCCATTGTAGGACTGACAGCAGAGGCCAAAATTGCAACACCAAACGCTGCAGCTAGTGGGTTTTTAATAAAAGACGCCATTATTTATCCTTATCGACTGAGTGCCGAATTATTAATAAGCTAAGTAAAATTACATTTTCTCGATACTGTCGATGCGCCTCGGCCCTTCCTAGTAACAATCACTATTTCTAGCATAGCCGCATCAGAAAATTTAACAACACAAGGCAAGGTGTACGCCACCCCCCCCCATTCCCGACCCCGACATCAAAAATTATTGCGGTCGCCGTAATAGAGACGGGCTTATCCTTAAAATGTTACATCTTGGCAAACGCTTTTCCACAGCTGCTTGAGCCGTTTCTCAGATACCGGTGATCGAGTGCCTATGTTTTGCGCGAATAACGATATACGAAACTCTTCCAACTGCCACCGATATTCTCGCAAAGTTAAATGCGACCTCGCCCCCTCAGGCGACTTTGTCAGAAATTCCAGCAGTTGCTGTTGCAGCGGTTCTATTATCAAGGTGCACTGTCTATCTCGCTGATAATGGCCATCTAATTTAGTCAGGCGCTGCAGGATTGCCCGCAAATACCGCGGATACTGTTCCAATTCTTCGCGAGTTTGCTCGGTAATAAAACCGTCGAAAAACAAACCCTCCAACTGCTTATTGACGTCGTTGATACTGTGGATCCAGCTCAGTGACTTGAGCTTTTTGAGTGCGCGTCTAATATCAGAGTAATGCCCTAGAATCTCTATGAGTAACACCGCATAGCACTCTGCGTCCGCAGTAAAACTTGCACGACCGGCCTGCCAAAGTGTTTCAAAATCATCATCAGATTCCGGTAATTTATCTGGATCAACTGCAAAACTTTGCCGCGCGGCAGCCAGCAAGCAATCCTCAATCCAACGCTTTTTCTGCTCACCAACAGCGGCGAACTGCAGCTGCACGGCGTTGTTGCGAAACAAAATGGCTCTAAGTAATTTGACTTGCTGGGCCATCCGCAAAAGTAGCAGACGCAGCACCCCGTAAAGGCTCTTCTGCTGTGCATCTTGCTCCGACTCAGCCAGCTCTAGAACCACGCTTTCGCCGTCATCCCGCAAACAAGGGTAGGCGGTCAAGACTGCGCCACCGCGCTTAAATTCATGGCGTTTTTCTAAGGTGCCAAAGTTCCAGTCCTGAAGTACCTTGCTGCTAAAGCCGCCGTTGCTCTCCTCCGCAATGCCCTGTTGAACTTGATCTGCAAGTTGGGCTTTAAGCTTGAGTAAATCGCGACCTTGCGCCAGCAATTTACCGCCGCTATCTAGAACCCGAATATTCATTAGATAGTAATCATCAATACGATTTACTGCCCACTCGTTTACATCGATCTTCAGGCCGCTTAGCCTGTGTAAAGCCGTCGCAAGTTGCGGCAGTAGGGCTTGATCACCCACCTTTATCATGGGTAGAGCGCGATCGACATAATCTGGCACTGGCACTAGCTGCTTGCGTTGAGCCTTAGGTAAGGTCTTCACCAAGGCGATGCACTTCTCTCTAAATAAACCGGGCACCAACCATTCCAAGCGACCTTCCGCTAAATCCACCAAGTTACCGAGTGGCACGGATACACTGACACCATCTGCGGCGTGTCCCGGCTGAAAGTGGTAAGCCAGTGTCAAGCTCATACCCGCGCATAGCAATGTGTCCGGAAATTGCTGCTCAGTAATGTCGCCACCACCGTGGCGCATCAACTCACCGCGACTCAAGTAGAGCGTGTTCGGCGGCGCCGTTGTCTTCAACCAATGCTCTAGGTGTTTAGCGGTTATCGTACCCGCGGGAATACGCTCGTCGTAAAACCGGAATAGCTCGTCGTCGGAAACCAATATATCGCGACGGCGGGCCTTGTCTTCTATCTCGGATATTTCGCTAATCAGGCGTTTATTATGTTGATAAAAAGCCGCGCGCCCTTGATAGCGACCTTCTACCAAACCTTGCCGAATCAGTATTTCACGACTTTCTTCCGGGGCAATAGGGCCGTAGTGAACGCGCTGCTTATCACGAATGATTAGACCGTAGAGCGCGGTCTGCTCATATGCCATAACGCGGCCACTGCGCGGCTGCCACTGAGGCTCGTAGTAGCTGCGTTTGAGTAGACTATCATTAATACCGAACACCCATTCTGGATCGATTTTGGCGACGCAACGGGCATATAGCTGGGTGGTTTCCGCCAATTCTGCAGCAACAATCCATTTTGGTGGCTTTTTAAACAGGCCCGAACCAGGAAAGATATGTAACTTGCGGTTGCGAGCACCGGTAAATTCGCGATTCTCATCCTTAATGGCAATTTGACCGAGATAGGCTGGCAATAAGGCTTTGTGAATACTATTAAAATCTGCAGGCTCTTTATTCTGCTTTAAATTTAACTGCCTGCACATCAAGGTAAGCTGACGATGTACCTCGCGCCATTCGCGCATTCTGGTCCAAGACAAAAATTCGCGCTGACAGAGCTTTCGCCACTGACTGACCGACAACTCTTGGCGTTGTTCCTCGGCGTAATCCCACAGCGCGACAAAGGCTGCAAAATCCGAATCTGCCTGCCAAAACCGACGGTGTTTTTCATCTGAGGCCTGGCGTTTGTCGGCTGGTCGCTCACGAGGATCTTGAATACTCAAGGCACTGGCGATAATCAGCATCTCTCGTAAACACGAGCCCTCTGCTGCAGCCAAAATAAGGCGGCCGATACGTGGGTCAACTGGAAACCGGCCTAACTGATCACCAAGTTTAGTTAAACGACCATCACTGACCGCGCCAAGTTCTGCCAAGAGCGCGAAGCCATCGTTAACAAATTTACTATCCGGTGCATCGACAAATGGGAATTCGGAAATATCACCGAGTTTTAACTGCAGCATTTGCAATATCACTGCCGCTAAATTTGTGCGTTGAATTTCAGGCTCAGTGTATGCCGGTCGCCCTAGGTAGTCGGCTTCACTATAAAGCCTATAAGCGATGCCCGGTGCGACCCGACCGCAGCGCCCTGCCCGCTGATTGGCGCTAGCCTGCGAGATTGCCTCAATGGGCAGCCGCTGAACCTTACTGCGGACGCTATAGCGACTGACGCGAGCCGTGCCGCCGTCAATAACGTAACGAATACCCGGCACTGTTAATGATGTTTCTGCCACATTGGTGGCCAGCACCACTCGCCAACCACGTCGTCCACGCAAATTAAAGATGCGCTGCTGTTCAGCGCTGCTCAACCTGGAGTACAAGGGCAGAACTTCGGCACCAGGCAAATCTGCATTCTTTAGATGACGTGTTAATTCGCGGATATCACGCTCACCGCTTAAAAACACCAAGGTATCACCGTGGCGATGTGCGCCTTCTGCCATTAACTCACGCAGGACCGCCTCCACGGCTTCACCCAGGTCATTATCCGCACTTAATTCCTGCTGCGGTCGATAGCGATACTCCACCGGAAAACTGCGCCCCGACACCTCGATAACCGGGGCATTGTTAAAGTGCGCCGAAAACCGCTCAACATCGATGGTCGCAGAGGTAATAATTAATTTTAAATCTGGCCGCTTCGGTAATAGTGTTTTTAAATAACCCAACAAAAAATCAATATTGAGACTGCGCTCGTGGGCCTCATCAATGATGATAGTGTCGTATTGACTTAAGAAACGGTCCCGCTGAATAGCGGCCAGTAAAATACCATCTGTCATTACTTTGATATAACTATTTGGCGACGCGACTTCTTGAAATCGAATTTGATAGGCTATGCCATCGCCAAGTGGGGTGTTTAGTTCTTCTGCGAGACGCTCAGCCACGGCTCGAGCCGCTATCCTTCTAGGCTGAGTGTGGGCAATGAGGCCCGTAATGCCGCGGCCCATTTCCAAACAAATTTTTGGGATTTGAGTGGTTTTACCAGACCCCGTTTCTCCAGCCAACACAACAACCTGATGATCTGTAATCGCCTTGCGAATATCGTCAAGTCGCTGAGCAACCGGCAAGTCCTCAGGGTAAAGGATTTTTGGTAGCTTATTGCGGCGCTGAATCACCCGCAGTGCTGAGCTCTCGATTCGTTGGGCTAACGCCAACAGTTTATCGTCGACATCAATATTCTCGGCGGCTTGCTTTTGTAACTGCCGACACTGCTTTGCGAGCGCAAAGCGATCGCCGAGCATACATTCATCAACGCTGGCCATTAATGAGACCGCTGTAATTTCAGACATAAATACCATATCAATAAAAAAGGCGCCACAAGGCGCCTTTTTTGTTAAATGCTGATGACTTACTCAGCTTTTGCGAGCTTGGCAAGCTCCTCGTCGCGAAGCGAACGACGCAATACCTTGCCCACATTAGTTTTGGGCAATTCATCGCGCACTTCGATGTAACGCGGCAGTTTATAGCCGGTTAGGCGTTCACGCAAAAATGCTTTTAATTCCACCTTATCAATATCGCCTCTTTTAGCGGCAACAAAGATTTTTACAGCTTCGCCAGACTTCTCATCAGGCACACCGATTGCGGCGCACTCAGCAATATTTGGATGCTCACTTAAGACGTCTTCAATTTCATTCGGGTAAACATTGAAGCCAGAGACAATAATCATATCCTTGATACGATCTACAATACGCATATACCCATCTGCCTGAACTACCGCTACGTCGCCGGTATGCAACCATCCATCTTTAATGGTCTTGTCCGTTTCGTCTTGACGCTGCCAATATCCTATCATCACCTGTGGTCCACGCACGCACAGCTCGCCGCGCTCGCCAATACCAACATCTTCACCGACATCGTTAATAATACGAATTTCAGTGCCAGGTAGAGCAATGCCGATAGTACCAATTTGATTTGCGCCGCCAGGATTAATCGATACCACCGGTGAGGTTTCAGTTAGCCCATAGCCTTCGTATACTTCAGCACCCGTCATCGCCATCCACTCTTTCGCTGCCCCCGCTGTCAGCGCCATGCCGCCAGACAGGGTTGCCTTCACTGAAGAGAAGTCTAGAGTTTTGAATTCAGGGTGGTTGCAAAGCTGAACAAACAGAGTATTTATTCCGCTCATACCGCTCCAGCGCCAGCGCTTCATTTCTTTGATTACGGTATCTAGATCACGTGGGTTGGGTATAAGTACCGCATGGTTGCCCTGCATCATGACGCAGAATGTCAGCATAAAGGAATAAATATGGTATAGCGGCAGGGGCGATAAAAAGATTTCTGCGGCCTCTTTTAGACCGTAGCTTTCAAATAGTTGTTTGCTCTGCAATACATTCGCCATTAAATTGCGGTGGCTGATCATTGCACCTTTAGAAACACCGGTAGTGCCGCCAGTATATTGAAGTAATGCAATATCTTCGGGCTTTGGCGCAGCAGGCGTATAGCGCCCGCTTTTACCTAGTGAAAGTGCCTTGCGATAAGTAACCGCATTTTTAAAACTGACGTCGGGCACCATCTTTTTAACATGCTTAACCATGATGTTAATTAATGGCCGCTTGATACCGGTATGCAGATCGCCAATTTCAGTCACAATTACGGTTTCTACCGCCGTGTCTGCCACCACCGCCGCTGCGGCTTCGGCAACGTTTGCCAATACCACCAAGACCTTAGCACCAGAATCAATTAATTGGTGCTTAAGCTCGCGCTCGCTGTACAACGGATTAGTATTAACCACAATCATCCCAGCGCGAATCGCACCAAATAAGGCAACGGGATATTGGAGAATATTCGGCATTTGCAAGGCGACACGATCACCGGCTTGCAAGTTAGTATGGCTTTGCAGGTAACACGCAAATTGTGCCGACAACACATCCAGCTCCCGATAGCTTAGCGTCTTACCCATGCAGGACACTACTGGCTGGTCGGCAAACTCCGTCGCGCAGTAGGCGAACATATCCACCAAGTTAGCGTACTGATTCAGGTCAATACTAGTCGGCAGGTTTGCCCTCTCACGTGCCGCGCTTATAGCTGCTGTGATCTCGTCTATTGCTGCTGACAAAGTTGTCCCCTCATGTTGGCGTTTTCCGATTAATTAAGTGCACAGACCATAGGCAATCTGAGCACTAGTAATGAGCAGGGGAAGCTATCGGCATTTGTGTTCACTGTCAACACTCGCCGGCGTATGGGAACAATTTGCGTCGTATTCGCCACCGCTAGCCCTGCGCAGTGGCCGACTCTGGCAGTCGATACTGCTCAGGATCGATAAACATCAATTGCAATATAAGCTCGTCGTTGCGCCTTAAGTCTGCGCCCAATAGCAGGACGTTAAAATCCCCATCGATATTACTAATCGCCGGAATATTAAACATCAGCTGGCGACCGCTATCATCGCTCATCACAATCGGTTCGGACTCCGCTGGTATCACTTTCACCAACTCGGCACATAACATTTGTAACTGTAACTTAAAGGCACTGAAATTCATCTGCCCCCTAAATTCCTGCAGCATAAGCTGCAAACGCACCCTGATGGTCGATTTATCGGTCATGGTCATTTCGGTTAAGTATAACTCTCGCCCCGACTCTAGCTCTTTAAAGTAGCGCTTGGCCTCGGTGCGTCCCGCATCTAACAAGCAGGTCTTGAATAAATTGGCGGCTATCGCCAACACGCTTGATGCGTCCATTTTTACATTCATAAAATCACTATCTAATTATTAATATCTGTGACTCGCCGTATGGGTATCTAAAATAGATAAATACCTAAGCTATTATTCTCATTCGACAAAGCAGTATGCCCAGCCATCTTTCATTAACGTCACCGCACTGAACTGAACTGAAGTGAAAATCACGCCTGAGATCTCAGAACTTAGACTTCAAGACTTAGATTTCAGGGCTTTGATTTCAGGGCTTCTATATCAAGCAATCGATGACATGCCACTTCGGTATTCACTGCACTGGGCTGCAGCCAAGGTGGACTATGCCCGCAGCTGGCTAGAGCTGATTGACAGCGCCGTGCAAACCGGCAGCCGCGATCAGTCGCCAAAGGCGCTCTATTGGCGCCGGCCTTCAACGGCGTTGTGCGCAGCACTCGGCCACTTGGATTACCATCCAAATGTGCGGCCAACAAGCGCTCAGTATAAGGATGTCGCGGCGTTTCAAACACCGCCGCCGTTGGCCCGATCTCTACAATTTCCCCCAAATACATCACTGCGGTGCGGCTCGCCAAAAATCTTACCACGGCTAGGTCATGGGCAATAAACAGCATTGCCGTGTTGTGCTCGCGCTGTAAATCCTGCAATAAATTAATTATCTGCGCCTGCACTGATACGTCTAAAGCTGATACCGGCTCATCGCAAATAACCAACTTTGGCTCGCTAATGAAGGCTCTAGCAATACCAATACGCTGGCGCTGACCACCGGATAACTCATGCGGATAGCGCTCCCCTGCGGATTGCGGCAAGCTGACTCGGTCTAGCCAATACGTCGCTTTATCACGAGCCGCCTGCCCCCGCATACCAAGACTCCATAAAGGCTCCTGCAAGCTAGCCAGTATGGACATTCGCGGGTTTAAACTCGCATAACTATCTTGAAAAACCATTTGCACACGGGTCGACATCGCTCGAAATTGCCGACGGTTATATTTATTGGGCATTATCTCGTCATCAATAACAATTTCACCGCCACTGCTAGACTGCAGACCTGCAATGATGCGGCCTAAAGTCGATTTCCCTGAGCCGCTTTCCCCAACGAGACCAAGAACTTCTCCGGCGCCAATTTGCAGATTTAAGCCGTCCACCGCCGCCAATAAATTATCGCCACTTTTAAAATGGCAACGCAGCTCGCGGATATCAACAAACGGGGCCATCATTATTTGCGCCCCCGAATCACCGCGGGCGTCGACGCATCCTCGAGATCTCGCCAGCGCGCGGGATGATCTTGATGCCACAACCAACAGCGCGCCAAATGGTCTTCACCGCATTGCATTAGCGGCGGCGCCTCTTCGCAAATAGCCATGCGCTGCGAACACCGCGCCGCAAAACCGCAACCACTTGGTGGATGACGTAAATCTGGGGGCGTACCGGCAATGGCTTCTAGCGGCTTGGGGTTTTCTAAGCTTGGCACCGCGCGTTTCAGAGCCTGGGTATAGGGGTGCGCTTGAGTTCTAAAGACATCATGTAGGGAACCCGATTCAAGGGTTTGTCCGGCATACATCACCGACACCGAGTCGGCAATCTCTGCCACCACACCAAGATCGTGGGTAATAAATAACATGGCGGTGCCGTTGATCTCTCGCATTTCTTGTAATAAACACAGTACTTCGGCCTGCACCGTGACATCGAGAGCTGTTGTTGGCTCATCGGCAATAAGTAACTTAGGTTCACACACAACCGCCATTGCAATCATGGCACGCTGCAACATACCGCCAGAAAATTGAAAGGGATACTGCTCCGCCCGCTGCGCCGGATTGGCAATGGCCAAGCGCTCCAATAAGGCGATAGCGCGCATTTTAGCCTCGCGCCACGACAGGCCCTTATGAATTCGCAAGGGCTCGGCAATTTGCGCGCCTATGGTCTGGGTGGGGTCTAATGCTGTCATCGCATTTTGGAAAATCATCGCGATTTGATTGCCGCGCAGCTGGCGCCATTCGCGGGCCGTTAGTTGAGTCATATCGCGGCCAGCAAAATGCCAGTTTTTAGCACTAGTTTGAGCGGTGCCTGGCATGAGCCCTAACAAGCTCATTGCCGTCACGGATTTACCGCAGCCCGACTCACCGACCAATGCGCGGCACTCGCCCGCCTGCAGGCTAAGCGACACATCTCTCACTGCCTGCACCGAGCCGATACTCACTTGCAAAGATTCCAGCTCTAAAAGGCTCATGCGCGCACCACCCCCGATCGTCTATCGGTGGCATCACGCAAAGCATCGCCCAATATATTGAAGGCCAGCACAGACAGACTAATCAGCAATGCGGGAAATAATAATTGACGAGGATGTGACAGCAAGGTTTTGATACCGTCATTGCATAAGGCGCCCCACGAGGTGGTCGGTGGCGACACCCCCATGCCAATAAATGATAAAAACGCCTCGGTAAAGATCGCCTGGGGAATCGCAAAACTAAAGGCCACCAGAATCATTGGCAATACATTTGGCAACATATGGCGAAGAATAATTCTGTGGGTGCCCACGCCAGCAATACGCGACGCTTCGACAAAGGGTTGGCTGCGTAAGGCCAAGACTTGGCCACGAATCAGCCTGGCACTGCCCGGCCAGCTCAACATAAGCATCGCGACAATAAGCGGCATAATCCCGTTCTCACCGGGGCCAACGCCAAACGCTACCCGGAATAAAATCATAAATAACAAAAACGGCAAGGCCACCACAAAATCAACAAAGCGCATCGCGACTTGGTCGACCCAGCCGCCCATCAGACCGGCAATAGCGCCAAAAATACAGCCGAAGCTGATGTACAGTAAAGGCGCAACTACACCGACAAATAAAGAGGTTCGCCCCCCCGCCATTAAGCGCGCCAATATATCGCGTCCTAATGCGTCTGTACCCAGCGGATGCGCCGGTATATCTACCCATTGCGCGCTGCTATTTGCCAAAGGAATCAAACCTTGTAACTGGGCCTCGAACTTCGACATCGCGGCCTCGGGCCGAACATCTCGAGACAATAATAATAGCCCCGTCTCGGCATCGGCAACGGTATATCGATACAATTCACGACCAAGCTGAAGACGATCTTGGTAGTAACTACTCGTGGTCTCGGCTATCGCCAAACCCAGCCCGGACTTATTAGCATCGCCACGATATATACGGTAACGCGCCACACCCTCCAATTTCGGCCATTGCAGGCGCACATACTCAGTATTCGCAGCATGCACTTGTAGGCCCGCAGGCGCTTCGGTGCTAGCCGTTGGCCGCCATGCGCCGTTATCAGAAATAAGGCGAACCGAATGCGCCCGGCTACTACCTTGCGATATCTGTGACAACCATTGCTGAGACGGGCTCTGCTGCCAAAGCGACGGGCCAATAGTCACAAACAACAGCAGAAACACTACCATCAGTGTCGACAACATAACTGTGGGACTCGCCATACTCGGCAGAGGCATGGGCGCGACAGTGTCGACCTCGTCAGCGGTGCCCCAGGTTTTGGGCGCAAATCGGAAGACTGAAATAGCCATTATGCGCAGCGCCTCATGTTTTGCCTCGGTGCAGGCGAATACGTGGATCAATTAAGCCGTAGCTAATATCAACCAGCACCACCACAAAAACCAAAAAAGCGCCGTAGAATACCGTGGTTCCCATAATAACGGTGTAATCAAGCTGCTGTACTGCCTGCACGAAATATCGCCCCAAGCCCGGAATAGCAAAAATCAACTCAACAACAAAACCACCGGTGGTAATGGCCGCAATGGTGGGGCCCAACTCTGTCACCACTGGCAATACCGCATTTCTAAGCTGGTGGTGCCAGAATAAGCGCCACCCATGAACCCCTTTGGCTTTGGCGGCAATATTGTAATCTGCGCTCAGTACTTCCAGCATAGACGCGCGCATAATGCGGCTGAGATAGGCCATCGTGCCCAAACCCAAGACCAGTGCCGGCACCCAAATTTGGCTCACACTGCCCCAACCAGCGACGGGTAAAAGGGTTTTACCGGCGGCATTATTCATTGCCACAATCACTAACTGGGCTAAACCGGCAATAACAAAGCCGGGCACCGAAATAGCCGCAATGACAGCGATCATCACCAATCGATCCGGCCAGCGATTTTGGCAATAGGCGGCCACAGTTCCCGCAGCAACACCGCCCACTAAAGCAATTAGTATGGCCGCAACTCCCAAGGTGGCAGAGATAGGAAAATGCTCGCGAATAATATCGTTCACGCGGCGGTTTTCTTGGGTAAAGGAAATACCGAAATCACCTTGCAACATATTACTCATAAACAATCGATATTGATCAAACAACGGTTTATCCAAACCATAGCGCGCTTCTAATTGGGCGCGCACCGCCGGCGACATTGCTTTTTCCTGGGTAAGTGGGTCACCAGGGACTGCGTGCATGGCAAAGAACGTCGCCGTGGCAATAAACCAAATAGTAATCAGTCCTGAAAACAGTCGTCTGGCAATAAATTCCAACATAGCTAGGGCTCTATCCATGCGTAGCGAAATATCGGGTCACCACCAAAAATTGAACGGCGCACGCCCTTCAATCGCGGGTTTTGCACATAAAGTGCGCCATTTTCGTAGGTCGGCAGAATCGGCACATCTTCTACCACAATGCGCTGAATCTGCGCCATGGCATTGAATCGAGTCCGGACATCATTGCTTGTCTGGGCTAAGCGAATCCAACGGTCATACAAGGGATTGGCGTAAAGCCCGCGGTTATTATCATTCCATGAGGCGAATAAATCGGCAAAGGTCATAATATCGTCGTAGTCAGGCCCCCACGCAGCGGCGACAATATCAAAATCGCCACGACGCATCTTTTCAAGTCGTTGCTTAAAAACCTGTTGGTCAATCCGCAACTCAATTCCCAGGCCCTTCTTAAAAAGGTATTGATAATACTCTGCCTCTTGCAGGGCCCTAGGACTATCGCCCGCCAAAAGCACCAAAGCTGGCCACTCGTCGAAGCCTAACTCCGCTTTTGCTTGTGCGAGATATTTACGTGCAGCGCCGATATCGGGGTCAACTCGCATCACCGGATACTCTTGCCGAAATGAGCCTTTTATCCCTTTGACGGTAACCGGGAAAAGTGAGTAAGCGGGTTTAATTCCCGGCAAGCCAATAATTTTATTTACCAGCAAATCAGGATCGATTAAGCGCTGCACTGCTTTTCGAAATGAACGGTTAGCGCTAATACGTCCACTGCGGAAATTAAATTCCAGAAAAAACAACGAGCCCGTATGGAAATATTCAATATCGAAGCCGCGCTCTATCGCCTCGTCTAGCAAGCCTGTATCCAAGGGTGCAATAGCGATTTGTTGGTCTCTAAACAAATTAAACTGGGCACTTGGATCCGAGGTGATATAGGGCATATCTATTTCACTGATTTGTACCGCGTCCGCCTGCCAATATTGACTATTTTTGCGCAATCGCAGGTGGGCGCCATGCACCCATTTATCTAAGATGAATGCTCCGTTGAAAACTAATTTATCGGCATCCGCAGCATAGCGCCCCCCCCAGAGATCAACCACGTCTTCTCGCATCGGCAAAAAGGTCATAAAAGCGGCAAGACTAAGGAAATACGGACAGGGCTGAGCAAACTCTACCCGTAGCTCATAATCCGATACCGCAGTAACGCCGAGCTCTGTGGTCGGCAATTCACCGTTATTTACCGCCTCGGCGTTTTTAAGGGGATAAAAAATAAATGCATATTGCGACGCCGTGCTGGGTTTAAGTGCATGTCGCCAAGCAAATACGAAGTCATGCGCGGTGACCGGCTTGCCATCGCTCCAACGCGCGGATTTACGCAGCCAGAAACTGGCCCCATCAGCGTCGAGTTGCCAACGCTCAGCAACCCCGGCCGCCAATTCACCGTCGGGGCCATAGACCAATAAGCCTTCCATTAAGTGTGCCAACACAAAGCTGGCGATCGTATCGGTCGCCACTGCGCTATTTAATGTGGGCGGCTCAGTCGCCAGTGCAAGGGTCACTTTGTTTTTGGCAGCATCTACCGCCTGTGCTTGCACAGCAACCGCGCAACATAGCGTCAATACCAAGATCACCAGTCGCTTGGCTCGCAAAAAAAGCGGCGCGCCAAATTTGTTTGCGAAGGTTTTCGCCATATTCACTGCTACAATACCTCTCCCGGCAACGCTGAAATCACATATATAATGGCCAAAAGCTCGCAGCACCCAAATCCCTATTTTATTGAAGCCGCCACAATCGACTGGGGCGCAGATGGCGTCCCCAGAGCCGGCAAGTACGGCGATATCTATTTCAGTCAGGAAAGCGGCATCAGTGAAAGCCGCCATGTATTTTTATCTCACAATAAACTGGCAGAGCGCTGGCAAGCTTTGAGCAAGGAAACACCCGGACGGTTCACCATCATCGAAACCGGCTTCGGTACCGGATTAAACTTTTTACTCGCCTGGCAACTCTGGCAAGCTACAGCGCCATCCAACTGGCAGCTCCACTACATCTCTGTCGAAAAACACCCCTTAAATTCACAGGATTTAAAACGAGCTCACGAGTCATGGCCGGAGCTGCGCGATTTGTCTTCTATACTACAGCACAACTATCCGCCGCTGTTACCCGGTCAACATCGGAGATTGTTGAATAGTGCACAAATTTGTCTAGATTTGCTGTTCGGTGACGTCCTTGAATGCCTACCTGCACTCCTAGACTCGCCAAGCCCATCAAGCACCCGCTCGGAAAGCTCGCCGGCAGATCGCCTACCCTGCGCCGACGCATGGTTTTTAGACGGTTTTTCCCCCGCTACTAATCCAGATATGTGGCATGACACCTTGTTTAGTTGCATGGGCGTACTAAGCAAAACTGGGACCACTTTTGCCACGTTTACCTCTGCGGGGTTTGTAAAGCGCGGGCTGCGCGCGCAGGGATTTCATGTTGACAAGGTCACCGGGTATGGCCGCAAGCGAGAAATGCTTCGTGGCACACTCGCCAGTCAGACCACGGACGATGCAACGTCGCCGCCCAAAGTTGCCGTACCCTGGCATCGCCCTGCGGCGCAATCTCAGATCGCTAGTGCCGTCGTAATTGGCGCTGGGCTGGGGGGTTGCAGTACGGCTAGGGCCTTGGCGGAGCGAGGCATCAAGGTGACAGTTATCGAACGCAACGCCCCAGCCAGCGGCGCATCGGGCAATCCCCAAGGTATTCTCTACACTAAACTCTCACCCGCCCCTGGTGACTTAAACCAATTCACCTTGAGTAGCTTTTTATTCGCACTGCCATACTACAAAGCGCGACTGGACAGCGGCGCCATCGACGGTGATCCCTGTGGCGTCCTGCAAGTCGCTAATTCAGAAAAAGAAATTGCACAATTCATTCAACTTAAACAGTTATTAAAAAATCAAGACTGGCTGCAGTTCTTAAGCGGTGATGAATTAACTAAAGCCAGCGGCATACCACTGACTGGCTGCGGATACTTTTATCCTAGTGCCGGCTGGCTATCGCCACCTAGTGTGTGTTCGGCGAATTTAAAGCAAAGCAATATCAGGGTCATAACACATTGCGAGGCCATATCACTGGTCAATGAGCCGAACCAGGGAGAGCATTGGCAAGTACATGACCGGTCTGGCAACATCATTGCTGAAGGCGACGCGCTTATTATTACTAACAGCAACGATGCCCTGCAATTCCCCCAAACCCAACATCTGCCCATAAAGCCTATTCGTGGACAAATTAGCTATATCGACGACGCCAGCTTAACTCACAGCCCAAAATGCGTCGTTTGTCACGAGGGCTATATTGCTCCGTCGATAGATGGCGAACTGTGCATAGGTGCTAGCTTTAACTTGCACGACTCCGATACCGATTTGCAACAACGTGACCATGAATGGAATCTTGCCCAGTTAGATTCCCTGTCCCCCGGCTTGATTAAAGAGGGTGTGAGGATAACCGGCGGCCGCGCCTCGCTGCGCTGCAGCAGTGCCGACTATTTACCCATAGTTGGCGCTGCGCCTATTGTTGCAGACTTTGTTAAACACTATGCCGCGCTCGGCAAAGACGCTCGGACTCGTATTGACACGCCCGCCAGCAACTACCCGAACTTATATATTAACGTCGGCCACGGATCACGGGGCCTAACATCAACGCCGCTGTGTGCAGAATTGATTGCGAGCTATCTGTGCGGAGAAATACGGCCCCTGCCGCGCCAACTGTGCGAAAGCCTATCGCCTGCGCGCTTTCTAATCAGAAAGCTCATTCGCAAGCAAGCTATTGAATAGCACTGATCTGACGGTATGCTAGGGCCGTACTTATAGCAGACTACTACACTGCCGACGGCCACTAATACGCTATTGACTGGAATGCGATGTGAAGCACCTAAGCACAGCTCGTAAATCGATTTACCGCCGCACAGCTGAACTGACTGCCGTTTTTACTCTACTGGCGTCAATGGTGCCCAGCAGCAGTTTTGCCGAGCTGCCCTACCAATTACTTAACACCTATCCTCACCAGCCCGCTCTTTTCACCCAAGGATTGGAGTTATACCAAGGCAAACTTTATGAGAGCAGCGGCCTATATGGCTACTCTAAAGTGCTTGCCCGCAATTTTCCGCCCTCACCCACCGACAGTATTAAAGGCACTGCGCTGCCGCCTGACGTGTTCGCAGAAGGGCTGAGTCAATACCGCGGCAAACTATATGTGCTGACATGGAAAGGTGGTCGCGGCTTAATAATCGATCCCCAGCACTTTAAATTATTGGGGGCATTTTCTTACGAGGGCGAAGGCTGGGGCCTATGCGCCAGCATCGCCACAGGACGTCCCGATCACTTTGTGATGAGCAACGGCACTAGCCAATTGCAGTGGCTGTCGACTGACACCATGACGCTAATCAATACCGTCACTGTGACTGAAAAGGGTAAAGCGGTAGATCATCTAAACGAGCTGGAATGCCTAGGTGAATATGTGGTCGCGAATCAATGGCATAGTGATTACTTGTTCATAATTGATGGGCGCAGCGGGAAGGTACTCAGTAAGCTGAACCTCAGTGCATTAACAGCCGATGTAAACGCCAGCACCCCGCTCGCGCCGGAAGCGGTGTTAAATGGAATAGCCTATGATGCCGGAGACCACAGCTGGCTAGTGACCGGTAAGTTGTGGCCAAGTATCTTCCGCATCACCTTCACCTTGCCAGCGCTGCCAATACAATCACGCCCGTAAACACAGTTATATCTGTCGCTCAAGGGCATAGTAGTAATGCAATTGCTGCTCACAGGCCCTAGAATACAAACGTAGTTACTTCTCCGCCAAACATATGGATTACGCATGACTCAAGTCAACATCGCCGCGCAAGCCCCCGTCAACTCGGCCGCATTTAGCAGTTTTGAATTACTCAGCAACGAAGACGTACCCGCACTTGGGGTCAGCATTGCCGAATACCGTCACCGCAAAACCGGCGCCAGCCACTACCACATTGTCAGTGACAATCCAGAAAATGTGTTTCTGGTCGCCTTGCGTACGGTACCCAAAGATTCCACCGGCGTTGCCCACATTCTCGAACACACCGCGCTGTGCGGCAGTGAAAAATACCCGGTTCGCGACCCATTCTTCATGATGATTCGGCGCTCTTTAAACAGTTTTATGAACGCCTTTACCAGTTCGGACTGGACAGCCTACCCCTTTGCCAGCAGCAATCGCAAAGATTTTGAAAACCTTCTCCAAGTCTATATGGACGCGGTATTTTTCTCTCGCCTAGATCCGCTAGACTTTGCCCAAGAAGGGCACCGACTAGAATTTAAAGACCCCACAGATCCCAACTCCGACCTCGAGTTTAAAGGCGTTGTTTTCAATGAGATGAAAGGCGCGATGAGTTCAGTGCCCAGTCAACTTTGGCAAACACTGTGCAAATATTTATTTCCAAGCACTACCTACCACTACAATAGCGGTGGTGATCCGGAAGCCATACCGGATCTAAGCTACGATCAATTAAAATCCTTCTATCAAAGCCATTACCATCCTAGCAATGCCATCTTTATGACCTTCGGTGATATTCCTGCCGCAGAGCATCAAGCACGCTTTGAAGAGCTGGCCTTAGACCGTTTTGAGCCACAGAACACTCGCATTGCCGTTGAAGATGAAAAGCGCTACCACGCGCCGCTGCGTGTGCAAGAAAGCTATCCACTCCCACCCTCAGAAGACACTAACAACAAGACCCATGTTGTGGTCGCCTGGCTACTGGGTAAAAGCACCGAGCTTGAAACCCAGCTAGAAGCCCAGCTGCTCGCCGGTGTGCTACTCGACAATAGCGCTAGCCCGCTGATGCACGCACTGGAAACCACCGCGCTTGGCAGCGCACCCTCACCCATGTGCGGCATTGAAGATTCGATGCGCGAAATGGTCTTCGCCTGCGGCGTGGAAGGCAGTAATGTCGACAGCAGGGACGACGTTGAAAACCTCATCCTAGACACACTCAAACATGTTATTGAAAATGGCATACCAAAAGAAGACGTAGATGCCGTTTTACATCAGCTCGAATTACGCCAACGTGAAATTGGCGGCGATGGCTACCCCTACGGCTTACAACTTATTTTAACCGCATTGGATAGTGCCACTCATCGTGGCAATCCCATCGAGCTACTAAACCTAGACCCTGCCTTACAAGCCATTAGGGCTAAAACTGCAAACCCCGACTACATTAAAGGCCTCGCTCAAAATCTACTCGATAACCCTCATCGAGTGACCTTGGTCATGAGCCCAGATCAAGACATTCAGGCGCGGGTGGAAAAAGCCGAAATCACTCGCCTTAGTGCACTTAAAGAGGCGCTCAGCACTGAGCAAAGACAGCACATCATTGACCAAGCCGCTGCCTTAGCGGCTCGGCAAACAATGGAAGAAGACGAATCTATTCTGCCCAAGGTAACTCTAGACGATGTACCGCTAGACACCCCGGCATTGCATTTCGACACCGCCCAGTTTGGCAATCTGCCATATACCCAATATGGCCGTGGCACCAACGGTTTGGTTTATCAGCAGCTTCTGGTTAGTTTGCCTGAGCTCACAGAGCATGAGCTGTCACTGCTTTCAATTTATACTTTGGTGGCCACCGAGCTGGGCATCGGCGAACAGAGCTATCTGCAAGTACAGGCTCGGCAGTCTCAGGTATGCGGCGGTATTAGCGCCTATACCACGATGCGCGGCGGTATTAATGACGAGCAAGATATCCAAGCGTATTTAGTGCTGTCTTCAAAAGCTCTACTACGAAATGCCGAGGATCAAGCGCAGCTTATGCGAGATACCTTTGAGCAACTTCGTTTTGACGAGCACGAGCGCCTTCAAGAACTCATCGCCCAACTTAAAGGACGTCGGGAATCGGCTATCACTGGCAATGGTCACGGCCTTGCAATGAGCGCCGCAAGTGCGGGTATGAGCCCCATCGCCAAGGTGAATGAAGACTTAGGTGGATTAAGCGGCATTCGTCACCTTAAGCAACTTGCCAAGGGTATTGAAGATAGCAATGCACTGGCAAGTCTGGCCGACGAGTTATCAGCAATACATCAGAAAATGCTTGCCAGTAGCAGGGAACTGCTCATTATTGCTGAGGATCACCACCTCGAGGATCTATGTGCTGAACTCGCACCGATTTGGCAAGACTTTAATACTTCGGGCTCAAAAGGCTTTGAACTACCAGCACTACGTACCACGAATAAATCATTCTGGGTTGCTAGCTCCCAGGTTAATTTCTGCGCCAAAGCTTACCCCACGGTACCTTCCGGCCACCCCGATGCACCGGTGCTTACGGTGCTAGCCGTATATTTGCGAAATGGCTTTTTACACCGAGCTATTCGTGAGCAAGGTGGCGCCTATGGTGGCGGCGCCTCACAAGACTCTAATATTGCCGCGTTCCGCTTTTATTCCTATAGAGATCCGCGCTTACAAGAGACACTGAGTGACTTCGATAAATCCATTAGCTGGATGCTCCAAACTGCAGTGTCAGCTAAAGGTCTGGAGGAAGCAGTATTAGGGGTAGTCGGCAGCATCGACAAACCGGGGTCCCCGGCTGGAGAAGCAAAGCAGGACTATCACAGCAATGTTTTCGGCCGCACATTAGCCGAACGCCGGCAGTTCCGGCAGCGTGTTCTCGCCGTAAAGGAAG
The DNA here is from genome assembly GCF_047636175.1 of Zhongshania sp. Taxonomy (GTDB): domain Bacteria; phylum Pseudomonadota; class Gammaproteobacteria; order Pseudomonadales; family Spongiibacteraceae; genus Spongiibacter. The sequence goes on along the minus strand of NZ_JBLIKC010000006.1, from coordinate 48,147 downwards.
AAGATTTACTACGCGTCTGCGAACTTTACTTGAGTAATGCGGAGGCAAGCATCGCGGTTGTTAGTAACGAAAGCAAAGCCGACGCACTCGCCGAGTGGATAGTGAAAGAGGGTATGACAATCCAACGCTTGTAAGGATCGATTCAGTCCACCTAGGATAGCCAGCTAGCCCCCCGTAACACGGGCTAGCTAAAATCGCTATTGCCAGGGTGTGAGGCACTCAACTAGCCACACTGAGCGTCATATGGGCGCAAACTAATTACTGGATCTTTGCTGTTGCAGCTTGCAAGGCATCAGAGCGTATCTTGTTATAGGCCTGCTTTTGCTTATTGTCGAGCACGGCGTAAAAACCTCGCTGAGTAATCAGTAATGCCGTCGTATGGGCGGCTGAAAGCCGCCCCGCTTCACGACTTAAGCGCTTGACATTAGCGTCACCGAGTCTTGCCAAATTTACCCGGCGAATACTCGCTTGCGCCGCCACCAGCCCCGCACGAATCGTCACGGCTTCTTGCGCATAATTGGCAAGCAAGGCCTTGATCTGCGTTTGCTGTCTTTCAGACAAATCTAATTTTTCAGTTAGTACATCTAAGCGTGCGCCACCAAAAGCGGTTTGATCGGCAAGGGCCGGCGACATTGCAAAGCCGCCAAGCAGAGTACTCAATAACACCACAACACTAAATTTCTTCATTATTTCTCCAAAAACGTAACCGCGTCGTTAGTGCTGAGACATGATAATCGTAAAAAGTACTCAATGCACAGACCAGAATATACCTACAAAAGCACCAATGCTGATTAGTCATATTTATTTATTCAGAGTTTGATCGTGATCTGTATCACTCTTGCTCAGCTTACAACACTCTCTTAAGGGCCTAGGGCTAAGGCATTCGCTGCGCTCAGCGTCATAGCCAATCCATAAAGAATAATGACAGGCACTTTATGCGCGATTCAGATTAAGGGAGGACGAGACATTTAAAAGCAGCCGGCCAGCTTTAGAGCAAGCCGCGAATATGGTCAAAGGAATACCCTTTATACTGCATATATCGCACGCACTTAGCACGTACCTTGGCGTCTGATATATCTTGGCCAGCATACTTTTTTTCAAATAGCTGCTTAGCCGCAATCCGCCAGTCAATAGCTTGCACAGCAAACACTCCAGCAATAAGGATGTCTTCTATGCCTCGCTGGTGTAATTCAGCCTTTATATACTGAGGGCCGTATCCAGCATTAACCCTCAAACGGAAGAATGAATCAGTAAAACGAGCATCTGACTGCAAGCCGTCTAGTATCAATTCATCTAGCACCTGATCAATATCAGAGCTTTCCGGGAAGCGTTGAAACAGTTTTACCCGTAATTCCTGGCGCGAGTATTCTCGCCTGGCAAGAAAATCCATCGCCTTTAAGCGAATATGTTTTTTAAAAACTTCTGCCAAAACATGCTCCGAACGACAAAATACCCCAAAAATCCCTTAAAACCTGCTATTTCCCTTAATTCTATTTCGGCAATTACTTATTTCATTAAATCTGTGTAAACAGCAAAGTAAGCATCAAGAGCGAGAGGCAAATCCTGCGCTGTTAGGTTACTCATTTTAATCACGGAGAATGACTCATGTTAAATAAAATTACTAGCACACTACGTAAACTCAAGAAAGACGAGAGCGGCGCCAGCGCCATTGAATACGCGGTGATGGCTGCACTACTGGTTGTCATTATTGTGTTCGGCGTTAGCTTACTTGGTAGCGGTTCAAGCACTACCGCTGGTATCGGTAAAGCCTTCACTGATATTGCTACTCAGCTAGAATAATAGCGAGAGCCTGCAGTGATCCTACCAGCTCTATCTATATTAATAGTTATAGCCTATATCGACTGGAAGCAAAGACGGATACCTAACAGCTGGTTGATAGTACTTGCAGGGTGGGCGGCATGTTATGCCGCCCTCTCGCCGGCTATAAGCTTAGACCTTATCGTCATAAATGCGGCTATCGGATTAGCGCTCACCCTACCTGGTTTCTTAAAAGGCGTTATAGGCGGTGGCGATGTAAAACTAATGTTGGCGATATCTCCTTTATGGCCACCAATACAACTGCTTTTGGTATTTTCCACTGGAATACTTAGTCTGCTGTTATTAATGTCATCTGCCCACTTTATTTCGAAGATGTCCTTAATAACGGCGCACTACCCAGCAAGCACACTGTCAGCAACCTCATTACAGAGAGGCCTACCCTTGGGAAGCGCTGTTGCGATGGGAGCAATATTCATATCACTTTTCAACTTTATTTCCTGATTATACGATCATAAATTATGCATGGAGCACGATAATGGTAAACCACAACTTTTATCGCTCGATTCAGCAGCGGCAAAAAGGTGCTGTTGCCATAGAGTTCGTATTCATCTTCCCCGTCCTCTTTATTATTTGCTATGCCACCATTGTGTACGGCTTGGCATTTCTGTTGGTCCAAAACTTCACTTATTCGAGCGAAGAAGTTCTTCGCGCCGCACTAGTTTGTGAAGACTGTGAAACCACAGCCGAATGGGAGGCCGAAATAAATGCCATTGGCAACGTCCGCCTTCAAAAAGACCCTGTTGATGGACTCCTCATCTACTCCCCAGACTCATTAAGTTGGACTAGCAACTGCAGAAACGCATCAGCACCTATCGACGGCTCACCCGCGCTAGATGGAATTTTGTGTGAAGTGTCGGTTTCCTCTTCACCGTTACTCGACGGTATAACCATGCCCGGATTTGGGAAGCTACCCACCCTCCCCGATATGCTAACAGGTAGAGCCACACTCCTTTTTTAGTGATCAGTGGCGGTACTTCTTAGAAAGTATATATTCACGCACTCGTTTACTTCCTGGATACAAGCCGCAGGCCTCATACGTATCAGCCACAATAGAATCACTATTACACAATGCTTAAGATTGAGGTCAAGACTGCGATAGCAAATAGAACAGACGTTTATTGATCTTTTAGGGATGCGACTATGCAAGCAAGGACTTTAAAAATTATCGCGGCGCTGCTAATTATCAGCGCGGTATTCATGGGGATAATTGGCTACAAAATAAGTCAAGAGGACTCAGCCAAGAGTCGACCAACGTCACAAATACAAACAAGTGCGGCAGAACAAAGTAATTTTGCCTATGCGCAAAAGCTACTTATCGCAAACCGCAGTATGAACAAAGGCGAAATCATTACTGCCGAAGATATACAGCTCATCCCCTACCCACTACTTGTTGACGGTAGCTACACCAAGGTCGCCGATATAATAAACAAGGAGCTAGAGTCGAAGGTTGCTGTGGGCGCAGTTATTCGTAGCAGCGATTTTGAAAAGCAAAGCACCTTGGCTCCGCATATAAATCCCGGCTACCGCGCGCTGTCTATAAAGGTCAATGAAGCATCAAGCGCCGGCGGTTTTTTACAACCGGGAGATCGAGTTGACATTATTTTTACCGCTAGGGCATCCAAAGACACCTACAACAAAAGTATGTCACGTCGCCTACTTCAGAATATTCGACTCATAGCATTTGGCACTGATGTTGAGCGCAACGACAAAAATATTGAGGTCTCTGAGGGCAAGAAAAAGTCCTCGGCAAAAGCCGAAAAAGAATCCGGCAAAAGTAGCCGTTCAGCGGTTCTTGAAATTGCTCTTGAAGATATTCCAGTTATGGCACTAGCTGAAGAAAGCGGCGAGCTGCGCTTGGTGGTAGTAGGCGAAGCAGATATGGCTTCCACCAAAACTGATCAGCTGAACACCACTGATTCACAGCAAACTCTTAGCAAGCATATGAGTGACGCCGACCGAACTGCTTTTATTCGCGACGTTACTGGATTGAAACCGTCACCCCCACCTAAATCGGTGTATGTGTATAGCGGTGATACTGTAGAAACTATTACGGTACGCAAATAATGAAAGCGAGCGAAACCCAAGGCATAAACGGAGTATCCAAAATGAAAAAAGGATTTATATTCAGCTTGCTGCTTGCGCTCGTCACTGTTGCCGAAGCCAGCCCATACAAAACACTGCGTATGACGACGGGCGAACAGCAGGCCTTGACTACACAGCACAGCGTTAAACGAAGCGCGATAGGCAACCCCGCTATCGCGAGTTTAAAAGTGCTGAACTCAAAACAATTTTTGCTGACTGCAAAGCAAGTTGGCTCTACCCAGCTTCTACTTTGGCAAGGTAGCGGAGAACCCACCACCTTCAAAATTGACGTAGTACCCGATATGGCTAGTTCAACCACCAATGGCATTGCTGTAGATGCCGTTGGCGACAAGATCGTTCTGCAGGGTAAAACCCAATCACTTAGCCAGCACGACCAGCTCATTATGTCTGCAGGTGAGAATGTCGTCGACAATACTGTCCAACAAGGTGCGGTTCAAGTTCAAACTGATATTCGCATTATTGAGTACAGTCGCTCACAGTTAAAGCAAATTGGCAGCGCCTTAGCTTACGCAGGCGGTGACACTGCATTAGCCATGGGTTCCGCAAGCTTGATACCTTCCATTTCTGGTATTAGCGATATTGTTTCATTAATGAGTGGACTGACCACCACCGGCAATACATCGTCTATTCTTATCGGCCATGCCGGTAAAAACTTTAGCGCTGCCGTTAATGCTCTGCAACAGAATGGCTATGCTTACACCTTGGCCGAACCCTCGCTAGTTAGCCTGTCGGGGCAAACAGCAAGTTTCTTAGCTGGCGGTGAATTCCCCTACCCGGTTGCAAATAACGAAGGCCAAGTACAAATTGAATTTAAAGAGTTTGGTGTCCGTCTTCGCCTGACACCGACCATACTGAGCGAAAACAGCATTATGCTTAAAGTCGCGCCTGAAGTGAGCGACCTAGACTTCAGCAGCGGCGTGCAAGCCAGTGGTGTTTCGGTGCCGGCATTACGGGTACGCCGCACAGACACCACCATTCAGCTTGCACCTGGTGAAAGCTTTATTATCAGTGGTCTTGTAACTCGTAATACCTATAACAACGCCGACAAAATACCTGGACTTGGCGACATTCCCATTCTTGGCGCTCTCTTCCGCTCTACTCGCTTTGAGCAAGACGATAAAGAGCTTGTAATGGTGGTGACACCACACTTGATAAAACCGATGGCCAGAAATACTGTGCTTAAAGAGTTGCCAGGGGAGATCTACCAAGATTACACGCCATCGTTTACCAGCATGTTATTTGGCGATCCGCAGAAGGGTTCAAAAACATCAAAGTCACAACCTTCGCCAGAAGCCGGCGTCGGCTTTTCTAACTGATTATTAGGTATTCCGTCATGAGACTCATAGACCGCAGAACACCAAGTAAGCCAGTCGCACCTAGTGATGATTATGAAAAGCTAAAGTCAGACTTGCATAAGTTTGTTATTGATAGAATTGAAGATGACAAAATTATTTATGATGACAATCAGAAAAAGCTTGAGGAGGCTATTTCCGCCTATATCCGCCAGTACTGCCGAATTTATGAAGCGACGATTGATCGGGAAACCTTTCTGTCATTAGAAAAACATCTACTAAATGAAATCGTTGGTTTTGGTCCTCTACAAAGTCTACTAGACGACCCAACTATTAATGACATATTAATTAATGGTCCACGAAATATCTATGTCGAACGCGATGGTGTACTTGAAAAAGCCGATATGCGATTTTTGGATAATCGCCACGTGCTGCGAGTTATTCGCCGAATGATTTCTCCGCTGGGACGCCGTATTGATGAATCTAGTCCCATCGTCGATGGACGACTTGCAGATGGCAGCCGTATCAACGCCATTGTGCCGCCCCTTGCCCTGGATGGTCCCTGCCTTTCAATTCGTAAATTTCGCAAGGACCCACTTACTGCACATGAACTCCTGGCAACAGGCTCAATCAGTGAGGACGTACTCGAATATCTAACAAATGCCGTCACCAACCGAACTAACATTCTAATAAGTGGCGCAACTGGCTCAGGTAAAACCACACTACTCAATATACTTAGTCAATTTATTCCCGGTACAGAGCGGATTGTTACTATAGAGGATGCCGCCGAGCTTCAGCTTCGCAACGGCCACGTAGTTCGCTTAGAAACACGTCCCGAAAATAACGAAGGCGTAGGTGAAATCACCGCGAGAGAACTCGTTAAAAACTCCCTCCGTATGCGCCCAGACCGCATCATTGTCGGTGAGAGTCGCGGAGGCGAAATACTCGACGTTTTACAGGCGATGAACACTGGACACAATGGGTCCATGAGTACGGTACACGCAAACTCAGCGCGCGACGCGATCACCCGCTTGGAAATGATGGTAGGAATATCAGGGTTCAAAGGAAGCGGCGAGCTAATTTTAAAAATGATTGGCAGTGCGCTCGACTTGATCGTACACATTGGACGCAAAGCTGACGGACACCGCTGTGTGCTGCAAATCTCAGAACTGCATGTGATAAATAACGAGCTGACGCTGAAAGATATATTTATATACGATGACGCAAGCCGGAAAGTTCTGCGCGTCGATGGCACTAAGAACTCAGCTCGCGCCCCCGATTTCGCCAAGGTCTGAGCTTAAGGATACACGCTATGTTATGGATTGCACTCGCTCTACTTCTGGCCGGATTGGCCTTCGTGGTAATAATGCTTATCGGCGGGGAATCGGAAGCGGCCACGCCAGAAAATGAAATAATAGCGGACGCAGGCTCTCAGCTACCCGCTGCACTGGAGAACTACCTGGGTAGCAACGGCGTTGAATTACCACCGACTATTGTCTACGCCGCGATAGCTATCACCGTCACGGGAATCGCCCTAAGTTTATTTATCCTGCCCTTGAAGGTTGGCGTCCTCGCCGCCGCAGGAATTTTATTTATTGCGTATTCAATGGTGAAAATTATTGGTGCGCAGCGCCGTGCCAAAATGCTAAGCCAACTACCCTCATTTATTAATCAGGTCACGCGCCGACTATCAGCTGGTATTTCAGTGGAAAATGCCTTTGCCGATTCGGTAGAAACTCTGGAGCGTCCACTGGGTACGGTTATGAGACGAATCGTTCGCCGCGTTCACTACGGCTACGATCTTCATCAAGCTTTTGAACGTGAAGCGCGTGTTAACCAGTTGAGTGAATTTGACGTGCTGGCCACCGCCTTACGCATAAACGAACAATACGGTGGCAGCATCCGCTCAATTCTCGATGACATCGTCGATATTCTAAGAATGCAGGACTCCGGAAAAAGAGAGCTCAGCGCAATGACAGGCGAAACCAGAGTGACGGCTGCGATTCTTGCCGCCTTGCCGCCTGGCATTGCAGCCTACACTTTTTTTAACAATCCTAAGTTCCTGACCGATATGTGGAATAGCGCAGGCGGTCAACAAACATTAATTATAGCCATCATCATGCAAGTGCTTGGGGTTATTGTTTTGTGGCGCATGATTCGATCAATTGGGGCCTAAGGAGAATCAACATGGAAGCACACCACCTCTATTACATTATCGGCGCGGTGATACTCTGTACAGCTCCCGTATTGCTGCTAGCTATTGCGCACGTAGAGACAGCATCATCTGGAAAACCGGCAGAATTTGAATTTAGTTCAAAAGATATGTGGCGCCAGTTACGGGAAGAGAACACCCACATAGCATCTCTGTCTCAACTGCTAAGACGCGCCGGATTGCTGAATACTCAGCAGCAAGTTAATGCAATATCCATAACACTCATTGCGATTATCTGCACAGCTACCTGTCTTGGTATATATACATATTTCAATGGCACCCCCGCTACAACGATACTACTCGTCATTACAGCAGGTTTTGTGTTGTTAGTTTACTCGGCGTATTTCTTCCTAAAGAAAATTGCAGAGAGTCGCCAAGAAAAACTTAACCAAGAAACTCTGATACTGGTACAAACAACAAGGATGCTATGGCGCGTGGGCTTATCACTACCAAAAACATTGGCGATTATATGCGATCAACTCCGCAATTTAGCGCCGACTTGCTCGGAGGAATTACAGCTCGCTGTCAATAAAATTGAATCCGGGCAGAGTCAGGAAGAATCCTTGTATGAGCTCATCGGATGCACAAATGCTGAGGGATTTAAAGAATACTTAATTGTTGTTCGCCAGCAAGCTATCACTGGTGGCAGCATAGATAAGGCACTCGACGAGCTCTACAAACTGTTGCAAAACCGCAGAAAGCTAGACCTACAAGAGCAAGTTAACAAGATGTCAGGAAAGATGTCCCTAGTCATGATGGTATTTCTATTCCCTGCCCTTTTAATCGTAGTAGCCGGTCCAGCCCTAATGTCAATTTCACTTGCATTAGGCAATCTCGGCAACTAAGGAAGGAATTTTACGTGAATAAATTGTCTGTCTCAGTTTGTTTCATCGCGCTGATCATAACTAGCGGCTGTGCCAATATCTCAGCATCTAAACAAGTTTCAGCGAGTAATTGCAATGTACCGATTAGCAAGGAAGAAAGTGTCACCCTCGATTTAATCGAACAGCAGGTAACGGAAAAGCAGTACTACTCGGCACTAGCGTATCTTGAGAAAGCACCAGACAGCTCACCAAGAGTATTACGGCTGCGTGCCGAAGCTCAGCGTAATACCGGCATGTTAGATGAGGCATATACAAGTTACCGCAATCTGAGCCTAAGCTGTATGGCGGCCTTTGGACACGCCGGTATGGCAAAAATCTTAGCGACCCGTGGTGATATTCCGCAGGCTCACCAACAAATGCTTAAAGCGCGTCGCCTAGCACCCAGCAATGCCGACATTCGCAATGATTACGGCTTTATTTTACTAGCACATAAGAACTTTAAGGCGGCGCAACGTGAGTTTATGACCGCGCTCCAATTACAACCAGGTCACCTAGTAGCCATTCGCAATATGGTTATCAGTCTGATTTTAGATGGCGACAGCCGAACGGCCCTTCGCATGGCGAAGAATAACGACATTCCGTCATCAGAATTCCGCAATTTACTTGCCCAAGCTAACGCTTTTAAAGAGCCAGTACTCGCTGGAAGTAATAACTTCAAAAAGGGAGCTCCACTATGAAAATTTTAACAGCAACGCTTTTGCTATCGGCTTCTGTCCTTTCAGCCACCGCCTTTGCCGAGCCAGAGGTTATTTACACACAGAACAGCACGCCGCAAACAGCGACTCATCGTTTACTTGAAGCGCAACGATCAGGGCAAAATGCGAGTACCGAAGAGCAATATTTGAGCGGCAAAGTGAACACTCAAATTTATGAGCGTTACGTGAAGAGCTTCTCAAGACCCATACCAGAGCGTTTTAGTTCAGACACGTTCACGGAAGAGTAATTAGTATGCAATCACGGCGACTTACACGAAACAGGCCACCTCATTATCAGCGCGGTGTAACAACACTGTTCGCAGTTATAATGATGCTGAGTTTATTAACTTTTGTAGCCGTGGTTACCGACACGGGGCGCCTGTATTTAGAAAAGCGCTCCTTGCAAAAAAATGCTGACCTAGCCGCAATGGAGACCGCACTGCTCTATTGTCGGGATCATTCACTAGATGTTGAGTCGTTAACGATAGCGGACATGAACGTGCTGTCTACTAGTCGAAATAATTTCCGAGGCAATGATACTAACAGTGGCGTCGTTGTGACCAAAAATGGAAACGCTGTCACTGTTGTGCTGTCCTATGGCGTCCCCGCCTCACTATTTGAACAATTACTTCCCAGCGACGACAATACAGTCAATCTGAGCGCAAGCGCAACCGCCAAGGCGTGCGAGCCAACCGCCCTACTATCAATCCGTTCTAGCATCGCTACCGCAGACAGCGGTTTACTAAACTCGGTTTTAGGCGGACTCCTCGGAACCACCTTAAATTTGACGGTTGGCGATTGGGAAAGCCTAATTGACACCAATATTAATCTTCTCAGTTACTTCGATGCCCTAGCATCGGAAGTTGGTGTCACCGCGGGAGACTACGACACTCTCCTCGCTAGCAGCATTAGTCTAGCGGATCTACTCGACGTTGGCGCCAATGTATTGAGCGCCGACGGGGCAAGTGCAGTGGCAATTAGCGCCTTAGAATCAATATCTGCAGATGTTCCTCTGGCGACACCAAATATAAATCTCGCCGATATTTTAGCGATACAAAGTGATGCTTCCAAGACCTCACTGGATGTTAATTTACCGCTAATACAGTTAGTTGAAAGTAGTATTCAGCTCGCCAATAGCGACAGTAGTATTGCTGCCGACGTTGACGTCGCTCTTGGTATCGCTGACGCGACAGTTCGCTTAAAAGTCACCGAGCCAGCCCAAACTGCTATTGGCAACCCAGACCTTGCGGCGGTCAACCCCTATGGCAACAATGCTATTTATGCGCATACGGCCCAAGTAAAAGCCTTTGTCTCACTTGATTTGCCCATCGTGGGAGCCGTACTCAATAATCTCACCGCCTCACTGTCGGCGCCGCTTGTCGCCGATGTAAGCAATGTTGTTAATAGCCTTCTTACACTCGACTTAATCGGAGCGCTCAGCGATATCTTGTGCCTTGTCACATGCGTTGTAGAAAAAGATCAGGTTGACATTCAAATTCTGGCCTCGCCGCGAATTGATATTGCCATTACTGCTGGCAGTGGAGAAGCTCGCCTTATCGATGCCGACTGCGATATGAATGGCACTAAAATATTGAACGCCGACGTATCAACATCGGTTGCCTCAGTTGCACTGGGGCAATTCGGCACTGATACCGAGGATGCTTCTAGCAATGTATTTTCTAGTGATCCATTAACAGTAGACCCAATACCCCTGATTGATATTGGCACTATTCGTGTAAGAAAAACCTGTGTCATTATCTTCGGATGTAGTTACCGGTATCAGCTTGGGGCTGGCTGGACTTCAAACAAAGCGTTAGCTGATAGACAAGCATTTGCGGGCGGCGGGATCGGTCTCAAGTTAGACACAACAATCCTTGGCGACGGACCCGAGAGCCTGCCAACGTTTGAAAACAACCCAGATGACACGTATTTACCCGACGTTAAAGCAGATATTGAAAATTCCTTTAAGGCATTTTCTGCTGATGATCCGGTAGCAAGTATATCTAGCACACTTACCGGCGTTGAATTGCAGTTCTATGAGCCTAGCAACGGCAACGTACTAGGTGGCGTGCTCAGTCTCGTTGGAGCTACGGCTAGCACCTTGGTTTCCGATATTAATGGCATTCTAGCTACCGCGCTATCTCCTGTTTTAGATCCCTTGGTAAACGAGCTACTGGATACGCTTGGTGTATCCTTAGCCAACGCCGAAATAGGCGCCGCACTAACCTGTGAGAACGACAAGGTGAGACTAACAAATTGATTACCGCGATAAAATTATTAGCAACTGGAGCCCTAGCTAAAACGGTGCCCCGTCACTACAAATTATACGGGTCTACTCCGACATATTGCAGGTCAGATATTGGCTACATTTCCAAACTAATACGGTAACCATTATCGCCAAATAGCCGTCAATGGCGTAATGCCAGGCAAGGTGTACCGACCCAATTAGTATCATGACAAAGAATACGCTAGAAAATATTCGTGGCATCACTTTCTTAGTCCGCCAACTTATTATCAAGATAAGAGTCGCCACCGAAACATGCATACTTGGCATGGAGGATATTCCCGCCGCCGGACTCAGCGTAGAGCTTTGATAAAGTGTCCAAAGCTGATCCTGTGCCTGTAAAGCCAAAATAGGATATTCAACATTGCTACTATGAAGATAATTCATCAAGGCGTAAAAAGGGTTTATAAGATCAGGATATGCCTGCGCATAAAAAGCGGGACCGACTGATGAGAACAAGACCGCAAGCGCACTGCCATTTATCATCCAGCATAAAATATAACTACTCATAAATCGTTTACGAAGCACATCATTATTAGAAGAAAACAAAAACCAAACTACAAATGTCATCATGACAATAAACCATAGGCCATAAACGATATCGATAATACGAGTAATGAGTGCCCAGGACATCAAGGGATGGATAAGCTCCCAAGGTGTAAACCCACCATGGAGGATATTATCGACATCCGCTAATAAAGGATCCCAGCTAAATGCGTTTATTTCAGGGATTACTGCTTTGAAGGACGTCATTGCCGATAGGAATATGCACAATACTAATAGGCTCAAGCAGCCCCGTGTAGTAGAAGGTCGTTTGAGCCAATCCAAAAGGTCATTATATAAATATAACATCAATCTATTAGGTCGGATTCTAATCATGACGAAAACGATATAGGCGGCGTAAAACAACATTCCATATGGAATAAACTGAAACAATGCAAGCTTGATATAGATAAGTATAGAAAACCGGTCGCCAAGCTCATAGTAGTGAGTTATGAGCCAAGCTCCTGAAATATAGAGCAAGACGCAGCTATAAAAAAACCAATCGCTTTTAAGTGACATTCTCATATTTTGGAGAATTTTGTGCATTGCTATGACTGCCGTAATAATCAATATATACGCCGCAAAAACCAATATTTTGCTTTAGCGATGAAACACTAGTCTGCAACTTGATAATCAAGCCGAGAGTCCTCTAGTCTATCATTTTTCGGTGACACTGATCCCTTAGCCAAAGAACACTAACGCCTGAATAATTACGCAGCCCGACCGTAATACGCAGACCGGACGCACCGACAATGATTAAAAAAATTTAGTCCAGAAATCCTGCTAGTTTAAAGAGACTATTAATATTTATTTTAGCTTGAACAGAGAGACAAGAATAAAGCCGCTACCCGGCCGAGCTCTTTAGACACTCATGATAGCAAAACAATATCAATACCAGTTTATGAGAAGCAGCGATGACCTTTGACGATTACCTAACAATCTTAGCCAAAAACGACGGTTCAGATCTAATTCTTAGCACTGGAGCGCCACCTGTGCGAAATTTCATGCCAAACTAAAGCCTCTCCGCAAAGAGCCCTTTCTTCCCAGTGAAATCAAGTCGATTGCTTTCGCCTTGATGGACAGTGAACCGGCAGCAGGTAGCAGGTAGCAGGTAGCAGGTAGCAGAGTTTGAGCAAGAATTAGAAATGAATTTGGCCTACCATATTCCCCGCGTCGGCCGCTTTAGGATAACCATATCCAAACAGCGCGACGAAATCTCATTGGTTACCCGAAATATCGTCACCGACATACCCAATGTTGATACCCTAGGTCTGTCACCTATTCTAGAAGACGTCATTATGACTAACCGCGGTTTAGTCCTCTTTGTGGGTGCGACCGGCTCCGGAAAATCAACCTCACTCGCTGCAGTTATAGACCACCGCAACACCAATAGCAGTGGCCACATTATTACCATTGAAGATCCCATTGAATTTCTGCACAAGCATAAGCGCAATATTATAAATCAACGTGAAATAGGCATGGACACCCGAAGTTTCCAGCAAGCTCTTAAAACACCCTGAGACAGGCCCCGGACGTAATCCTTATTGGCGAGATTCGCGATCGCGAAACGATGGAGCACGCCCTCGCCTTCGCTGAAACCGGGCATCTGTGTATCTCCACCCTCCATGCGAATAATGCCAACCAAGCACTGGATCGAATTATTAACTTCTTTCCCAAGGAAAGGCGCAATCAGCTATTACTCGACTTATCACTTAACTTGAAATGCTTTGTTTCACAGCGTTTAGTACCCACTGATGAAGGCAAACGGGCGGCGGCAACAGAAATACTGCTAGTCACACCCACGGTTGCACAAGCAATTCACGAAGGTGAGATAGAAACGATTAAAGAGATTATGAGTAAATCTGAAAATACCGGCATGCCGACCTTCGAATCGGCCTTATTTAAAATCTATGAAAGCGGCAAAATCTCGTTTGAGGATGCCCTAAAAAATGCGGATTCGGCATATAACTTACGGCTTCAAATAAAGCTGCTTAGTAGCCATGGTATACCAGAGGGAAGTGCTGAAGAAATGGAGAAACAAGAACATTTTTTTCTCTCAATATTGAAAAAAATGAAGACAGCGAGCCACACTAAACAACTCTCTCTACAATCTAGAAAAGCAGCTAAGCAGTAAAAAACATTCTGCCTAGCTGCGTATCAATTTACTCAGCTTCCACTGCATCAGCTACTTTTTTAACACTTGGCTTTGGTAGTAATTCTTCGCGAATCTTGCCTTCAATTTCCGCAGCAGACTCAGGGTTTTCAGCCAGGTACTTAGCAGCATTTGCCTTACCCTGGCCTATCTTATCCCCTTTATAGGCATACCAGGCACCAGACTTATCTACTAGACCTAGCTTAACGCCCAGATCAATGACTTCTCCCAATCGATAAATACCGCGGCCATAGAGTATTTGGAACTCAGCCTGTTTAAACGGCGGCGCAACCTTATTTTTAACCACCTTCACACGGGTTTCATTACCAGTGACTTCTTCGCCTTCTTTTACCGCACCGATACGACGAATATCTAATCGCACGGAGGCATAAAATTTAAGCGCATTACCACCAGAGGTGGTCTCTGGGTTACCAAACATCACACCAATTTTCATACGAATTTGGTTGATAAAGATAACCAGCGTATTAGTCTGTTTGATGCTACCAGTCAATTTACGCAGCGCCTGTGACATGAGACGCGCCTGCAGACCGACATGGGCGTCACCCATATCACCTTCGATTTCAGCCTTTGGTACCAGCGCAGCAACCGAGTCAATAACAATCACGTCAACCGAACCTGAACGCACTAACATGTCCGTAATTTCTAGGGCTTGCTCGCCGGTATCAGGCTGCGACACTAATAGTTCGTCTAAGTTAACTCCCAGCTTCTCAGCATAGATAGGGTCAAGCGCATGCTCTGCATCCACAATCGCCACTGTTTTGCCGGCTTTTTGCGCTTCGGCCATTACTTGTAAACATAACGTAGTTTTACCTGAGGACTCAGGCCCAAATATTTCCACAACCCGACCATAGGGCAAGCCACCTATGCCGAGGGCAATATCAAGACCCAGAGAGCCCGTCGACACTGAGGGCATCACTTCTCGGGAGCTGTCGCCCATTTTCATGATTGAACCCTTACCGAACTGACGCTCAATCTGGCCCAGCGCTGACTCCAGTGCTTTCTGTTTGTTAGGATCCATATGCTCTCTACCTTTTGTGGAGATTGATTTTAATGACTATGGCTTTACGCTGTCACAAGCCATACAACTGTATATATGATCAGTATTATCAGCGCGCTTGTCAATGCCCGATCGCAATTTCTTTCCGAGTTACTAATATCCACTGCAAAGAAGCTCACTTTAGGTCACAAAGCCCCTCCTCATCAGGTTTCATATCCTAGAGTGATCGCCCTAGAGCGAACTGTGCTAAGGTTCGCCTCCCGAAATACCAGCGCTAAATTAGCCATCTAACAGAGCCTCTATGATTCCCTGGAAAAAACTCGCTACCGCACAAATACCACATGACGGTGGTGAACTGCAGTTTTCGCGACGCGACGACGAGTTCTCGATTCGATTATCCGGTGTTCGCGGCGAATTAATGAACAGCCGGGTCTATCATTCTGAACAAGTCTTAGCGGAACTCGGCTGCGCATTACTAAAAGATAAGGCCGACGCTGAGGTGCTAGTGGGCGGGCTGGGAATGGGTTATACCTTAGCGGCGAGTTTGCAGGCAATTTCGGCGACGGCGCAAGTGACCGTCGCTGAGCTTATTCCAGAAGTAATCGAATGGAATAGAGGCCCCTTAGGCGACTGCGCAAAGCACCCCTTGCGTGACCCGCGCACCACAGTCCACCTCGGCGATGTTGCAGAGCTCTTGGATAACCGCCCTGACAGCTACGATGCAATATTACTTGATGTCGATAATGGCCCTGAAGGCTTAACCCATAGCGATAACAATTGGCTGTACTCCCAAGACGGCCTAGAGGCAATCTCCAACACCCTACGCCCCGAAGGTATGCTGGCAATTTGGTCTGCTGGCGCCGACAGTATGTTTGCAATCCGACTCAAAAAGGCTCGCTTTAAAGTCTCTATCCACACTGTTCGCGCCCGCCCCGGCAAAGGTAGTCGCCATACTATATTTTTGGCCCAAAAGCCGTGGCAGCCCAGCACAAGTAATTAGCAGAGAACTCTGCAGCGCAATAGTGGTTTATTATCTGATTTGTTATTCTTGCGCTGTTTGGTCAGTAACTTTGAACGCGCCTTACTCATGGTAATCACGTAAGGCTGGTAGCTTACGCAATGACCAACTC
The DNA here is from genome assembly GCF_047636175.1 of Zhongshania sp. GTDB lineage: Bacteria > Pseudomonadota > Gammaproteobacteria > Pseudomonadales > Spongiibacteraceae > Spongiibacter. The sequence continues at coordinate 31,995 of NZ_JBLIKC010000006.1, read as the reverse complement.
TATTTATTAGCGCGCAACCAATAAGGCATATCGCAATACTATGACAATCGACGTCAACATCAGCAGCTCAGCGATAGACAGCCATACGCCGATGATGCAGCAATATTTAAAGATAAAAGCTGAGCATCCCAAGGAAATAGTTTTCTATCGCATGGGCGATTTTTACGAACTTTTCTTTGATGACGCCAAGCGCGCATCCGAACTTTTAAGCATTACCTTAACCGCTCGCGGGAAATCGGGTGGCAATCCCATACCCATGTGCGGTGTGCCCTATCATGCGGTAGAAGGCTATCTTGCCAAGCTCGTCAAAGGCGGTTGGTCAGTGGCGATTTGCGAGCAAATTGGCGACCCAGCAACTAGCAAAGGACCTGTAGAGCGCGCCGTTGCAAGAATTGTTACGCCGGGCACCATCAGCGACGAAGCCTTGTTAGACGAACGCAAAGACGCCCTATTGCTAGCGGCTTGCGGGCAAGGCCAACATATCGGCATTGCTGTTTTGGATATGAGCAGCGGCCGTTTTCAGGTACTGGAAGTGCCTAGTCACGCAGCCTTTATCAGTGAATTGCAGCGCCTGCGCCCTGCGGAATTATTAATGTCCGAAGACCTCGTTATTGATGATATGCCCAAGTTAGGGGGACTGCGCCGTCTGCCACCTTGGGAGTTCGACGTAGACACTGCCGGCCGTCAGCTCTGCCAGCACTTTGGCGTGCAAGACCTCGCCGGATTTGGCTGCGACACCTTGAGTCAAGGCATCGGCGCGGCCGGTTGTTTGCTTCAATATGTAAAGGACACCCAGCGCAGCGCCCTGCCCCATATTCGTCAGCTTAAACATGAGTCTCGTGATGACGCCGTGGCAATGGATGCAGCCACTCGGCGGAATTTAGAGCTGGACCTCAATCTCAGCGGCGGCATTGAAAACACTCTAGCCTCGGTATTTGACCACTGCCAAACTACAATGGGCAGCCGTCTGCTGCGGCGCTGGCTGCACCGCCCGCTGCGCAAGCAGTCTATTCTTAGCGCGCGCCAAAGCGGGATTGTCGGCCTTATTGACGGCTATCAGTTTGAGCCGGTGCGAGACACCCTAAAACAAATTGGCGACTTAGAACGCATCCTGTCTCGAGTTGCGCTGCGCTCAGCACGCCCCAGAGACCTTTCACGATTACAGCGCGCCTTGGCAACACTGCCGCTACTGCAAAGCCAACTGACGCCTTTAGATATTCCCTACCTGCTGAAATTGAGCGGAGATATTAGCGAGTTTCCAGTACTTGATGACCTTCTAGCCCGAGCGGTCGCAGAAAACCCGCCGGTTGTACTCAGAGATGGTGGAGTTATTGCCGAAGGCTACGACACGGAATTAGATGAGCTACGCAGTCTGAGCAGCGATGCCGGCGAGTTCTTATTGGCGATGGAGCGCCGCGAGCGCGAAAAAACCGGACTCAGCACCTTAAAAGTCGGTTATAACCGCGTGCACGGCTACTATATTGAAATAAGTAAACTTCAGGCGGCCCAAGCGCCCGTTGAATATATCCGCAGACAGACCCTAAAAAATGCCGAACGATTTATAACCCCAGAATTAAAAACCTTCGAAGACAAGGCTCTAAGCAGCAAAAGCCGAGCCCTAGCGCGTGAAAAACACCTTTATGAATTGCTGCTAGACGCCGTAAACGATGAGTTGAATGAGCTACAAACGTCCTCACAAGCCTTGTGCGAGCTAGACGTGATTGCAAATTTAGCCGAGCGCGCCGTGCAACTGGACCTCTGCCAGCCAGAATTTTGCGATGCCCCTATGCTCAATATAGTGCAAGGTCGACACCCCGTCGTTGAAAGTGTACTTAATGACCCCTTTATTGCTAACGACCTCAAACTCGCAGAAGACCGCCGTACGCTGATTATTACCGGCCCCAATATGGGTGGTAAGTCGACTTATATGCGCCAAACCGCGCTTATCGTATTACTAGCGCATATCGGCAGCTTCGTCCCAGCAAAGGCCGTGACGATGAGTCTAGTAGATCAAATTTTTACCCGTATTGGTTCATCTGACGACTTGGCCGGCGGGCGGTCTACCTTTATGGTAGAAATGACTGAAACCGCCAATATTCTCCATAACGCCACAGATAAAAGTTTAATACTCATGGACGAAATAGGCCGCGGCACAAGCACCTTCGATGGTCTCTCGCTCGCCTGGGCCTGCGCCATTGATTTAGCTGACCGTGTTCAAGGCTTCACCCTTTTTGCCACCCATTACTTTGAGTTAACCGTGCTGCCGGACAGCTACCCCAAAGCAGCCAACGTGCACTTAGGTGTTACCGAGCACAATGACCACATTGTCTTTCTCCATCGCGTGGAAGACGGCCCAGCCAATCGTAGTTATGGTTTACAGGTAGCAAAATTAGCCGGCATTCCGGCCGGCGTCGTCAAGGCCGCAAAAATGAAGCTCCAGCAACTAGAAAACCAAGCTATAGGTCACGGACAATTAAATACCGCGGGGCCGCAGACAGATTTATTTTCCTCGTCCACTGAAGAACACCCGGTCATTGGGGCACTTGAAGACATTGACCCCGACAACCTCAGCCCGCGACAGGCCCATGAACTGCTATATGTTTTAAAAGCTAAGCTGTCTTGAGCGGTCATAGATACCACTAAGGGGTAAAAACGATTAGGCACAGATAAATTATTGTTAAGACTAAGACTATACCGATTTTTTTCACTGGTGTTACAATACGCCGCTCTAAGAATTACCACCCAAGTCAGGATTAAAAGGGGCTGACCAAAAATGACTTTTGTTGTAGGCGAAGATTGCATCAAGTGCAAACATACAGACTGTGTTGAGGTTTGTCCGGTAGATTGTTTTTACGAGGGCCCAAACTTCCTTGTTATTCACCCTGACGAGTGTATTGACTGCGCATTGTGCGAGCCAGAATGCCCGGTGGACGCGATATTTTCAGAAGACGAGCTGCCAGATGACCAGCAAGTATTCTTGGAATTGAACGCAGAACTCTCCGAAGTGTGGCCAAATATCACGGAAATGAAAGCCCCTGCGGCTGATTCAGAGGATTGGGCCGGTAAACCTGACAAGCTGCAATATCTGGAAAGATAGAAATCGCAGCGAGGAGGTATCGACTCTGATAAGTTAAAAAGCCCGCAGCAGCGGGCTTTTTAACTCTTTACGTCGACGTGATACATATCTTAATTATCAGTTAAAGTCTTCCGCAAACAGTGATGCTGCATTTAAGCCATTCTCTTCAAACAAAACTCGCATGCTTTTTAGAGCCTCGACCTGAATTTGCCTGACTCGCTCACGCGTCAAGCCAATTTTACGACCAACCTCTTCTAGGGTTGCGGACTCATGACCGCGCAACCCAAAACGGCGTACAACGACCTCGCACTGTTTCACACTAAGCTCGTCTAACCATTCATCAATACTGCTTGATAAATCCTGGCCCTGTAAAATATCACTGGGATTCAAGGCCTGGGTATCAGCGATGGTATCGAGTAAAACCTGATCGGAGTCTTGCGCTAGCGGAACATCTACCGAGCTAACCCGATCTTTAAGACCGCATAAGCGCTTAGCTTCAGATACCGGTCGGTCGAGCGCCACAGCCATCTCTTCCGGTGAGGGCATATGATCCAATTTTTGAGTTAGCTCTCGCTCAGCACGCAAATAACTATTTAACTCTTTCACAACATGGATGGGTAAGCGAATAGTGCGAGTTTGATTCATAATCCCGCGCTCAATGGTTTGCCGAATCCACCATGTCGCATAAGTAGAGAAACGAAAACCACGTTCAGGATCAAATTTTTCTACTGCGCGAATTAAGCCGAGGTTGCCCTCTTCAACTAAATCTAGAAGACTCAAGCCGCGGTTTAAATAACGTCGGGAAATTTTTACCACCAACCGCAGATTGCTTTCAATCATACGTTTTCGACCAGCGTCATCGCCTTTTCGGGCAAGCCGCGCAAAATGCACTTCTTCCTCGGCACTCAGTAGTGGGGAAAAACCGATTTCGCTAAGGTACATCTGGGTTGCATCGAGATCGTTACTCTGTCGTCGAGCACGCTTTATTTTGCTTGATTTAAGTACCGGGTCAAGTACCGGCTTACGTGAACTTTTACTACTAAGTGCGCCGTCTTCGTCGGCATCATTATGTATCTTAATTAAACCTGAACGATAGTTATTACTTTCTTTATCTACCCGCATCGCCGAATCCTTATTTTCCTGTTATTACTCGACTTGGGTGATACTTAAGACATTCTTCTTATTACAACGGCGTTCAGCGCCTAGGAAGCAGTCTTAAAGGATCAACCGGTTTTCCATCTATACGAACTTCAAAATGTAACTTTGGTGAATCAGTTCCGCTGTCGCCCAATTCTGCAATAACGGCTCCTGCCTTCACGCTGTCCCCCTCTTTGACTAATAAACGTCGATTGTGCCCGTAAGCACTTAAATAACGATCAGAGTGTTTAAGAATTAATAGATTGCCATAACCTACCAAACCACTTCCCGAATACACCACTACTCCAGCTTTCGAAGCACGTATAGGCTCGCCCATTTTACCTTTAATATCAATACCCTTATGAGCCTGACCAGTTGCCACGAATGAGCGCACCAAAGGGCCGGTAACCGGCCAGCGCCAGTCTTTTCCCGTATCCACAATCACTGGTGCAGGCTTAACAATTGGTGTTGTCACTGGCGATTTTACGCTAGCAGGAGGTTTGCTTCCGATCTTGCGAGGAGCGTTGGCAGGCGACTTTTTCGGGCTTAGGGCCGGCTTAGCGGCGGCCACAATGGACCGCGTACTTTCCTGCAACACTAGAGCTTGACCCGGATAAATTATATACGGCGGAGCTAAATTGTTAGCAGTCGCTAACCCTTTAACATTTAAGCCATAACGCCATGAGATAGAAAAAAGGGTGTCACCAGCGCTAACAATATAATATGGAGGGGGATGTTCAGAGGGATTATAACGATCATAAACAGGCGCGGAGCTGCCATTACTCGTACACGCGGTGACGCTAACAATTAAGACAATTATGCTGAAAACCGTCCTCAGCATCGCCATCATGTATACATCCTTATGAGCACAAAAATTATCCTTTTTTGCCAAAGAAGTAACACCGCACCGCATTTAAAATTGGAAGCCTAGTTAGCGCCAAGGAATTAGCAATCTTGTTTTTATTACTTTATATACCTGCAAGCCGAAGTGTTAGAGAAAAACAGTCTTAAAAATCAGTGGCTTTTAGCTATTCGCTCTAAGAATAACACCAAAAGTACCCCGCTAACGGCAATAAGTAAACACACCAGCAGCTGTGAGTCGACTTGATTGGCATACTCCCAAGGCATTACATTTTGCCAGCCAGGTGCGAGTGATTCAGACAATAGCTGCCCGTCTGCGCTTAACTTCCAAGGCCAAATGATTGTCAACGACCCCAATAGAATACCCGTCAATGTTGCCAGCAGTCTCGGCCGGTGATGGTGCATTAACCAAGACAGTAAGCGCACAAACAACATCAAACCAGAGCCGCAGCCAGCGGCAAAACTTAGCAGAGAAACCAGCTCAAAGTGCTTTACTGCACTAATCACCGGCTCGTACATACCCAGCAACAGCAAGATAAAACTACCGGATATCCCGGGTAAGATCATCGCGCATATCGCCAGCGCGCCAGAAAGAAATAAGGTCAATGGCGTTGCCGTAATCTCTGCAGGGCGTAACTCCCCAATCGCCACAGCAAACGCAATCCCAAAGAGCAACCAGCCAATTTGGTGGCGACTGTGGGTAATTTGTCGAAAAACGATAAGCGCTGAGGCTAGAATCAAACCAAAAAACAAAGCTGCTAGGGGAAGTGGGTGTTTATCTAAACCGTAAGAGATCAGACGAGCCAAAGACACTACGCTGACTACAATACCCAGCATTAAACTAAGCAGAAAACCACCATTAATATGCAGCCAACATGCCGCTGGACCTGACTTAAATAGCAGCTGAATCGCTTTTAGGTTGCAAGACTTAAGGCTTTCTATCAACTCGTCGTAGATGCCGGTAATAAACGCCACCGTACCACCCGACACACCCGGAACCACATCGGCAGCACCCATAGCGATACCGCGAACAAACACCCCAGGAGAAAATCCCTTCATTACTAATCCTTATTCACCCAGCGGGTATATTCAAAAATACGTTCAAGCAACCACGACACCAGAGACCATCGGCACAAATAAAACCGGCTCGATTAACTGCTCTTCAATCCCCGTCTCGGTCTTGTCATAAACATATAAAGACTGCTGCTTACCCACTGGCCCCACGGGAATAACAAGACGCCCGCCAATCGCGAGTTGCTCCAACAATTCTGCTGGCACTACTTCCGGCGCGGCCGCCGAAAGTATGGCATCAAACGGACCCCGATCTTTCCAGCCCATACCACCATCAGCATGACGCAAATGCACATTATGTAAGCCAAGTTGCCGCAGTCGCTGACGCGCCTTTTCTTGTAATGGCCGAATCCGCTCAACGCTAAACACGCGCTCCACCATCTGCGCGAGTATTGCGGTCTGGTAACCCGAGCCAGTACCCACCTCAAGCACCCGAGCTCGGGGGCCCAGCGCCAATAGCAACTCAGTCATGCGGGCGACAATATACGGTTGAGAAAGAGTCTGCTGAAAACCAATCGGCAAAGAGCTGTCTTCATATGCTCGATGTGACAATGCCTCGTCGAGAAAAATGTGTCTAGGGGTTCCCCTGATCACATTGAGTACCGCTTTGTCAGTAATACCCTGTTCAGTCAAACGTTCGATCAAGCGATCTCTGGTTCGCTGGGAGGTCATCCCGATACCTTGCAAATTTAAAATTGTCACCGTGTCTTCTCAGTAAACATCAGGGCCTAGCGCGCCCTTAATAGTTGATCAATTCTCGCACAAGCGCCGTAGCGAAACAGCCCCGAGGCAATGAAAATGCCAATGACACAGCCTCATTACCTAGCTGCTGCCATTGCAAGTTTTTAGGAACAACACGCATGGCGCGTCGCTCCATCGTTAAATTATTATTTATCAAGCCTGCACAGAGGTCGGCAAACTCGCCATAGACTTTTTCTTCAAGTAGAGCGACCTCCGCACCGGGCCCCAATTTACCGGGTTTGCCATACAGTGGACCGCTGGGATGAATATCACCCTCAGCTAAGCGCAAAAGAGTATCAGCATCCAAGTTTGCCAAAAACACGCTACCGCTATCCCGCAAGGCAAATACATCGCCGTCCAAGCCACTATTCCAATGACCCGAACTAACACGCGCAGCCAACACCGAATTAAAAATTAGTGCGCGCGCTGCGGATAAATACATACCCCTATCAAAACGCCCCGGAGTTAAGTGGCCCGCAAACCATTGGCGACAGGCATCAATATTGCCACCGCCATGGCCAAAGCGCTGTTCGCCGAAGTAATTGGGAAAGCCCTGAGCAATGACGGGCAAACGCGCCTCTAGCAGAGCAAGATCACCGTCTAAAGCCGTTAATCGTAAAATAAAGCGATTATAGCGATGACTTCCCAAGCGCAGCTTTTGGCGGTGGCGTCCTTGACGTAAAATCTGCCACGTTTCATTTTCCGGTACACGCCATTCGGGTTTGTGTTTACCCGGCAAATGAACGCAAAACCACTGTCGCGTCACCGCATGGCGATCTTTTTGTCCAGAATACGTTACCGCGCGCGGCTTAACCCCGGCCAAACGTGCCAATTGCTTGGCGACATACTCGGTGTTATCGCCACACTTCTCAATCCACAGCCAGTCGAATTCGCCATCATCACTAAATTCAACCTCGAAGACTTCTTCAACCACAAAGTCTTCAGGCCTAGCTTTTAATACCCCAGATACGATGGGCAGGCCTAGTGCCCGAGGCCAGTCAGGCAACATCTATTCGCTCCAATAACACCACCGCGTCGACCGCAATGCCTTCACTACGCCCCACAAATCCAAGCTTTTCGGTGGTCGTTGCTTTGACACTTATACTGGAATCTACAACACCCAAGGTAGTAGCGATAGATTTACGCATAGCAAGAATATAAGGCGCCAAACGTGGTTGCTGCGCCGCAATCGTTATATCAGCGTTACCTAAACGATAACCCTGCCCTTCTATTAATGTGTAACAGTGTTTTAGTAATACTTTGCTGTCAGCGCCGGCGTATTGCGGATCAGTATCAGGGAAATGTTTACCAATGTCCCCAAGCGCTAATGCGCCCAGCATCGCATCGCACAATGCGTGCAGGGCCACATCGCCATCGGAATGAGCAAGTAAGCGCCACTGACATGGAATGTCGACACCACATAGGGTAATCCCGTCGCCCTCGCCGAAGCGATGAACATCGTAGCCATGGCCAATGCGAATAGTACTCACCGCTCTTCTCCGCTTAAAAACACCTCAGCAATCGTGAGATCGTCAGGGTAAGTAATTTTTATATTGCGACAACTACCTTCCACCAGCAAAGGCCGGCGACCGCAGTACTCGATTGCAGACGCTTCATCGGTCACCGCAAATTGGCGTTCACGGCAATACCTGAGCGCATCACGCAACTCACCAAAACGAAACAACTGCGGGGTTAATGCTCGCCACAATTCACTGCGATCTAAGGTTTCGGCAATATCGCCGCTATTATCACTGCGCTTCACCGTGTCTACCATGGGCGATGCCAAAATAGCCCCCACCGCATGAGCACAGCCCAGCTCTAATAATTGCTGGATATCGTGTTGAGAAACGCAGGGGCGCGCTGCATCGTGCACCAAAACCCAGTCAGCATCGTCCGCCCCTTCTAGCGCCATCAGCGCCTGTGCTACCGAGTTTGAACGCTCGCTCCCGCCGTTTGTGCGCAACACACGCGGGTCATTCGCACACGCCAAAGAACTAAAAACCTTATCATCCTCATGCAAGGCCACCGCAATGGCGGTGATATCACTGCGCGCCAACAGTGTGTTAATACTGTGTTCTATGACGGTTTTATCGCCAAGGGGCAGGTATTGCTTAGCTAGCTTGCCACCAAATCGCGAGCCTGTACCTGCCGCGGGGATAACAGCCCATATGCGAGAATTAGTTAGCACTTATCATTCTGCTTAGTAATGAGTTTATTCATCGACAATGAGGTAAAACGTCTCGTCGGACTTAATCAGCCCCATGTCATTGCGGGCGCGCTCCTCAATACTGTCTAAGTCGTGTTTCAAACTACGCACTTCGCCATACAAGCGCTCATTACGCAGCTGCAACTCGCTGTTAGTATCTTTTTGAATCGCAATATCACGACGTAAACTGGCGATTTGCTCCCAGCTTCCGGCTCCACTCCACAGCCGCACTTGTAACATAGCAAGAATCGCCAAGAGTAAAAAAAGCAGCCGGCGGCGGGTCATAGCTCGCCCTGTAAAGTGATAGTCTTACTCATTCCAATTCCAGAACCAAGTCCTAAAAAGGCGCATTTAAACATAGTCAAAAGTAAAAAAGGCGGCCGTAGCCGCCTCCTAATTACTAGGCTCGGAATTCATCCCGACCCCGATAAGCCGCGCCTATCTCTGCTTCTATGCGCAGCAGACGATTATACTTAGCCACTCGATCAGAGCGACACAAAGACCCGGTTTTAATTTGGCCCGCTGATGTCGCTACTGCTAAATCAGCAATAGTGGTGTCTTCTGTTTCACCAGAACGATGTGAAATAACAACGCTATAATTCGCCTCTTTTGCCATTTTAATGGCATCCAAAGTCTCGCTAAGCGTGCCAATCTGATTGAACTTAATCAAAATGGAGTTAGCAATATTATTATCAATACCACGTTTCAAAATTTTAGTATTAGTCACAAACAAATCGTCACCAACTAATTGCACGCGATCGCCGATGCGACGAGTTAAAGCCGCCCAGCCATCCCAGTCACTTTCATCCATACCATCTTCAATCGAGAGGATAGGGTATTTTTGGCTGAGTTCGTCCAGGTAAGCCGCAAAACCTTCAGCATCGAACTCTTTGCCTTCGCCGCTTAAGGAATACTTACCATCTTTATAAAATTCAGTTGAAGCACAATCTAACGCCAAAGTAATATCTTTACCTAACTCATATCCAGCATTGGCAACCGCTTCGGCAATCGCCTCCAAAGCCGCTTCATTTGATGGTAAATTCGGCGCAAAACCACCCTCATCACCCACCGCCGTATTTAATCCGCGGGCTATTAATACCTTTTTTAGTGCGTGAAAAATTTCAGCACCTTGACGCAAGGCTTCAGCAAAAGTCGCAGCACCCACAGGCTGAATCATGAACTCTTGAATATCGACATTATTGTCAGCGTGCTCGCCGCCATTGATGATATTCATCATCGGTACCGGCATGGTGTACTGACCTTCTGTACCATTAATTTGGGCAATGCGCTGATAAAGTGGCACACCCTTCTCAATCGCTACCGCTTTAGCCGTAGCCAAGGAGACTGCCAGAATCGCGTTTGCACCCAGCACAGATTTAGTTTCAGTACCGTCGGCCTCAATCATAGCATTGTCGATGGCACGCTGATCTTCAGCATCCATTCCCAGTAACAAATCACGGATTGTGGTATTAATATTAGCAACCGCTTTTAATACGCCTTTGCCCAAATAACGCGACTTGTCGCCATCACGAAGCTCCAAAGCTTCACGAGAGCCTGTCGATGCGCCGGAAGGAGCACAGGCACTGCCAACGGCGCCCGATGCTAAAACAACATCTGCCTCAACCGTGGGATTTCCCCGCGAATCCAATATTTCGAACGCCTTGATATCGACAATCTCTGCCATGCAAATCTTCTCCGTCTTAAGTCAAAAATTAAATTATTTAATATCCAGTGCGGGCAGAGATTTCACGGTCTCATCCACCGCTTTCATGTGTTCTAGAAATGGTGCTAAAGCTGACAAGGGCAATGCACTCGGACCATCACATTTAGCCTTATCTGGATCGGGATGCGCCTCTAAAAATAGACCGGCAATACCCATTGCAATACCGGCACGACCTAACTCCACAACTTGATTTCGACGTCCACCAGAGGCTGCGCCCATAGGGTCTCTGCACTGCAGGGCATGGGTGACATCGAAAATGATCGGCGCGCCGCCACTTGCTTCACGCATGACGCGGAAGCCGAGCATATCTACCACTAAATTATCATAGCCAAAATTACTGCCTCGCTCACAAAGCATGATTTTGTCATTGCCGCACTCGGCAAACTTCTCAATAATATTTTTCATTTGCGCGGGACTTAAAAACTGCGGTTTTTTAATATTAATAACCGCGTCCGTCGCTGCCATTGCCGCCACAAGGTCGGTTTGACGCGCTAAAAATGCAGGTAGTTGGAGTACATCACACACTTCCGAAACGGGCCCGGCTTGATGGACCTCGTGGATGTCGGTAATGACTGGAACATTAAAAGTTTGTTTAATTTCCTGAAAAATCTTCAGCCCTTCTTCCATTCCAGGGCCGCGATAGGAATGCACTGATGAACGATTAGCTTTATCGAAAGAGGCTTTGAAAACATAGGGAATGCCCAACTTTCCACACACTTCAACATAGTGTTCCGCAACCTGCATGGCAAGGTCGCGAGACTCAAGCACATTCATACCGCCAAACAATACAAAGGGCTTATCATTTGCCACGTCTATGTCATTAACACTGACTATTTTATTTTCCATTGACCTACTCCTTTAACTCACCCTGGCCAAATATTACTTATTCACTATGTGCGATAGCAGCATTAACAAACCCAGTAAACAAAGGATGGCCGTCACGCGGTGTAGATGTAAATTCGGGGTGGAACTGACAAGCGATAAACCAGGGATGATCTGCAACCTCTACCACTTCAACAAGACTCTTATCGGCAGACCAACCGCCGACCTTTAAGCCCGCGGCCTGCAAGCGCTCCACATAAGTGTTATTCACCTCATAGCGGTGACGATGACGTTCAGTAATTGTCTCACTGCCATAGACCCGAGAAACCGCAGCACCTTCAACCAAATGACAAACTTGCGCACCTAAGCGCATCGTGCCGCCCAAGTCGTCGTCATGGGCACGCTGCTCAACATCGCCATCTGCAGTGACCCACTCAGTGATCAAACCAACCACGGGGTTTTTACCGTTATCATTAAATTCACTGCTATTTGCGTCAGTTAAACCCAAAACATTGCGCGCGAACTCGATTACAGCGACCTGCATACCTAAGCAAATACCTAAGTATGGAATTTTATTTTCGCGGGCATATTGAACCGTAAGAATTTTACCTTCTACGCCTCGGCTGCCAAATCCACCGGGGACAAGTATGCCATCGACACCTTTTAATATGTCGATACCATCGGTCTCAATCACTTCCGAGTCGATGTAGCGAACTTGTACTTTGGTGCGGCTATGAATACCCGCATGCTTTAAGGCTTCATTCAAAGACTTATAAGCGTCCAATAGCTCCATGTATTTGCCAACCATGGCGATAGTGACAGTTTGGTCTTGGTGTAAATCACCTTCAATCACCTTGTCCCACTCGGTCAGATCAGCGGCCGGACAATCAAGGCCAAAACGCTCAACAACTAGCTCGTCTAAACCCTCTGCCGCTAATAGCGACGGAATCCGGTAAATCGAATCTACATCGCGCAAAGGAATAACCGCGCGGGATTCGACGTTGGTGAAAAGTGCAATTTTATGTCGACTGCTTTGATCAATTTCATGATCTGAGCGACACAGCAAGATATCTGGCTGGAGGCCGATGGAGCGAAGTTCTTTAACGGAATGCTGAGTCGGCTTAGTTTTGGTTTCGCCGGCGGTCGCAATATAAGGCACTAAGGTTAAGTGCATTAGCATGGCGCGCTTGGCACCCAATTCAACTTTTAGCTGACGCGCAGCTTCAAAGAACGGCAAACCTTCGATATCGCCGACGGTACCGCCAATTTCAATAATCGCTATATCTGCATCACCGGCACCCGCCATAACTCGACGTTTTATTTCATCGGTAATGTGGGGAATAACCTGCACGGTGCCGCCAAGGTAATCACCGCGGCGCTCCTTGCGCAGTACGGTTTCATAAACGCGGCCGGCGGTAAAATTATTGCCTTTCGCCATTTTGGCACGCACAAAACGCTCGTAATGCCCCAAATCCAAGTCAGTTTCTGCACCGTCTTCGGTAACAAACACTTCGCCGTGCTGAAATGGACTCATAGTGCCCGGATCCACATTAATATATGGATCGAGCTTCAACAAAGTTACTTTGAGACCACGCGCCTCAAGAATAGCACCTAAGGAAGCTGAGGCAATGCCCTTACCCAAGGACGAAACAACACCACCGGTGACGAATATAAAACGCGCCATGTAAAGCCTTTTTATATAGTACGAAGAGATACAAGGGCCTAAAAAAGCAGCGCTAATTCGCCCCCATGAGATGGGACGTCATATTAACAGGAAGACCATAGCGAAACAATGAAATTAGAGCTCCGTACGCTACCGAGTCTCTGCTACAATGCCGGCCCAATTGCTTGCACATCAAGGCCTTAGAACTATGCAACCCATGCTGAATATTGCATTGCGCGCCGCCCGCAAAGCCGGCGACCTTATCGCGCGCGCCTCCGAACAACTTGACCGCGTTCAAGTTGAAACCAAAAGCGAAAACAATTTCGTCACTGAAGTCGACCGCAAAGCCGAGCAGGAAATCATCTACCACTTGCAAAAAGCCTACCCAGATCACGGCTTTTTGGGAGAGGAATCCGGCCAAACTGGCAATGCTGACAGCCCTTACCAGTGGATCATTGACCCGATTGATGGCACCACTAACTTCGTCCGTGGCATACCTCACTTCGCCGTCTCTATCGCCTGTATAAATCAGGGTCAAATTGAGCATGCGGTCATTCTCGACCCTATTCGTCGCGAAGAGTTTACTGCTAGCCGTGGTCGCGGCGCTCAAGTGAATGGTCGCCGAGTTCGAGTAGCCATGAATACCGGCCTAGAAGGCGCATTATTAGGCACAGGCATCCCGTTTAAGGCGCGCTGCGAAGAACACATCCCCGCTTATATGCGCAGCTTAGAAACACTTGCGAGCGAAACTGCAGGTATTCGCCGGGCTGGCGCCGCATCTCTCGACCTGGCTTATGTGGCGGCGGGTCGCCTAGATGGCTTCTGGGAAATCGGCTTAAACAAATGGGATATCGCCGCAGGCATCTTGCTAGTGCGCGAAGCCGGCGGCCTGGTCAGCGACTTCAAAGGTGGCGGCAGTTACTACGAAAGTGGCAATATCGTTGCAGCCAACCCAAAATGCCTGAAAGGTATGCTGCAGGCAATAAAGCCGCACTTAGAAGATATTCGCTAAACCTATCTCTCGGATATAAAAAAACCGCAGCAAGCTGCGGTTTTTTTATGTCTTGAGAAAATACCCAGCAATCAAGGCAAATCATCTATCTCAGCGCCCTCTTTTTCAACCACAATCAAATCATCCTGACTAATGTTCATGGTTAACAGCAAGCTTGCAACAATATAGATAGACGAATAAGTACCCACGCCAATACCAATTAGCAGAGCCAAGGCAAAGCTATGAATCATCTCCCCGCCAACAAAGGCGAGCGTCGTCAATACCAATAACGTGGTTCCGGAAGTCACCAAGGTCCGATCTAAGGTCTCGGTCAATGAAATATTAATGACCTCTTCAGCCTCATGTTTACGCAATTTACGCAGGTTTTCACGAATACGATCAGCAACCACTATCGAGTCATTTAGGGAATAACCAATAACCGCTAGGATCGCCGCCAATACCGTCAAATCGAAGTCCCAGCCAACTAGGGCGAACACCCCTAGCGTGATCAGAACATCGTGACCTAAGGCAGCAACGGCGCCGATAGAGAACTTAATCTGAAAGCGCATAGCGACATAAATTAACACTACCAGTAGCGCCAGCAATACCGCTAAACCACCCTGCTCCCGCAACTCCTCGCCCACCTGCGGTCCGACAAACTCGATACGACGCAACTCTATCTCGCCCTCGGTACCTGCCAGCAACACCGAGAGCACCTCATCACCCAGTGTCGGGCTCATACCGTCGGGCATTCTTACCAACACATCAGTGTCAGAGCCAAAATTAACCACAATCGCACTTTCGTATCCCGCCGCACTCAAGTCTTCACGCACTTGCTGCAACGGTACCGATTCTTCGTAAATGACCTCTATTAGGGTGCCACCGGTAAAATCGAGACCGAAATTCAAGCCCTTAAAAGCCAAAATCCCAATCGATGCGATCATTAGTCCGACTGAAAGGAACATCGCAAGGCGACGTCCTCCCATAAAATTGATCATTTTTTTAGTGTCAGGCATACGTTTCCCCTAGATCGCCAGTTTGGTGATACGACGACCGCCGTAAACGAGATTAACAATAGCGCGGGTACCCATTATCGCAGTGAACATCGACGTTAGAATCCCAATTGACAAGGTCACCGCGAAACCGCGAACAGGACCGGTGCCAACCGCATACAAAATGACTGCAACTAATAAAGTAGTAATATTCGAATCCATAATGGTAACAAAAGCGCGCCCGTAACCAGCTTCGATGGCGTGTTGCACCGATAAGCCCGCACGCAACTCTTCTCGTATTCGCGAGAAAATAAGCACGTTAGCATCCACTGCCATACCGACAGTAAGTACAATGCCGGCAATACCCGGCAAGGTTAATGTCGCGCCGAGCAAAGACATACACGCCGTTAAGAGAATGATATTAGCGCCAAGTGCCGCCACCGCAATGATGCCAAACACGCGATAATAAACCACCATAAACAAGGCGACCAAGCCCAGACCAATCTTAACCGCGTTAAGGCCTTTAGCGATATTCTCCGCCCCCAAAGATGGACCAACGGTTCGCTCTTCAACAAAATCAATGGGCGCCGCTAATGCGCCAGCTCGCAATAACAGCGACAGCTCAGCCGCTTCACCTGGCGCATCAAGGCCCGTTATCCGGAACTGTACGCCCAAGGCATCTTTGATCGTCGCCAAACTAATAATTTTCTTCTCCTCATACGGCACCCTCACCGCCTGCTCGACACCATTCTCATCTCGTTCATAATGAGTGCGGCTTTTGCGCTCAATAAATAAAACGCCAAGACGACGGTTAATATTGTGACGAGTTACGCGATGCATCAAGGTACCGCCTTGACCGTCCAGCGTGATACTCACCTGCGGCATACCATTTTGATCAAAACTCGCCTGCGCATTCGCGACCCGTTCACCGGTAATGACCACGTCGCGCTCTAACCAAGCAGTCGGCTCACCGCGACCTGGGGTGCGAAATTCAAATTGCTCACGGTCTGATAAGGGCGCGTCATATTTAGCCTCTAAACGGAAATCAAGGTTAGCGGTTTTACCCAGAATACGCTTTGCTTCTGCGGTATCTTGAATACCCGGCAATTCAACCACAATGCGATTGCGGCCCTGACGCTGAACCAAGGGCTCTGATACACCCAATTCATTTACACGATTACGCAAAGTCGTTAAGTTTTGGCTGACCGCGTAATCTTCGATTTCCTTGCGTTTGGCATCGCCTATGATGGCCCGCATATAGAAGGACTCGTCACCAGCGCCCGCATCCATCCGCTCACCCGTCAAATCAGTGAACTCTTTACGAACCAAATCTAGCGCCGTATCACGGAGCTCGGCAGTGGTGAATTTACCTGAGATCACGCCGCGATCCAGAGTAACAAAACCGCGGATACGCTCCTCACGCAGCTTCTTTTTAATGCTGGCGTTATAGTGCTCTAAGCGCGTTTCAATGGCGGAGTCGGTATCAACCTCTAGCAAAAAATGGACGCCACCACTTAAATCTAGGCCCAGCTTCATCGCCTGCGCACCTAAATTACTCAACCAATCTGGGGTGTTTGATGCGAGATTTAAGGCAACCACGTAACCATCACCTAAAGCACGCTGCACCACGCGCTGGGCGCGCAGTTGCATATCGGTTTCATATAAACGAATCAAACCAGATTTACCGCTTTCATTGGCTTTTTCGCCAAAGTGCTCAATGCCACCAGCATCTAAAGCCGTCGACAAGCGCGTCATCAATACTTGATCAATCAACACGCCGCTGCTTTGACCTGAAATTTGCAAGGCCGGATCGGCCCTGTAAAGATTCGGTACCGCGTACAGCAAGCCAATCCCCAGCACCGCTAAAATCAGCAGGTTTTTCCAGAGCGGATATTTATTTAGCATTGTATTTTCACCAAAACCGTCTGTCGCGACGGTGTCTATTTAAAAACGGACGCCAACAGAAGACGCCAATAACAGACGGAGCACCCCTGAACCGCCCTTGTAACAGCGCCGGCAAAAGCCGGCGCCCATTCTTTACTATCTTAATCTACCCAAACCCGCGCGTTGCGGAATAAGCGCATCCAGCCGCTATCTTCAACTGCGCTATCTGCCACCCATGAATTTTGCACGCTGCGAAACACTCGCTCTGGATGAGGCATCATAATGGTGACACGGCCATCAACACTACTTGCGCCGGCAATCCCAAAGGGCGAACCATTGGGATTGGCCGGATATCGCTCAGTAGCACCCAGTGTATTATCAACAAACTGTAAAGCGACCGTCCCGCTCTGCTGGAGACTCTGCAACTGGCTAAGGTTGGCAAACTCCGCCCGCCCCTCGCCATGTGCAACCGCAACCGGCAAATGCGAACCCGCCATACCCGATAACAATATGGAGGGTGATTCTGGAATTGCAACCAAGGAAAAGCGTGCTTCGAACTGTTCTGAGCGATTGCGCACAAACCGCGGCCAATTTTCGGCGCCCGGAATTAGCGAGTGCAAATTAGACATCATCTGACAGCCGTTGCATACACCTAGAGAGAAGGTATCACCGCGGTGAAAGAAACCGGCAAACTCATCTCTGGCAAGACCATTAAACAAAATGGTTTTTGCCCAGCCTTCTCCCGCCCCTAACACGTCGCCGTATGAGAAACCGCCACAGGCCGCAAGGCCTTTAAAATCTTGCAGGCTCACCCGACCGCTAAGAATGTCACTCATGTGAACATCGACCGCCGTAAAACCAGCTCGGTCGAATGCGGCAGCCATTTCCATTTGGCCATTAACCCCCTGCTCTCGCAGTATCCCAATGCGAGGCCGTGCCCCAGTTTTAATATAAGGCCCTGCGATATTGTCTTGGGCATCAAAGCGCAATGACTGACTTAGACCGGGATCAGTTTCTATTATCGAATCGAATTCTTGTTGCGCACACTCAGGGTTATCACGCAGCGACTGCATACGATAACTGAGCTGCTGCCATTTACGCTGCAGTACCACACGATCATCTCGCAGCACTTCTATGCCACCAAAACTAATAGCAATATCACTACCAGCCACAGCGCGGCCTATTTCATGCACGCAGCCAGCCAAGCCATTGCCCGCAAACTGTTCAAGTACCGATTCTATATCGCCACAGCGCACCTGTATTACCGCCCCGGCTTCCTCAGTAAAGAGCGCACCGTGCACCTTACCTTCGGCGCTTAACTCAACATCCAAACCGCAGTGTCCGGCGAAAGCCATTTCCAATAAGGTTATCGCCAAACCACCGTCGGAACGGTCGTGATAGGCAATTATTTTTTCATCCTGAAGGAGCTGCTGAATAGTGCTAAAAAATCCTGCTAGCAATGCGGGACTATCAATGTCTGGCGCGGTATTACCTACTTGCTGATAAACTTGCGCCAAACAGGAGCCGCCTAAACGCTGCTTGCCCGCCCCCAAATCGATTAACAACAAGGCGTTGTCGTCAAGATCAGTGCGCAACTCTGGTGTGACGGTTTTCCGTACATCCGCGACGGGACTAAACGCCGTGATAATAAGGGACATCGGCGCGGTAACGGCTTTGCTTTCATCCCCATCACGCCAGGTAGTGCGCATTGACATCGAGTCTTTACCCACTGGAATAGTAATGCCCAAGGCCGGGCAAAATTCCATCCCCACCGCTTTTACGGTATCAAATAGCTTTTCATCTTCGCCTGCGTAGCCCGCCGCGCACATCCAGTTAGCAGACAACTTTATGTCTGACATCTTTTCAATACGGCTCGCGGCAATATTCGTCAAAGCTTCGGCAACCGCCATTCGCCCAGATGCTGGCCCATCAATCAATGCCAGCGGGGTGCGCTCACCTATTGCCATGGCTTCGCCGGCATAAGAATCGTAGCTCACCGTGGTCACCGCGCAGTCCGCAACCGGAATCTGCCAGGGACCGACCATTTGATCTCTGTGAACCTGCCCGGTAATCGAGCGGTCACCGATGGTGATTAAGAAGTTTTTGGCTGCGATTGCCGGCAAGGCTAACAACCGCTCCAAGGCCTCATCAATATTTATTGCTGAGGCGTCAAAAGTAGGCAGCTGTGGATAATGACGGGTAAACTCTCGGTGCATTTTCGGTGGTTTACCAAAGAGTACCGACATCGGCAAATCGACTGGGTTATTGCCGAAGTGGGTATCACCTACCCGCAAGCGCTTATCGGCGACAGACTCACCAACCACCGCATAGGGCGCACGCTCGCGGGCACAAATCGCTTCAAACGTCGCAAGGTTTTCCGGCGCAATAGCAATCACGTAGCGCTCTTGAGATTCATTACACCAAATTTCTAATGGCGACATACCCGGCTCATCATTGGGAACCTTGCGCAAATCAAAATCGCCGCCACAACCCCCATCCTTAACTAACTCGGGAAAGGCATTCGATAAGCCCCCGGCACCAACATCATGAATAAAGGCAATGGGGTTATCATCTGCCATCGCCCAACAGCGATCAATGACCTCTTGACAGCGGCGTTCTATTTCTGGGTTTTGACGTTGTACCGAGGCAAAATCTAAATCCTCAGTGGAAGCACCACTGCTCATTGAGGAAGCCGCACCGCCACCCAAGCCGATCAGCATCGCCGGGCCACCCAGAGCAATTAATTTATGGCCCGCGGGAAACTCAGTCTTAAGGACGTGCTCTTCTTTGATATTGCCATAACCACCGGCAATCATGATCGGCTTGTGATAGCCGCGTCGCTCTTCTCCCGCCGCGCCCATCGCGTTTTCTTCAAAGCTGCGAAAGTAACCACACAAATTGGGTCGACCAAACTCATTATTAAACGCCGCGCCGCCAATCGGTCCGTCCAGCATAATATCCAATGCTGAGACAATGCGCCCGGGCTTGCCGTAGTCGGCTTCCCAAGGCTGCTCGAATCCGGGAACCCGCAGGTTGGACACACTAAAGCCACTCAAACCGACTTTAGGTTTAGAGCCTCGCCCAACAGCACCTTCATCACGAATTTCACCGCCAGAACCAGTACCTGCACCTGAAAACGGTGAGATCGCCGTGGGATGATTATGAGTTTCAACCTTCATCAGCAAGTGAATATCTTCCTGGTGATATTGGTATTCTGCCGAGTCAGGCGCAGGATAAAAACGCCCCGCACGATGCCCTTTTACCACGGCCGCGTTATCAGAATAAGCGCTCAGCACACCTTCACCACCAAGCTCGTTGGTGTTCTTAATCATATCAAATAGCGAGTGCGGCTGCGCCACACCGTCAATAGTCCAGCTGGCGTTGAAAATCTTGTGGCGGCAATGTTCTGAGTTCGCTTGGGCAAACATCATCAGCTCGACATCACTGGGGTTGCGGCCCAGCTCGGTAAAGCTCTCCAGCAAGTAATCGATTTCATCATCGGCCAGCGCCAGACCCAGCTGGCCATTAGCGAGGACTAAGGCGTCGCGACCACTGTCAAGCACATCAATTGCCTGCATAGGTCTCGGACTCTGACGAACAAATAACGCCTCGGCCTCGGCCGGCGAATCCAAGACTGACTCCACCATGCGGTCATGTATCGCCGCTAACAGGGCACTGCGCTGACCAGCACTTAGTTCACCATCGATATCAAAGCAGTACTGCACGCCGCGCTCGATGCGCGCAATCATATCCAAACCACAGTTATGGGCAATATCGCTGGCTTTACTCGACCATGGCGAGATTGTTCCCGGCCTAGGCACAACGAAAAAGCGCTGCCCCTCGCTTGCGACAAACTCCGCACGGGGACCGTATTGCAATAACTGACTCAAGACCTCGCTATGATCGGCATGAAGTTCAGCGGTAGTATCTACCAAATGAACATATTGCGCGTTCACACCCCGAAGGGCAGGAATTGCGACGGCCAAAGCAGCCTTTAATTTTTCTATACGAAAATCTGAAAGTGCCGGGGCACCAAAAAGAATAAGCATTCGGAGCGACAACCTAGAGCGAATGGATTGAAGCCGGCCATTGTAAAGGAATTACGCGAGGATTTTTATCCAAAATAGTCTTTATGGTGTGATCAGCCTCATAACGATACAATTACTTCTATATTCATTGGAGTTTCACTCTTGCCGACAAGCCCTAAAACATTACGATTTATCGCATTATGGCTTTTTGCGGGATGTTTCGTGCTTATCGCAGCACTACTAAGCAGCAGCGAAGACACTAGTGATAATCTAAAGCGAATTCGAGACGAAGGGGTTTTACGGGTACTAACGCGCAACGGCTCAACTATTTACTATCAATCCCAAGGTGAGCCGGCTGGTTTTGAGTACCAACTCGCCCTCGCCTTCGCCAACCATCTCAATGTGAATTTAGAAATGATTCCCGTGGTTGGGCTAGACGAAGTATTTAGTGGCCTCGATAACAACCGCGCTGATATTGCCGCAGCCGGGCTTAGTATTACGCCGGCAAGGCAGGAAACACTTCTATTCGGACCTAGTTACATCAGTGTAAAACAATATTTCGTTTATAACCGCGACGCTAATGATGCGATGAGTTCGGCTGCGGATCTTATCGGCAAGCAAATTCGGGTGATCAGCAATACTGCCCATGTTGAGCAGCTCAAAAGTCTTCAAGAGGAGTATCCCGAACTCAGCTGGGCAGAAAGTCGCGACCTTGAGACCATCGACCTACTCGAGCAACTCGCTGACGGCCAAATTGACGCCACCATTGTCAACTCCAACGAATACTATGCGAATCGCGCTTTTTACCCCAACTTTCGTATTGCCTTTAGCGCAGGAAAACCGCGCAAATTAGCGTGGGCGATGACGGCTACGCCGGCAAATGCCAGCCTAATAAAAGAAATGGCTACATTCTTCAGAAAAATTAACGACAATGGCAAATTAGCCCGTCTAATTGAGCGTAATTTTACCTTTAACGAACGGCGAACTTTTATTAATACGCATACGTTTCTAAAAATGAAGAAAGGCCGCCTGCCCGAAGTAAAAGGGATAATAGAGCAGGTTGCCATTGAATATGACCTAGATTGGCGCTTTTTAGCCGCAATCAGTTACCAAGAATCACATTGGGACGCCACTGCCCGCTCGCCGACTGGCGTGCGCGGAATGATGATGCTCACCCGATCTACTGCCCGGGAACTTCAGGTTGACAATAGGCTTGACCCAATGCAAAGCCTGAGAGGCGGAGCCCGTTATTACAAGAAACTTTATAGTCGCTTACCGTCGGGCATCGAATCGCCTGACCGCAGTTGGTTCGCACTAGCAGCTTACAATATTGGCCTGGGACATTTAGAAGATGCTAGGGTCATCACTGAGCAACGCGGCGGCAACCCAAATCTCTGGAATGATGTAAGAGAAAACCTACCCCTATTGCGTCAGCAAAAATGGTATACACCGTCAAAATATGGCTACGCGCGTGGCGACGAAGCCGCTCTTTATGTACGCAACATCCGTGACTATTACTCTCTACTGACATGGGATGAACTCAATCGCTACCGAGTACCGCCACCGCGTATCGTGTCAGATTATTTGCCCGCCGAGCTAAACCGCGCCTTTGACGGGCTTTAAGTCGGTTACATAAAAAGTCAAAGACGACAATAATTCACCACAAGCTGTTATTTTTCACCCGCGCCTCTCGCGTTTTTTCTCATCCCTGCGGCGAGCAAAAAACGCCTGCAGTATACTGCTCGCTTCGCCTGTCAACACCTCGCCAAGCCAAACAACCTTATGATTCATTTGCGGTTGATCAAACAGTTGAAAATGACTACATACCGCACCGGCTTTGGGCTCGCTGGCAGCGTAAACAAGACGCGTAATGCGGCTGTGAATAATGGCACCGGCGCACATGGCACAGGGTTCGACCGTCACATACATTGTGGCACCAAGAAAACGATAATTATCGACTGCCTGACCAGCGTCTCGCAAAGCGACAATCTCAGCGTGAGCGCTGGGATCATTGCTGCTGATGGGCTGATTAAAGCCCTCACCAATGATGATACCCTCGCGCACAATGACAGCGCCAACCGGAACTTCGTTGCTTGCATCTGCCTTAAGCGCTAACGCAAGCGCGTGGCGCATCCATTGCTCGTCGGTAAAAGTATCCATATGAGAATTGATCGACTCTTTGTCAATAATAAGTAGCCCATGCCAATAAGATTTTAATACGAAGATCAGGCTTAGCATGCCATTATGCCACAAGCATAAA
Source organism: Zhongshania sp. (assembly GCF_047636175.1). GTDB lineage: Bacteria > Pseudomonadota > Gammaproteobacteria > Pseudomonadales > Spongiibacteraceae > Spongiibacter. Next base: position 8,540 of record NZ_JBLIKC010000006.1, on the reverse strand, counting down.
CACTATAGATTTAGGTCTAAGACAATACTAAGAATAAGGTTAATTAATATTCTTTACGCACGGAGATAAGGTCTAGCCGCAGCACGGCAGGTCGACACCCCCTGTTTTTGTGGCCCTGCGCTCAACATAGGCAGCCCTATCGCCACCGCCTTTTTGATTTCCCCATAAGCACCCTCAGCGGCAGCGCCCTAATCTTTCACTAGATCAGCGGTAGTCGATCAACAGGGACAAGGTGATCGCCTCCAGCGTCAAAAAGAATAAAATGATCGAGACTCAAGCTCGGGAAAAAAATGATTTATTCAACCACACAGAAACAGGCTGATATTAATTAAAAGTTTGAGATCAATAAATACTCATGAAAACTCAACGTCTTTTTAAGATGAGTATATTGTTTTTAGGAATAAGATACTTGCCAGAACTTTATCCATCAGGACTTACACGCTTGATGGTTACGTAAAGTAATATCTACAAAAAACTGGGGGTACGAAATCGTTCGATGACAACCGTAGACGCAATCCATCATGGAATATTAGGGAGGGTATCTGCGGTGTGAGTCAAATGTTTCTATGGCGTGCAGTGTTAACCAAGGCTAGAAAATAGTTATGATGGCCGTTGAGCACACTTAACTCGAAGGGACGAGGACACCATCACTTTCGCGGCAAATGTTTCTATATTGTTTGCTAGATTTTATCATCACCGACAGATCTCAGACATTATTTAAATATCTTCATTAAATAATGTCTGAGGCCCGAAGCTAGTATCAGCTCCTAAGAAATATTACCTCACTCCCACTCAATGGTCGCTGGCGGCTTGCTACTAACATCATAGGCGACTCGCGATACTTGCTTTATTTCATTGATGATACGACTTGAAACCGTTTCCAATAGCTCATAAGGTAAGTGTGTAACTCGCCTCTCACTATGCACGTTTTCTATACGCATCTGAAATTATTGCAATTCAATAGCTTACGCAAGCTATAACCGCACACTGTACGACGAAGAACGTGCCTAAACCATACACGTTCTTCTGTTCATTTTTTCACTTGTTATTCAGTTAGCCACGTCTGTAGCTGACGGTTTTGCACGTTTTCTCCACGCCTTAGTTTGTCAGCTATCGCCTCTAACTTAGCTAAGCGTTTAGTTTCTGCAGTAGTCAATTTTCGACGTGGATTTGCCTTTTCAATTTGTTCTTGCAGTAACTTACAGAAGTTACCGCTTAACTTGCTCTGATTGTCTAACCACTCGCTCAATTTAGAAGCAAACCTATTCTGCTGTGGCACTCTGACTAAAAAATCTTATATGAACATTCACTTGCATGACAAACCTCTACTGATTAAGTTTATTTACTTTCAACCAAACCCTTTAGATACTGAGCGTATAATTCATTTCCAGATTCATTAAAGTGTCCATCGAATTGAAAATATACTTCATTTTCTCTTCTGCATTCGATATCGCAAAAATCGTCGAAGCTATGAGCAATACCACCATTTTTTACAATAAATTCCTTTATGAATTTGTATGAGCTAACTTGTGCTACACCTTTTGACGGAATGAAAGAAAAAATCAGAACATAGTTTTGCGTTTTTGCATGAGCAATCCAATCAGAAATAAATCTCCTATTTTTCTTTGTGTATACAGAATTAGGATATTTCGACGCGATTGTACTCAAACCAGCATATACTGATCTAATGCAAGAAGATTGCTGTGGGGGGCGAATTGATCCGTTGATCAAAAGATTGATTTTATATCGTATATTTCGTGTAACTGCAGCTACCACATTGGCTGTTAATGAATATTGTCTTAACAAGCTTCTCCACGAAGGACGTTGATTTTGTCTTTCTGATACGAGGTTTACTAGGTTTTCGTACGCTAACTTTTTGTATCTGAAATCACTACTTTCGAAGTCGCCACAGATTTCTACGTTCTCAACCATAACACCATCAACGATAGCTGTATGCGGAAAAAAGTAATCATTATCAAGATCATTAGAAACTACATTAACAACTACTACACTAGGTTTTAAACCATTTTCATATAACCGCTTGAATTTGTAAAATTGGTGGCCTTGTCCAGTATGTGTGACACCACAAGCATATACCTTTTTTCCTACAGTTTCCTCAAGTAAGGTTCCAAATTTTTTATCATACTTGGTATACCCCCAAGTGTAGCTATCTCCAGCTAAATATATCCCACCAATGATTGCATCTTTACTCCATTCGTCGTCGAAACAACCATACGCATTCCCCCAAACCTTGTATGTTTCGTACTCTTGAGGTTTTGTATTGGTTGTTGTCAAAAAGTCTGGCGTAATATCAAAGCCAATTTCACTGTCATTTTGAAAGTGACCAATCGGATACCCTCGACTAAAGTCTTCAATTGCGAGCCCATAATTAGGCAATATAATCGCCAACTTGTCTCTAAATATGTATCCAATAGAGTCGATTGCAAATATGGTTACTATGGACAAAAAAATTGTCAGCACGATATACTTAATCCAATTCATAACGTTCCTCATAATTTTCTTTAAGCGGTTCGTCTTGTTGCTCTTTATAAAGCACGTAGTTACCGACCGCTAAGACATCCATTTCCGTACCCATAAAGCACTTGAATGCATCTGTTGGTGTGCAAACAATTGGTTCACCACGTACGTTAAATGAAGTGTTAACAACAAGTGGGCAGCCAGTCTTTTCTTTAAATTTAGAAATAACAGCGTGGTACTTAGGATTTGTATCCGTGTGTACTGTCTGTATTCGTGCAGAGTAGTCAACGTGTGTGATGGCTGGCACAGAAGAACGCGGTACGTTTAGCTTATCAATACCAAACAGCGCCTCTTCCTCTTCAGTCATTGCGCGACGTTTATCGCTTTGTACATCTGCAACCAAAAGCATGTAAGGGCTATCCGTATCATGCTCAAACCATTCTGCTACGTCTTCTCTTAAGACACTAGGAGCAAATGGGCGGAAGCTTTCACGATATTTAACTTTAAGGTTGAGTTGTTTTTGCATGACTGGCGAGCGCGGATCCGCAATTATACTGCGTCCTCCTAATGCTCTTGGACCAAACTCCATGCGTCCTTGCATCCATCCAACTGCTTTTTCGTCAGCTAATGCGGATGCTACTTCTTCAATCACTTCAGCTTCGGAAAGCTTTTTAAATCGTGCACCACACGCTGTAAGATCAGCCTCAATTTCAGCATCTGTAAACTCAGGACCCAAGTAAGCTCCCTTCATTGCATCACGTTCTTTTGATAAATAACGCTCTTTGCTATGGTGCATATACCAAGTTGATAGAGCAGCGCCTAATGCACCACCAGCATCCCCAGCCGCAGGTTGGATCCAAATATTGTCGAAGATTTTTTCGCGTAACAATATGCCATTTGCAACACAGTTAAGCGCTACGCCACCAGCAAGACATAGGTTACGCTCACCAGTTTCCTTGGCTATTCCTCTAGTTAACTCTAGTACAATATCCTCAGTTACCTTTTGAACCGAAGCCGCTAAATCCATTTCGCGCTGCGTAAGCTCCTTCTCCGACGTACGTGGTGGTCCACCAAACAATGCATCAAACTTCTTGTTTGTCATCGTTAAGCCAGTTGCGTAATCGAAGTAACTCATATCCAACTGAAAGCTTCCATCTTCAGCAACTGTGATGAGTTTTTCTCGTATTAAGTCTGCGTAGCGTGGCTCTCCATATGGAGCTAAACCCATCACCTTGTATTCGCCAGAGTTAACTTTAAACCCTGTGTAATATGTGAATGCCGAGTAGAGCAAGCCAAGTGAATGAGGAAAGTGTATTTCCTTTACGACTTGTAAATCACTACCCTTACCAATTGCCAGGGACGTTGTTGTCCATTCACCCACACCGTCTAGCGTTAACACTGCAGCACTTTCAAAGGGAGAGGGATAATATGCGCTTGCTGCATGTGATAAGTGATGCTCAGAGAACAACAAACGCTCACGCCAATCAACACTTTCATCAAGCGTTGATTTTAACTCTTTGATGAGTGCTGATTTTTGAAAAAGTTTGTCTTTAATCCACACTGGCATCGCTTTAGCGAAACTTGTAAAGCCCTTTGGTGCGAAAGCTAGATACGTTTCAAGTAGTCTCTCAAATTTTACAAACGGCTTTTCGTAGAACACGACATTGTCGATATCTTTAGCAGCTATTCCAGCCTCTTTTAAGCAATACTGAATTGCATGCGTAGGGAAGCCAGCGTCGTGTTTTTTTCGAGTAAAGCGCTCTTCTTGTGCTGCAGCAACGATCTTACCATCATTAAGTAAGCATGCCGCGCTGTCGTGATAAAAGGCAGAAATACCTAAGATATACATGCGCTATTCCTAAAAGAGTGTGTAAATGAAAGGCGCAACTACAGAACCTTGTGCAAGTATCAGCAAGCCTCCAAGAATCAACATTACGATAATGATGGGCGCAAGCCATAGCTTTTTACGTACACGTAAGAATGCCCAAAGTTCTTTTAAAATTTCCATTCGATAAGCCTTTATTAAAACTGGTGTTTGAAAGATTCAGATTTGATTGGTTCGCCGCGCGAAATCCAGTGAGTTACTTTTTGAGTAAACTTTAAACGCAACTCATCTCGTCCACTGAGACGCATGAGCATTGCAATGGGTGTAAAGAGCCCAAAGAAAATAACCCCAAGTACGATTGGGCTGACTATCATGCCAAGTAGGAGCCCAAACCGCATCCATAGCTTGTTTAGAGGTAGAAGTGCATCGCTTTTTATCAGCGTGACAAGCAGAAATACCAATGCTGCTGCAATAAACACATATGTCCAAGTTACATTGGCTGAATAATAAAAATACGTTGCTGCTACCGCAAAGGCGAACGTAAAGAAAAACCCAAACTTTCGATTGGAAGGAAGTTCAATTTCTGAGAATTTCATCTTTTGTCTCTCGTTGCTTTTTGAATGTGGAGTAATTGGCTAAGATGTTCATATTGCTCACGCTCATCTACGCCATCTAGTGACTTGAATGAGAGAGCGTCGCTCATCGCCGATGGCTGTAGTAATTCAGCAGCGGCTACTTCATCAAGTAAAAGCGCTTCTATATGACGTATGCTACTCAAAGTAGAGACAGCGCTCTCGTCTAAATTGAGAATTGTGATGCCACCGTACTTAGTTGGCGCAGCAATAATATTCACTTCTTAAAGTTCAAGCAATGATAGCAACTGCAGTTTTACTGCATCTATTTTCGAGGCTCTAACTGCAAGCTTCATTTCTATTACCCCTTTTCTACTGCTTTTTCCGCCCCTCAGCCAGCGCACCCTTCAGCATGCCAGCTGTAAACTCAAACTCTTTGCAAAGACGCTTCACTTTTTTGAGAGCGTTCGTACGTTCGTTCTTCTTTGCTTCAGCCATCTGCTGCTGAATTGCTTCCATTTCAGCTTTCAATTCGTCGTAAGATTTCATCTCACATCTCCGTTAGTTGAGTATCAGTCTGATATTATTGATTTATTTCTGAGATGAACAGCACGTTTTTTCTACGTCTTCTGAGATTAATTGCTTTTAGGGGAAAGTATTTGCACAGCGCCTCACTACGCCAGTCAGTCATTGTGTCAACCACACTGCCATACAGCTATAAACCGTGCAGTTTTGACGTTTTTAACTGTAGTAACTTACTGGTTTCGTTGATTTGGTAACGGTGGTTGCGGACGAATAGGCGTGAAGTCTGTTCGTTCTGTGTCTTTTGGTGTCGTCTGTGGTGGTGTTTGCTGCTTGACTATCTTTGTCTTAGGAACAGCTATGGTGCGTGTGACAGTCTTTGTTTCTGGTTTTACCATCTTCTTTGCTAATGCTACTACGCTGTTGCTTGTGCTCAACATCAACTCAAGTGCTGCCCACTTTGTTTCATCATCTACACGCTCTATTTCACCACGTATGGCGTTTAGAGCTTGCTGTATTTCATTGATGATACGACTTGAAACCGTTTCCAATAGCTCATAAGGCAAGTGTGTAACTCGCCCCTCACTATGCACGTTTTCTATACGCATCTGAAATTATTGCAATTCAATAGCTTACGCAAGCTATAACCGCACACTGTACGACGAAGAACGTGCCTAAACCATACACGTTCTTCTGTTCATTTTTTCACTTGTTATTCAGTTAGCCACGTCTGTAGCTGACGGTTTTGCACGTTTCCTCCACGTTTCAGCGTGTTTAATATACTCTTAAGCTTGTCTAGCTTCAGATGTTCTTCCTTTGTGAGCTCTAGGCGACGAGGACTAGCTTTATAAATTCGTTTTTGTAGCAACTCATGGAAGTCGCTACTTGGCTTCTTTTGACTGCTTTACCACTCCCTCATTGAGAGCTATATCCGCGAAATAATCTGAAATTATATTTGCAAATAATGGACTTGGATGATCATCATCGAGATAAAGTGATTGTCCATTTAGAGTATTCAAGCAACGCCCTTGGATTTCAGTATTACAAACCATTTGCTCAACATTCACTATATTAATATTTGGATTTATGGATAGTCTGTTGAATAAGTCGACAACTTGCGCATTAGAATCAACGTGCACTTGATATGATGTACTGATTTCTTGATCATATGACGTAAATTTCCGTAGCCTTGCGCTTCGCTCTGGAACATTCCATCCCGCTTCTGGAATTTGATTAATAATAATAAGATTACGATTTTCGGCGGCTTTATTTAGGAACTCTTCTACGTGAGTCATAATATCTAAATCACCTTCAGTAACAATGTTTAAGCCACTACCTCCATATTCAACACCCCCTTCTTGGTTATCAAAATGTGACCCAATTAGGTTCAACCTCCAACGTGACGAAAGAATTACAGTAGCGTTTGTAGTTTCTATAAACTGCCAATAGTCTTGTTTATTCCGAACGCAATGTTGTTCAACTGGCAACCGTGACGTTCCAATAATTGGCAAACAACCATTTTTTATCAACGATATTAAATGTCCATTAGAATTCTCGATAGCCCGCCTTAAAGCTAAACTTAATGAATTCGCATGAGAGTCACCAATGAGAATAAAATTATTGCTGCTACCAAGGCACTTATCTGAGAGTTCTGCTTGCAAACCTTCTAATTGTTTTTTTGTATTAACTAAACAGTCACTATCATCGCGCCAACTTTCAAACGTTTCAAGGTCAAATCTGCTATTAATCTTTCCAAGATGCCCAGAAATTCCAACGGCGATAAACGTCAACAACCCAAAAGATGACATAATAAAAATATGACGCTTATTAAATCCTTCTTTGGCACGGAAGGGTTTCTCTACATATCTCCAGCTTAGGTATGCAAGAAAAATAGACGCCAAGCAAAGTATTAACATCAACGTATATGATGGATGTTCAAGCATCCTTATTCGTGCAAAGGCAAACAATGGTTGATGCCACAAATATGCTGAGTAACTGATTAATCCTATGCCAACGAATGCCTTAGTGCTTAGCAATCGAGCTGTTATTGTCTCCTTATCTGCAAACAAAATTAACATCACAACACCTAAAACTGGGACTAGTGCATACACACTAGGAAACGGTGTACTTTCATCATAGGCGAAGATTGAAAAGATGATTGCAGCTAACCCGATAAACGACAGCGCATCATTTTTCTGCACACCTTTGTTCTGCACTACAAAAGCCGCAATCGAACCAGCAAATAGTTCCCAAGCACGTGTAGGTGCCAGATAAAAATTTGCAGTAGCTTTGTTACGCCAACCCCATTCACTTAGCAGTAAGCTGACTGAAGCCATCACAATAATCATCCAAAATACGCGGTTCTTACCATATCGCCAAGCTAGAAAAAGAAAGATAGGGAACAACACATAGTACTGCTCTTCAACAGCTAAACTCCACGTATGTAGTAAAGGCTTTTCTTCTGCAGCTGCATCAAAGTAACCACTCTCTCTAAAAAATAGTACGTTTGATGCAAATAGACTGACGGCGACGAGACTTTGTGAAAAGTCTTTCATTTGACTTGGTAGCATCCACATCCAAGCAAAAGGAATGCAGACAAACATTACAAAGAACAGTGCTGGCAATATCCTTCGCGCACGTCTTTCGTAGAAGTTAATGAGACTAAAACGATCGTTCTCAATATCCTCAATTAGGATTACTGTAATCAGATATCCGCTAATAACAAAGAACACATCAACGCCTACGAAACCGCCACTAAATAGCTCAAAGCCAGCGTGAAATAGGATGACAGGTACAACAGCAAGTGCTCGTAAGCCGTCAATTTCGGCACGATATTTCAAATCTATAATCCCTTAGAAGTATAGCCAGTTAAGCAATAACTTTTTTTTTGGGGTTTACGCTCACCAAACAGTGAACATCTAAGCGTTCCAGCTGTAGTAAAATCAATTACTTATACCTAAATCTATTCCCACTCAATGGTCGCTGGCGGCTTGCTGCTAACATCATAGGCGACTCGCGATACTTGCTTTATTTCATTGATGATACGATTTGAAACCGTTTCCAATAGCTCATAAGGCAAGTGTGCCCAGCGGGCTGTCATAAAGTCGATGGTTTCTACCGCCCGCAAGGCAATCACGTATTCA
>NZ_JBLIKC010000005.1:0-170123 GCF_047636175.1 Zhongshania sp. | reverse complement strand
TCAGTGATAGTGGGTAGCGCTGCCCCCGCAAGTATCGCTCTAAGCATTCCAGTACCAAGGGGCTGCGAAGCTCAATAGTGCGTGCTCGCAGTTCGTCTGGAGTTAACCAAATTGCTTGCTCAATGTCAGTGTCGAGTTTTTGTTCTGGACAAAATGCGATAGGCCGAGCAAAAAAACTGGTGCGTTGATAAGTCACGCCATTTTCCGGCGCCGTGTACAGACCGACACCTATGACCCCTAAAATCTCTACCCGCCACTGAGTTTCCTCCAGTGTTTCTCGCAGCGCCGCTGCCACTAGACTCTCATCTTTTTCAAGATGTCCCGCCGGCTGGTTTATTACTCTGCGGCCATGTTTGATTTCTTCAACGAATAAAAACTTACCATCGTTTTCAACCAAAGTCGCGACGGTTACATGGGGCTGCCAATCCATAGGGTCTTCCGCTTGCTAAAGTGGTAATTGTAACAGGCACAATGCGTTAAGAACTACGCTTACGAGGCCACCGCTTATGAGTTTTGCCGCCAGCAGGCTTCGGCTTGGCGCTCCTGCGAGGCTTATAACGAGCAAATTCAGGCCCTAGGGTGAGTGGGGTATATTCCCCTGGCGCCAGGCTTTCAATGCTCCAGTCGCCAATGCTCGCGCGTATCAAGCGCAGGGTAGGGAAGCCGGCCGCGGCAGTCATACGTCGAACCTGCCTGTTGCGGCCTTCACTTATTGTCAGGCTTATCCAGCTGGTAGGAATATTGGCGCGAAAACGGACCGGCGGCGTGCGGCCCCAGAGCCCTGCAGGCTCATCCATTTGCTTTACTATTGCCGGCAAAGTGGGACCATCGTTTAACTGCACGCCTTTTTTCAGCGCGGCCAAGGCCTCATCGCTGACATCACCTTCAAGTTGTACCCAATAGGTTTTGGGTAACTTATGCCGTGGGTGACTTATCTGATGCTGCAGTTCGCCGTCGCCGGTTAAAATCATCAGCCCCTCGGAATCATAATCGAGCCTGCCGGCTGGATATATCGAGGGTATCCTGATGTAATCAGATAGGTTGGCTCGGCCATCAGCGTCAGTAAACTGACTCATGACCTGAAAGGGCTTATTAAATAAAAAAATATCACTCACGCTAAAATAGGCTCATTCATAGAAGAAATCTGGGTATAAAGTGTTATGATGACTTGCTTTTTGCTGAAGCTGCATTGTAGCAAATTGCAGTTTATTTCGTTTGTGAGCGAGCACGAGCACAGATATTAACTGATAAACCATGGAGTCAAAAATGGGATACCAACATATCAAGGTACCTACTGCGGGCGAGAAAATTACCGTTAATGCGGATCTTTCCCTCAATGTACCCGATCGGCCAATTATTCCTTTTATCGAAGGTGATGGCATCGGAGCAGACATTACTCCGGCGATGATCAACGTAGTTGATGCAGCCGTTGAAAAAGCCTACTCAGGCACTAAGAAAATCAGCTGGATGGAAATTTACACCGGCGAAAAAGCGGCAGAGCTGTATGACGGTGATTGGTTCCCGGCAGAAACTCTAGATGCAATTAAAGATTACGTCGTTGGCATTAAAGGTCCGCTAACGACACCAGTTGGTGGTGGCTTTCGTTCTTTAAACGTCGCCTTGCGTCAAGAATTAGATCTTTACGTCTGTCAGCGTCCAGTGCGCTGGTTTGAAGGTGTGCCGTCTCCGGTGAAAGAGCCAGGCAAAACCAATATGGTTATTTTCCGCGAAAACTCTGAAGATATTTATGCAGGGATTGAGTGGAAAGCCGGCACTCCTGAAGTCGCTAAGGTGATTGAATTCCTACAGGAAGAAATGGGCGTTACCAAAATCCGATTCCCACAAGAATGCGGTATTGGTATCAAGCCAGTTTCTAAAGAAGGTACTCAGCGCTTAGTACGTAAAGCCCTTCAGTACACCATCGACCAAGATTTGCCGTCACTGACCATCGTGCACAAAGGCAATATCATGAAGTTCACCGAAGGTGCTTTCAAAAACTGGGCTTACGAGCTAGCAATGGAAGAATTTGGTGGCGAACTGCTCGACGGCGGCCCCTGGGTAAGCATTAAGAACCCAAACACCGGCAAAGATATCGTCGTTAAAGACGTCATCGCTGATGCCATGCTTCAGCAAGTGTTGTTGCGTCCGGACGAGTACAGCGTTATCGCGACACTCAACCTCAACGGCGATTACTTGTCTGATGCGCTTGCTGCGCAGGTCGGTGGTATTGGTATCGCGCCAGGAGCAAACCTGAGTGATAATATTGCTCTATTTGAAGCGACACACGGCACTGCGCCCAAGTACACAGGCCAAGACAAAGTGAACCCCGGATCACTGATTTTGTCTGCGGAAATGATGCTGCGTCACATGGGCTGGAATGAAGCTGCAGACTTGATCATTGTCGGTATGAATGGCGCAATTCAAGCTAAGACTGTGACCTATGACTTTGAGCGCCTGATGGAAGGTGCTACCTTGCTGAAATGTTCAGAGTTTGGCGACGCAATCGTTAAACATATGGCATAGTGTCTATTCGCCACCGGCGCTCGTCGGTGGCGATATTCTTTAGCAGGTAATCTTTTTTCTTTCAGGCTTCGTCAGACGCTTGAATATCAGTAGCATGCAGCCCCTTGGGGCCCGGCTCGGAGCTAAACTTCACGCTTTGTCCCGCCTTCAAAGTTTTATAACCTTCCATCGTAATGGCGGAATAGTGCGCAAAAATTTCTTCTTCACTATTTTCCGCGACGATGAAACCATAGCCTTTGGCGTTATTGAACCACTTTACAACACCTTGCTGCATAGCTTTACTTCCCTAGTTATAGTTATAGTTATGGTCGAATTTACGAAAACAGCCTTGTATTTTACGACTTAGCCCCCATTTTTAAAACAGTCCGGCCTCGCCGTCAAGTTAAGAAGACGTAAGGGGTGAAGTTGGTGAATTTCCCTATTGCGCGAGGTTAAAGTGGTGATAAGCTCAGGTAAAGCGAGTGAATATGCATATTAATATCCGAAATTCAGGCGATAAGCCCGACGAAGACAACGGCAGCGGCTTGGCAATTCAGGAGTCAAAACCGGAATTAAAAAAGCCACGTATGTATGCTGTGGTGTTATTAAATGATGACTACACACCAATGGAGTTTGTAGTTGAAATTTTAGAAGATTTCTTTTACTTGGATCGGCAACGCGCCACACAAGTAATGCTTGCAGTGCACACCAAAGGTAAAGGCGTGTGCGGTGTGTTTACTAAAGATATCGCCGAAACTAAGGCGGCACAAGTAAACCAATACGCAAGAGATAATGGGCACCCGCTACTTGCTGAGACAGAAGATAGCGATGCCTGAAGTTTTTAATGTCAAAATGCGGATGTAATCTATGTTGAGCAAAGATCTCGAAACAACATTGAGCCAGGCATTTAAATCGGCTCGCAGTCGTCGGCATGAGTTTATGACCGTCGAACACCTCTTATTGGCCTTGGCCGATAATGAGGCCGCCGTGAAAGTGCTGTTGGCATGCGGTGCGGATTTGACCCAGCTTAAAGGTGAACTTAAGGAATTTGTCGAGGCAACGACGCCTCGCATCCCTGAAGATGATGCCGAACGCGACACCCAGCCAACTCTGGGTTTTCAGCGGGTACTGCAGCGCGCTGTTTTCCATGTGCAGTCCTCCGGCAAACAGGAAGTGACTGGCGCAAATGTGCTTGTGGCCATGTTTAGTGAGCAAGAGAGCCAAGCGGTTTATTTTTTGAAGTCGCAAAACGTTAATCGTCTTGATGTGGTTAATTACATTACCCACGGGATCTCTAAAGTCTCCGGTGCGGAAGGTCCTGATCAAGAGCAGCAAGATCAAGACGCAGAAAATACTGATCCAGAGCAGCGTCCGCTAGACAACTTCGCTACTAATTTAAATGAAGAAGCAAAGGCCGGTCGCATAGACCCGCTTATTGGTCGCGCTGACGAAGTGGAACGGGTTGCCCAAATTCTTACCCGACGCCGCAAAAATAACCCGCTATTAGTGGGCGAGTCCGGTGTTGGCAAAACCGCGATTGCAGAAGGCCTAGCAAAACGTATTGTCGATGGTGAAGTGCCTGACGTGCTCATTGGCAGCGTAGTGTACTCCCTTGATATGGGCGCCTTACTCGCGGGCACTAAATATCGCGGCGACTTTGAAAAGCGCTTGAAAGGCCTGCTCTCAGACCTTAAAAAACGCGAAGGCGCCATTTTGTTCATCGATGAAATCCATACCATCATTGGTGCGGGTGCAGCGTCTGGCGGAGTAATGGATGCGTCCAATCTCTTAAAGCCATTGCTGAGTTCCGGTCAAATGCGTTGTATCGGCTCCACTACTTTCCAAGAATATCGTGGGATTTTCGATAAGGATCGTGCCTTGAGTCGCCGTTTCCAGAAGGTCGATATCAATGAGCCGTCTGTAGAAGATACCTTTTTAATTCTAAAAGGGCTGCGCTCACGCTTCGAAAGCCACCATGAACTCAAGTACACCGACGGTGCCCTGCGTTCAGCAGCTGAGTTATCAGCGCGTTATATCAACGACCGTTTTTTGCCGGACAAGGCCATCGACGTGATCGATGAGGCGGGTGCCTATCAGCGTTTGCAGAAGCCTGAAAATCGAGTTGAAAAAATAGACATCGCCGAAGTCGAAGCGATAGTGGCTAAGATTGCCCGTATACCGCCTAAAAGTGTGTCGTCGGACGATCGTGCATCACTTGCCAAGCTTGAAGACAATCTGAAAATGGTGGTTTTCGGTCAAGATAAAGCGGTGGCCGAGCTAAGCGCTTCGATCAAACTTGCTCGCGCAGGCCTGAAGTCAGTAGAAAAGCCCATTGGCAGCTTCTTACTGGCAGGCCCAACAGGAGTGGGTAAAACTGAAATTTGCCGACAACTTGCTAAACTGCTCGGCTTGGAGTTATTGCGCTTCGATATGTCCGAGTATATGGAGCGTCATACCGTGTCACGGTTAATTGGTGCACCGCCAGGCTATGTTGGTTTTGATCAAGGTGGTTTGCTAACCGACTCGGTTACCAAGCATCCGCATTCAGTGGTGTTGTTGGATGAGATTGAAAAAGCGCATCCTGACTTATTTAACTTGTTATTACAGGTGATGGACCACGGCTCACTCACTGACAACAATGGTCGAAAAGCGGATTTCCGAAATGTGATTTTCGTGATGACGACCAACGCTGGTGCCGAGAGCATGAGCCGCCGCTCAATCGGCTTCACTGAGCAGGATAACCAAACCGACTCTAGCGAGGCGATTAACCGCTTGTTTACACCCGAGTTCCGCAATCGCTTAGATAGCGTGATTACATTTGTGCCGCTGGAAGCTGATGTGATATTAACCGTGGTCGATAAGTTCCTAGTCGAGCTGCAAGCTCAATTAGACGACAAACAAGTTGTGCTGGAAGTTGACGACGCCGCACGGCAATGGTTAGTCGACAAAGGCTACGACAAGACTATGGGCGCAAGGCCGATGGCTCGCATTATTCAGGAGCATATCAAAAAGCCGCTCGCTGAGATGGTGCTGTTCGGTTGTCTAGAGAAGCAGGGCGGGACGGTCAGCATCACGGTTGAAGGTGATGGCCTAGCTCTTACCGCAGACACAGTGGATGAAGAGGAGAGCCAGACCTGCGAATAAGGTATTCGCTTAGCGGCCGCGGAAAGTGATGCGGCCTTTACTGAGGTCATAGGGGGTTAATTCAACCTTGACCTTATCTCCGGTTAATATCCGGATGTAATGCTTACGCATTTTGCCTGAGATATGAGCGGTCACTACGTGGCCATTCTCTAAGCGCACGCGAAACGTGGTATTTGGCAAAGTATCAATGACTTCGCCTTCCATTTCTATCTGGTCTTCTTTCGCCATTCGGCAACTATCCTCGAAAGTCTTTAAGAATTAATAATTGAAAAGCACTGAGGCCACGACGGGCTATCAAAACTGCGCGCATTTTGCCTTAATTTACTGTGCTTGGCAATTTCCATAGTAGATTGTTAGCCCAATACTAAAGTTTAAACTCAGTCTAGTTGTACCCAACGGCTATTTATTAGCAGTTCTATAGGGCGATAATCAGATTTGTACGCCATTTTTTGGCAGTCACGGATCCAATATCCAAGATAGGTATACGGTAAATTAAGGGATTTTGCGTATTTAATTTGCCAAAGAATACCGTAAACACCCAAACTGCGTCGGCTTAATTCTGGATCATAAAATGTGTAGATCGCCGATAAACCGTCATCTAACACATCGGTGACCGCAACGGCCACCAGAACACTGTCGTCATAAAAATGTAGGTATTCAGTCGCCGCGTTGCCTGAAGCTAAAAAACTATTAAATTGTTCCCTCGATGGCGGAAACATATCACCGTCGCGATGGCGGATATTAATATATCGCTCGTATAAGTCGTATGCCTGTTCACAGAGTGTTGGCATTATTTTGCTTGTTAAATCTGTATTGCGATTGAGAACTTTACGCTGACTACGCGTTGGCACGAAAGTGCTCACCGGCACCCTGCTGGAAATACAGTCATTGCAGCTATTGCAGTCGGGGCGATAAATATGATTTCCGCTGCGCCGAAATCCACGTCGAGATAGCTCGCTGTATACCGCGTGTGAAGGCGACATATCAGGATCGATAAAAATAGTCTTTGCCTCTCGATCGTCGAAATAGCTGCAGGGGTGAGGATGCGTAGCGTAGAGTTTTATTTCCTTTGAATCTGTCATACCTAATCCGTGGGCGTGGACTTTCCGTAAGCCCAATTCATTACCCAATACTCCGGCGGTTGCCCGACGGCATTGGTGTATTGCTCAAGATGCTGTTTAAAGGTTCCGCGAGGTATTTCTTGTGCACCCATGCTGTCAAGGTAGTCATTTCCAACCTGACAATCAATGAGTGGATACCCCCATTGTTGAAGTTGTCCGCAAAGATGTACCAGTGCAATTTTCGAGGCATTGGCCTCGCGACTAAACATCGACTCACCGAAAAACATCTGACCGATCGCTATGCCATAAAGACCACCAATGAGATCACCATCCCGCCAAACTTCAACAGAATGTGCCCAGCCGGCTCGATGGAGCGCCTGATACGCTGCGCGCATATCGTCTGTTATCCAGGTGCCTTGGCGCTTGGGACTTAGCTCGGCGCAGCCCTCTAGCACTTCGTTAAACGCAGTATCGAAACTGACCGAATAAGCAGCACGACGCAGTGTCTTACGCAAGCTACGGTTGATGTACACCTGATCCGGATATAAAACGGCACGTGGCTGCGGAGACCACCAAAGAATGGGCTGCGATTCCTCGTACCAAGGGAAAATACCTTGTCGATACGCTGCCAAAATTCGATCTTTAGTAAGGTCACCGCCAACGGCTAGCAAGCCGTTGGGGTCATCTAGGGCATTTTCGACGTTGGGGAAATCCAGCTTATCGATATCGAGCCAAGGAATAGTCGCCATAAGATAAGCCGCCAGGCTTTAGACTAAATCGTCGAGATAGCGCTCAGCATCAAGTGCGGCCATACAGCCAAAGCCGGCAGAGGTAACTGCTTGACGGTAAATATGATCAGCGACATCGCCAGCGGCAAACACACCCTCAACACTGGTGCGGGTTACATTGCCCTGAGTACCACTATTTATAGTTAAATAACCGTCTTTCATATCTAACTGGCCATCAAAAATATCGGTATTTGGCTTGTGACCAATAGCAATAAACACCCCAGCAACATCAATCTCTTGGGTACTGCCATCTTTGGTGCTTTTTATTCGCAAGCCAGTTACGCCGCTATCGTCACCCAATACTTCATCTAGGGTGTTGTGCCATAAAATATTGATATTGCCATTGGCTGCGCGTTCAAGCAGTTTATCTTGCAATATTTTTTCAGAACGCAAAGTGTCGCGACGATGTATCAGTGTCACCTCAGAAGCAATATTAGATAGATACAAAGCTTCTTCGACGGCGGTATTACCACCGCCAATAACGGCGACTTTTTTGCCGCGATAAAAGAATCCGTCGCAGGTCGCGCAGGCTGAAACGCCTTTACCCATGAACGCTTCCTCGGAGGCTAGGCCCAAGTATTGAGCAGAAGCGCCAGTAGCAATAATTAAACCGTCACAGGTATAAGTTTTACTACCTTTCAGCGTAAACGGTCTGTTTTTCAGATCGACAGACTCAATATGATCGGAAATAACTTTTGTATCAAAGCGCTCAGCGTGCTCTTGCATCCTAACCATCAGCTCTGGTCCCTGAACGCCGTTTTGATCACCTGGCCAGTTATCGACATCGGTGGTGGTAGTGAGCTGACCACCTTGCTGAATACCAGCAATAACCACGGGGTTAAGATTGGCGCGGGCAGCGTAAACAGCTGCGGTATAGCCGGCAGGGCCCGAACCTAGAATAATTAGACGATGGTGTTGACTGTCGCTCATAAAATTAGTGTATTCCATTCAGGGGAGTGAACGTACTGCACTCCGAATTGACTGATATAAGGCGCATATCATAGGGGAATTTGTTATCCGCATCAAAATGTCTTCGCGGCGACAAATACCTAGACATAGTGCTAATATTGGGTCCGATTTGGTATTTTCAATAGCCTCATCTTTAGCGTCATTAACATACCACTCTTTCTCGTAACGGCATCATAGAATGTGTCAATGGCCGTTTAAGCTAGAAGTAACTAGGAAATTGTTTTCTTTTGCCTAAACCGACAACAAAATTAGCGCCAGATAACCGCGAAGTCTTGCATTTGCGCCTCCGTGAAGGCCTTTTAATTGGCTTCGTTGCCGTGTGCATTTATATATTCGTGTCTCTACTGACTTACAGCGGCAATGACCCTGGGTGGTCTAGAACAGGCAATGGCGATGGCGTGATGAACGCTGGCGGTCCGGTGGGTGCGTGGCTGGCCGATGTATTCTTTGCCTTGTTTGGCTTTATGGCCTACGTTTTCCCCAGTATGTTAGCGTTTCGGGCCTGGCGTTTATTTAAGTCGCGCTATCGTCCAGCCGACTTTGACTCCCTGGTTTTTTCTCTGCGTGTTATTGGTTTAGTGCTGGTCATGATATCTAGTACCGGACTGGCAGCAAATGGCGATTATGGCAATAGCGGCCTACCGTTTGGTGCCGGCGGCGTGCTGGGGGACGCGGTAGGGCACGCTACTCTAGCGTCTTTTAATGAATTTGGCAGTCGCCTGCTATTAATTGCTATTTTACTATTTGGCTTAACAGTGTTCACTGATCTGTCATGGATAAAATTCATGGACTCCCTTGGCGCCTCAACCCTGCGTTTATGTCAGCAAGCCACTGATGCTGTTTATCGCTATCGCCAAGCCCGGGCAGAACGTAAAAAAGCTGCCACCGCAAGCAAGGCGCGTCACGAAGCGTTTACGACCAAAACTGAAATTCAGAAGACGCGTATTCCACCGCAAATAGCGCCGCCGCCAAAACCCGTCGCAAAGTCGTCGCGTCCAGAAAAAGAGCGCCAAACCTCATTGTTCGACGGACCGGTAACCGGCACATTACCGTCGTTAAATCTCTTAGATAGAGCGGTTCATAATCCAGAGCGCGGTTTTTCGCCAGAAACCCTGGAAGCGATGTCGCGTCTACTTGAAATCAAGTTACTAGATTTTGGTGTGTCCGCAAAAGTCATTGCGGTGTTCCCTGGGCCGGTTATCACGCGCTTTGAACTAGAGCCTGACGCCGGCGTAAAAGTCAGTAAAATTTCTAATTTGGTAAAAGATTTAGCCCGCTCCCTCGCAGTGGTGAGCGTAAGGGTGGTCGAGGTTATTCCCGGTAAACCCTATGTGGGCATAGAGATCCCCAACGAAGATCGCGAAATCGTTAACTTTCATGATGTGCTGGCATCCCAGGTGTTTGAAGCCAGTAAATCGCCGCTAACGCTTGCCCTAGGGCATGATATTTCCGGCGAACCGGTATGCGCCGACCTCGGCAAAATGCCTCATTTGCTCGTGGCGGGCACCACCGGTTCAGGTAAGTCTGTTGGCGTAAATGCGATGTTGATAAGCCTCTTATACAAATCGACACCGGAAGAAGTACGCTTGATGCTGGTAGACCCCAAGATGCTGGAACTATCGGTATACGATGGTATTCCGCACTTATTGACCCCCGTTATTACCGATATGAAAGATGCCGCCAATGGCCTGCGCTGGTGTGTGGCTGAGATGGAGCGCCGCTATAAGTTAATGTCTAAGATGGGCGTTCGTAATCTGGCAGGGTTTAATCGCAAGATCAAAGACGCCATTCTCGCTGGCGAGCCTATTAAAGATCCATTGTGGAAGCCAGAAGACCATTATCAGGCTGGATTGGAAGAGGCCCAGGCTCCCGACTTAATCGTGCTGCCATCGATCGTGGTGGTGATCGATGAGTTTGCCGATATGATGATGATCGTCGGCAAGAAGGTCGAAGAATTAATTGCCCGTATCGCACAAAAAGCGCGAGCGGCAGGTATTCATTTACTACTCGCTACGCAGCGGCCCTCGGTTGATGTGATTACCGGTTTGATCAAGGCCAATGTGCCAACGCGTATCGGTTTTCAAGTGTCTTCTAAAATCGACTCGCGAACTATTTTGGATCAAGGCGGAGCAGAACAGCTTTTAGGGCACGGCGACATGCTGTACTTGCCGCCAGGGGCGGGTATCCCGATTCGAGTCCACGGCGCCTTTGTGTCCGATGAAGAAGTGCATAGAGTGGTCGCAGACTGGAAGCGCCGCGGTGAACCGCAATATATCGATGGCCTGCTAGAAGAGGGCAGCACCACCGATGCCATGCCGGGAATGCCTGCCGAAGGCAGCGATGACGGTGAAGGTGATGTGCTCTATGACGAAGCCGTTCAATACGTAACCCAAAGTCGGCGGGCATCAATTTCCGCCGTTCAGCGTAAATTACGCATTGGATATAATCGCGCGGCACGATTAATTGAAACAATGGAAGTCGCCGGTGTCGTAACTGAGATGGCCAGCAACGGAAGTCGAGAAGTACTGGCGCCACCTCCACGCGATTAGAAGTGAAAATTATGCGAGACACAACTGTACCTTGGCCCTCTGACAGCGGCACCAGAGCACTCAATCGCTTATTTATGGCGACAAACCAACTGATTAGCCGCACATTTTCCTCTTCAATGAGTGAGATTTTGACGCGTTCAAAGACTTCTATGCGTCAGCTGTTTGTGTTTTTTTGTTTGTCTCTGCTGCAACTTCCCGCCTTTGCTGAAGGCGATGTCGCCCAGCTGCATCTGCATCTTTCCGGCGCCCAAAGCCTGAAGGCCAAGTTTGTTCAGCAGGTTCGCGACGTAAGCGGCGAATTACTGCAGGAAAGCAAGGGTACAATTGCCTTAAACCGGCCAAATAAACTCCGCTGGGAAAGCCTTGAACCGTTTCGTTATCTGCTGATAAGTAATGGCGAAACCGTGTGGCGCTATGACGCTGACCTTGAACAGTTGAATACTGATCCCTTTGATTCTCAAATGTCACAAACCCCGGCAATGATTATTGGCGCATCTATTGATCAACTTGCTGCGGACTATGACGTCAGAGTGATTAAATCAGCTAGCACTCGTGAATTTGTGTTAATTCCAAAGCAGCAGGGCACTTTTTCAGAAATGCGACTCGTATTCAATATGGGCAAGCTGACCGGAATGCGTTTGGTCGACACCCTAGAACAAACCACTCAGATTGATTTCGTCGACGCAAAATATAACATTAAATTCGACCCTAAAACCTTCGAATTTAATGAATCTGCGGCACGCCAGCCTTGAGTGACGCCCAAGCAGCAATGCCATTGGCGGCAAGGATGCGGCCGCAGACACTGGAATTCTATCTTGGCCAAGAGCACCTATTGGCTGAGGACAAACCACTGCGCAGGGCACTGGACTCGGGCCAGCTTCATTCGATGATATTTTGGGGCCCACCGGGCGTGGGTAAAACCACCTTAGCGCAATTGATAGCCCAGCTCTGTGATGCTCATTTCATCAGTCTTTCTGCGGTTTTAGCCGGCGTAAAAGATATCCGCATAGCCGTCGAAGAAGCCAAAAAGCAGCAGTTTTTTAAGCGTAGAACAATATTATTTATCGACGAAGTGCACCGCTTTAATAAAGCCCAACAAGATGCCTTCTTGCCCTATGTTGAAGATGGCACCGTAATTTTTGTTGGTGCCACTACCGAAAATCCATCCTTTGAAATCAATAATGCATTGTTGTCGCGGGCGCGGGTTTATCAGTTAAACGCCCTGACCGACGATGCCCTAATCAATATCGTTAAACACGCCGCTGAACGCGAAGGCTGGGAAATAGATCCCGCCCAAGTCGCGCTGATCGCCGCCCATGCCGATGGTGATGCCCGGCGCGCTTTAAATCTTATTGAACTCGCTGGCGATATGGTAAAAAGCCGGAGTGAGGGAAAAACCCTCAGCGAAGAAGTAATTGCTCAAGTTCTCAACGGCCAGCCGCGCCGTTTTGATAAGGGTGGCGATCTCTTTTATGAGCAAATTTCAGCCCTGCATAAGGCTGTGCGCGGTAGCTCAGCTGACGGCGCTCTATATTGGTTTGCCCGTATGCTTGACGGCGGCTGCGAGCCCTTGTACATCGCAAGACGTTTGGTTCGTATGGCCAGTGAAGATATTGGCAATGCCGACCCAAGAGCACTGCGAATCTGTTTAGACGCTTGGGATGCCCAAGAGCGCTTGGGTAGCCCTGAGGGCGAGTTGGCCATGGCGCAGGCCGTCTGCTACCTAGCCTCCGCACCCAAAAGTAATGCGGTATACACCGCCTACAATCATATTCGCCGCGATATTGCCGCCATGCCAAGTTATGGCGTGCCCATGCATTTGCGCAATGCACCAACGGGCATGATGAAGAAACAGGGCTTCGGCGACGGCTATCGCTATGCCCACGATGAAGTTGATGCCTACGCCGCCGGTGAGAACTACCTGCCAGAAGAGATTAAAGACACGATCTACTATCAGCCGGTTGAACGCGGTTTAGAGAAAAAAATCGCTGAAAAAATGCGTTATTTACGAGAACGAGATGCGGCATCGCCGCACACACGCTATCGTTAAGCCGAATGCGGTAGAATAGAGCGCCTCAAATCGGAGACTAAATTCGTGCAAGTGTATTTTCTAATTGCCATAGGCGGCGCCTTTGGTGCATTGAGCCGTTATGGCATCGGTCGCGCGGTGAACATTTATTTGGCGCAGGTTCACTGGCCTTTGGGTACATTTGCAATCAATATTGTCGGCTCATTCACAATCGGCGCGCTCTATGTTGTCATCACCGAGAAGTCGGCGCTGCACGACGACTGGCGCTACGTGCTGATAGTGGGCTTTCTAGGTGCGTTTACCACCTTTTCAACCTTCTCATTAGAGTCGGTAGCAATGCTTGAGGCGGGTAAAATCGCCATGGCAATGCTGTATATGTCTGCAACACTGGCCACCTGCGTTATTGGCTGCTGGTTGGGAATGGGATTGGCTAGATTATAAAGTAGTATTAAATACAGATCGTTGGAGATTGATTTAAATGTTAGATGTTAAGAAAGTTCGGCTCGATCCTCAGGCTATTGCCGGCGCGCTGAGCAAAAAAGAATACACGTTTGACGTCGCTGAGTTCGAAGCCTTAGACGCCTTGCGTAAGCAGGCAGACATCAATAGCCAAAATTTATTAGCAGAGCGGAAAAAAGCGTCCAAGCAAGTTGGCGAGCTCATCAAGTCCGGCCTCAATGTCGATGACGCCAAAGCCCAAGTGAACGAAAGCCTAGCAAAAATTGAAACCGAGCTTGAAGCACTAAAACATCAAGCCAAGGAAGCCAACGACGCGCTAGACCATCTTTTAATGGCGGTGCCCAATTTACCGGCTGATGAGGTGCCGGCTGGCAAAGACGAGGCCAGCAATATAGAAGTATTGCGCTGGGGCGAGCCAAGAAACTTTGACTTTGACGCAAAAGACCACGTTGACGTTGGTGAGAATCTCGGCGGCTTAGATTTTGAAGTTGCCACCAAAATTACCGGTAGTCGCTTTGCGGTAATGCGCGGTGGTTTAGCCCGTATGCATCGCGCCCTAATACAATTAATGCTAGATACTCACACCCTTGAACACGGGTATCAGGAAGTTTACGTTCCCTATATGGTGAATGCAGAATCACTTCGTGGCACAGGCCAACTGCCTAAGTTCGAAGCGGATTTATTTAAATTACAGGGAGATTCCGGTTACTACCTGATTCCAACGGCAGAAGTACCGGTCACAAATTTATACCGGAACACCATTGTCGAGCCGACAGAATTAGAACAAGGACTGCGTTTTACCTGCCATACCCCCTGTTTCCGAAGCGAAGCGGGTAGTTATGGCCGCGATACCCGAGGCATGATCCGTCAGCATCAATTTGAGAAAGTTGAACTCGTACAATTTGTACGTCCAAGCGAGTCCGATGCGGCATTGGAAGCCCTATGCGGGCACGCCGAAGCCATTCTGCAAAAGTTAAACCTGCCTTATCGTAAAGTGATTTTATGCGGTGGCGACCTCGGATTTTCGGCGCGTAAAACCTACGACTTGGAAGTGTGGTTACCAGGCCAAAGTGCGTATCGCGAGATCTCATCCTGCAGTAATTTTGGTGACTTCCAAGCGCGTCGGATGTTAGCGCGCTGGCGCAACCCCGAAACCGGCAAGCCTGAACTGTTACACACCCTAAACGGCTCTGGGCTGGCGGTAGGGCGCACTTTGGTGGCCATTCTAGAAAATTACCAGCAAGCAGATGGCTCGCTATCTGTGCCGACGGTACTTCATAGTTATATGGGCGGCATAACTCAGCTAAAAGTTGGAGAGTTCTGAGCGAATGGATTTTCTTCCACTATTCACTGACCTTCGCAACAAACCGTGTTTATTAATTGGCGGTGGTCAGGTTGCGTTACGTAAATCTCGCTTACTCTGCAAGGCGGGCGCGCAAGTGCGTTTGGTTTCCCACGAAATCTTGCCGGAGTTGTCGTCATTGGTTTTGAATGCCGGCGGCGAATGTATTCGTGGAGATTACGGCGATCATCTACTAGACAATGTGTTTTTGGTTATTGCCGCAACCGACGACCAAGCTCTCAATAGTCGCGTCTCGGCCGCCTGTCACCAGCGGAATATTCCGGTCAATGTGGTTGATGATCCAGCACTGTGTAGTGTTATTTTACCGGCAATTATCGACCGTTCCCCTCTGATTATTGCCATAAGCAGCGGCGGCAAAAGTCCGGTCCTTGCGCGCATGATGCGCTCGCGCTTAGAGGCCAGTATCCCCGCCGCGTACGGCCGCTTAGGTAATTTAGCTAGCCAGTTCCGGGATGCTGTAAAAGAACGTTTTGAAAACATTGAAGATCGTCGTCATTTCTGGGAGAAGGCCCTGCAGGGGCCGGTGGCAGAAATGGTATTTGCCGGCAACGATAAAGCCGCAGCAACCATGCTGGAAGACGCCATTAAAAATGGCAGCATCGACAATGGCGGCGAAGTCTATTTAATTGGCGCCGGACCTGGCGATCCAGACCTAATGACATTTAAGGCACTGCGCTTGCTGCAACGCGCGGACGTGGTTTTGTACGACCGTCTGGTTGCCCCTGCGATTGTCGATATGTGTCGTAAAGATGCGGAGCGCGTCTATGTCGGCAAAGCGCGCTCAGACCACGCTGTTCCTCAACAAGATATTAATAGCTTGCTCGTGAAGTACGCGAGAGAGGGAAAAAAAGTCGCCCGCTTAAAAGGTGGCGACCCCTTTATATTCGGTCGCGGCGGCGAGGAGATAGAAGAGCTAGCGCAGCACAAAATCCCGTTTCAGGTTGTACCTGGCATAACCGCAGCGGCGGGTTGTGCAAGTTACGCGGGTATACCTCTTACTCACCGTGACTATGCCCAGTCAGTGCGCTTTGTTACTGGTCATCTAAAAGACAACAGCATTAATTTACCGTGGGAAGAATTAGCAAAACCAGCACAAACCGTAGTGTTTTATATGGGTCTGATTGGTCTGCCAAGTATTTGCGAAAAACTAATCGAATTTGGTCGCCCAGCAGACACCCCAATTGCCCTTATTCAGCAAGGCACCACCTCAGATCAAAAAGTGGTGGTGGCCACGCTGGCAACGATGGTTGAAAAGTTAAAGCACGAACCTGTGCGGGCACCCACCTTAATTATTGTTGGCGAGGTGGTTAAATTACGAGAAAAACTGGCTTGGTACGAGAAATACGACTTGACCAAAGTAGACATATAAAACATTTTATCTAGACATTAATGTACAAGGAGTCAGCGTGAGCGAGACTATTTACGATCTATTTGTTATCGGAGCGGGTTCAGGTGGAGTCCGCGCTGCCAGGATATCGGCAGGGTTTGGCGCCAAAGTCGCCATAGCTGAGTCGCGGTATTTAGGCGGCACCTGTGTCAACGTAGGGTGTGTACCAAAAAAACTATTTAGCTACGCTGCGCATTATCGTGAAGATTTTAGCGATGCCAAAGGCTTTGGTTGGGATAGCGTCGTAGAAAAACTCGATTGGCCGCGTCTGCGAGATAATAAAACCAAGGAAATCGAACGCCTCAATGGCATTTACGGCAATCTGCTAAGTAACGCCGGCGTTGAGTTAATCAATGGTCACGCTAAAATCTTAGACGCTAATACGGTCGAAGTTGAGGGCGTGAAGTTCACCGCAAAAAATATTCTTATTGCAGTTGGCGGCTGGCCCTTTATTCCTGACATTCCGGGCCGGGAATTCGCTATTAGCTCCAATGAGTTATTCTATTTAGACACGCTACCCAAACACGCTGTTGTGGTCGGCGGCGGCTACGTTGCCACCGAATTTGCAGGAATACTGCACGGCTTAGGGGTAGAAATTGAGCAGATTTATCGCCGCGATTTATTTCTGCGCGGTTTCGATACTGAGATCCGCCAAGAGTTGGCTGAAGAAATGAAAGCCAAGGGCGTCAAGCTGCGTTTCAATGAAAACGTGGTCGCTATCACTAAGCGGGGCGATCAATACGCGCTGGAACTCGAAAGCGGTGAAACGCTTATTACCGACAAAGTTCTATATGCTACCGGGCGCAATCCCATGCTCGAAGGTCTTGGCTTAGAAAATACTAAGGTTAGTCTAAATGACAAAGGCTATATCGCCGTTGACGAGGGCTTTCAAACAAGTGAGCCATCTATTTACGCCGTCGGCGATGTTATCGGAGGTATGGAGCTAACCCCGGTCGCGCTAGCCGAAGGCATGAACCTCGCCAAGCGTTTGTTTGATGGTGATAACAGCGTCCTAGACTACAACTTTATCCCGACTGCGATTTTTTCCAATCCCAATTTGGCCACTGTCGGTTTTAACGAAGAAGATGCGCGCGAGCGCTTCGGCGATATCGCGGTATACACCTCGCGCTTCACCCATTTAAAGCACACCCTAAGCGGCAATAAAACCAAGACCTTTTTAAAGCTGATAGTAGATAAGGCCAGTGACAAGGTTGTTGGCGCGCATATGATGGGTGACGATGCTGGGGAGATTATTCAAGGTTTGGCTGTGGCAATTAAAGCGGGGGCCACCAAGGCCGATTTTGACGCGACTATTGGCATTCACCCCACGGTTGCCGAAGAGTTTGTCACCATGAGAAACGCTAGCCGCTAAGAGCAGCTAGCCAACTCGGCTTAGCCCGCCCTATGGGCGTCGGGCTAAGCGCTCAGGCAAAAAGTAGGGCAGGGCATCAACCAGAATATGACTCGCTTCAGTTAACAGCGGATCACGTTCCTTGTCTTTACTCTTGCCATCCTCCTCCGTTTCAACGATCGCGTCTGATTCTTCATCGGTCATCGCGATGTCGTCTTCACTGTTTTCTTCAAGCGCGTCCAAGGGTTCTTCCCCTTTGCCAACGCGACGGCGGTTCTCCATCGCTAATAAATGCACCTTCTGGGCATCGCGCTCGGATTTCCGCAGATCAATATTCAATGACATATGGGTCTTACTGCGCATAGTTTCAATCACCGCAATTTGTTCCTGCAGAAACTGAAAATCGGGATCTTTAGCAATGCGTTTGTCGTGCTTGCGCTGCAAGGTCGCCATTCCTGACTTTAAGTCGAAATAATAACGGTGATTAGCCTCGCGAATCCGATCCCAGCGCAGGGCGTTATCGAGAACACTTTCGCCTATCTCTGCCATATTATACAAAGGCGGGAATGCAATATCAGGAATAACACCACGGTTCTGAGTGCTGTCACCTGACACGCGGTAGAACTTAGATTCAGTCAGTTTCAACTGGCCGTGACTTAGCGGATTCACAGACTGCACCGTGCCCTTACCAAACGATTGGGTGCCCACAACTATACCGCGCTGATAGTCCTGTATCGCGCCGGCAAAAATTTCAGAGGCCGAGGCACTCATGCGGTTGATTAACACCACTAGTGGCCCAGTGTAATAGGGTGAACTGCGGCGCTTACCTTCCTTAATTATCTTCGCGTTAGACTGCCGGATTTGCACCGTCGGTCCGGATTCAATAAATAATCCGACCATTGCATTGGCTTCAGCTAAGGAGCCGCCGCCATTATCCCTAAGATCAATAATAATGCCCTCAGCACCTTCGCTCAGCAGTTCACCTAAAATACGGTGGACGTCGCGGGTGGTACTGCGGAATTCGGTATCACCGGCGCGATAGGCTTCAAAGTCGAGATAAAACATCGGAACGTCTATCACACCAACTTGGTGTGCTTCGCCGTCGCTATCAATGATATCAATCATTTCACCCGCAGCACTTTGGTCTTCAAGTTTTACTTCGTTGCGTTCAATGGTGATCTCACGACGGGCTTCGTCGCTCTTGGCAATCGCTGGGATCACTTCTAGACGCACAAACGATCCCGCTGCGCCGCGTATTAAGTCAACCACATCATCCAAACGCCAGCCGACAACATCTTGCATTTCGCTTTTTTTACCTTGCGCAACGCCGATGATTTTATCCGCAGGTTGCAGCTGTCCCTGTTTGTCAGCCGGGCCAGCGGGCACCAAGCGAACCACCTTGGTGTAGTCGTCTTCCATCTGTAAAACGGCGCCAATGCCTTCCAGCTTGAGGCTCATATTAATCTGGAAGTTCTCGGAGATACGTGGCGAAAAATAATCGGTGTGGGGGTCATAAAGAGACGCAAATGCGTTCACATAAATTTGAAACGCATCTTCGGCTTCCAGCTGTGTCATCCGCTTAATTTGGTTTTTAAAGCGCTTACTGAGTAATTCGACTATGCCTTCATCATCTTTATCTGCAAGCCGCAGGCCGAGGACGCGATTTTTAATTTGCTTGCGCCAAACTTCGTCCGCTTCAGCATTGTTGGCCGGCCAAGTAGCTTTACTGCGATCAAGTTCAATATCTTCTTTAACGCTAAAATCCATTGCCGCAATCTGCGCAGGCAAGGTATCTATGGTGTTTTCCATGCGGGAAACCATGCGTTCGCGGTAGCGATTGAAGATAATGAAACCCGCGCTGACGCTAGATTTATTCAGTTCATCATCGAGTTTGCTGCGATACTTTTGGAAATCAGCGATATCACTGGCAATTAAAAACAAGCGATTAGGGTCCAGGTCGTCCAGAAACGCGTCGAGTAACTTGCCCGAAAGATCATCATTCAAAGCTAGCTTCACGTAGTGGCGACTATCAAGTTGCTCCACCATATCGTGAATGGCCGCGGTATGCGTTTTATCTGGTTTTAGGGCGGTGAGCGCGCTGTCGGCAAATACCGAGAGACTGAAAAAAGCCAATAGTGTGGCAACGATTACCGCGCCATTCGATTTGCCGTTGCGAAGAGCTTGTATAATTAACATTGAATACCGCATCTCAAAGTCTAGGTGGACGTTACTATGTTACACCGCAAGCCTACTGAATGCAGGCCCAGCGCGTAAATCAAACCTTACGCGAGCCTCAGCGTAGAAGTTTAGCGTTGTTGTAGACGATTTTTATTAACAAAATCGACATATTCCTAATTGAATTCCCGCGTTACACTTCCTATATACGCAATTTACGAGTGAAATGGAGCAATTTACGTGAGCAAAAACCCAAAACTAGCCATGGTAGAACAGTATATACGCGCCTTAACTGAGCACGATATGGCGGCTATTAGAAACTTATATGCTGACGACGCCACAGTTGAGGATCCCGTCGGCTCTGAACCCCTAAGCGGCAAGGCCGCCATCATACGATTCTATGAAGTCGCTTTTAGTTCCGGAATTTCTGCCCGGCTGGACGGTCCAGTAAGGATCGCCGCCAATCACGCGGTGTTTCCTTTTGTGGTAGAACTAAACCCCGGCAATGGTGAAATGCGAATTGACGTCATAGATCAGTTCACCTTCAATGACGACAACAAAGTTATCGCCATGAAAGCATTTTGGGGCGAAGAGAATATGAAGACATCATAAATCCTGCATTCAATAGCTGAGTATTACTCCGACTGATATTTAAATATCGATGTTTAGATATCAGTCTCGGCAGTGAGCCTAACATCTAAAACCACTCATTTTTCATGGCGTACGGCACGTCATCAAAACGGCATAGTAAATCTGCCTGCGGCCCAATTTGCGGCAACTCCCACTGAATACAGTAGCGAGCAGCCTGCAGCTTTCCTTTGTAGAAGTTGTGATCCGCTTCATGAAGCTCCTTTTTTGCCAGCCCGCGCGCGGCCGCTAGGCCCTGCTTTATCCACAACCACGACACTAATACCCGCCCGAACAAATCAAGGTAAACCGTAGCATTAGCCAAACTCAGGTCGGTATTCTCAGCCATGTTGCCAATCAGCGTCTTGGTCACGGTATTAAGGCTACTGAGGGCTCTGGAATCATGTGAATATCTTTGCCTTCAAAATGCGGCTCATTGGCATCGCCCTTGGCATTGTGATTAGCAAAGTAACGCTGTGAAATAGTGTGTGCGGTATCGAGCTTGGCGTTAAAGACTTCTCTGGAGTGGTCTTGGTAACGCGGACGGTTTAGCAACGCTTCGGTATCCAGCAACTCGTATAGCAAGAAATCAAGATCGCGACTACTTAATAGCGTAGTGCTCATAAGGTCTTACCTACGTCATTCATAGCTCTTTATACGTCGGTGACGCTGGTTTTGATCCGCTGTAGATAATAAACAAGCACAAGCGCTTATTAATCTGTCTAAAGTAATGCCTTGCCAGCGTGTTTCTTGCCAGACCTCAAATTCTCGCGTCACGTAAAAGGTGCTGCTAGCTAATATTTCGGACTGATTTATTGGCGTTATTTGCACCTTATGTGCAATTAGCAGATATGCCTAATCACAATATTGTGCGATGGTTGTATTGCCAATATCGGCCGCAAGCACATAAGATTGATGTCTAATGTATTTTCTGCCGACATACTTTGCCGCGCAAGAGCCGAGCCATATTTTCTCAACACTAATAAAGGCAAATAAAAATGACTCCGATGATGAACACCCAGCTCACAATCACCTCCATAATGAAACACGCGGAGCAAATCAATGGCTCAGTGGAAGTGGTATCCGTCACCGCCGACAACCCTCGCCACAGATACACCTACCGAGATGCCTTTGCTCGTGTAAGGCAGTTGGCAAATGCACTTGATGCACTTGGCTTGGAGCAGGGCGACACCATCGCCACATTTGCGTGGAACGACTATCGCCACTTAGAGATATACTACGCGGTGTCGTGTAGCGGCATGATCTGCCACACTGTTAACCCGCGCTTGTTCCCGGAGCAAATTGAATACATTGTTAACCACGGTCGCGACAAGTGGGTCTTTCTAGATTTGACTATGGTGCCACTGCTCGAGTCGTTAAAGGATGTGATGCCAGACGTTAAGGGCTTTGTGGTAATGACTGACGAAGCACATATGCCGGAGACCAGTCTTGCCAATGCGCATTGCTACGAAACCTTACTTGCCGCGCAAACATCGGAGTTCGAGTGGCCAGAACTAGATGAAAATACGCCATCTGCGCTGTGTTACACCTCTGGAACAACCGGCAATCCCAAAGGCGTCATGTACACCCATCGCTCTACCTTGCTGCATTGCTATGCGATTATCGCGCCTGATGTTATCGGCCTATCTGTCAAAGACGTCGCGCTTCCGATAGTGCCAATGTTTCACGTAAATGGCTGGGGCTTGGTATACGCCGCACCAATGACCGGCACAAAGCTGGTTATGCCTGGCGCCAAAATGGGCTGTGGTGAAACCCTATGCACCCTGATCAACGAAGAGAAGGTCACCGCGTCAGCCGGCGTACCAACAGTGTGGTTGGCCTTATTGGATTACCTTAATAAATCTGGAAAAACCATCGAAAGCCTCAACCGAGTTACCGTCGGTGGCGCGGCCTGTCCGTTTTATATTTTAGATGTATTCCGCGAAAAATATGGCGTAGACGTACAGCAGGGCTGGGGAATGACAGAAATGAACCCACTGGGTACCTATAACGGTACTGTGCCACCACCAGTGGCAAACCTTTCTCCAGAAGAATACGACAAAAAGCGTTTGAAGCAGGGTCGTCCGGTCTTTGGCGTGGAATTAAAAATTGTGGATGCAGACAATAAATCACTACCGTGGGATGGCAAAAGCGCGGGCGCCGTTAAGGTGCGCGGCCCCTGGATAATCAATGAATATTATCGCTACGACGGACAAACCCTTGATGATGATGGCTGGTTTGAAACCGGCGACGTTGCCTGCATGGACGAACACGGCTATATGCAAATCACCGACCGTGTGAAAGATGTTATTAAATCTGGCGGGGAATGGATTAGCTCAATTGAACTGGAAAATTGCGCGGTCAATCACCCCAAAGTGGCCGAAGCCGCCGTGGTTGGTATGCCACATCCAAAATGGAGCGAACGCCCGTTATTGTTAGTGATACTGCAAGAGGGCGAAACGCTCAGCCGTGAAGAGATGCTGTCATGGTTCGACGATAAAGTATCTAAATGGTGGATTCCAGAGGAGTGCCTCTTTGTCGACTCACTACCCCATACGGCGACCGGTAAACTCAGTAAAAAAGACATCCGTACGGAATACGCAGGTTTCAGCTGGCCCGAATAGCTTCTGACTATTGTTTATCGCTCATTCGCGGCATTTAAAAACATGGCACTCGCGGTGCCATGTAGCTATTTTATGTTGATTCACCCATAACTTGGCCACCGCCTTACTCATAAGATGGCCGAATTGTCATTAGCGGTCAGTCGCTCGACTCGGGGACGTCCAACTAAAGCTGTCAAACTCGTATTCAGCAGCATTGCGCTCACTAATCCTGAGGGGAATCATTTAACTAATTGATTTTTATTGATAAGTGATTATGCTCAGAGCTAAGGGATTCCACATCAAATGCAGGATGCACACTAATGAAAAAATCATTTCAGACTTACTATCACTCTAATTTAAATAGAATAATTCTGCTTAATCACCTCAAAGCTTAGACTCGTTATGTACCAGAGTTATAAAACGCAGCGCATTTGAATTTAGTGTTATGACCAAGGATCGACGATGAAGTATCTTACCCTTTTACTAGCAGGCCTTCTGTTAGCTGGATGCACCGCAACCGGTCCGATATTTAACGGGGTAGCAAAAGTTAATCCAGATAAAGCAGTTGCATATTTTTATAGGCAAGCAGCATTTTATGGTTCGGGAACATGTCCCGACTTAGTCATTGATGAAGAAGAAATAGGCTGCCTTAAAAATGGTGGTTATTTTGAGGTCACCCTTGAACCGGGTGACCACCTCGTTCTATTTGATAAAGGGACATGGGAACCAGATAAGGATCTTCGTTCAATTATTACGCTTAAAGCTGGAACTATCTACTATTTTGAGTATGGGCAAGAAATGACAGGAGCATTTGCAGTGCCAGGCTTTGCTATGGTTTCAGGTCGAGAGAATTTTCATCGTAAAACCGAAGAGTATTCACTACCAATACTAAAGAAACTAAAAAAGTCATAACAAAACAAGCAAGCGGACGGTTTCACCGCCGCTTCTTTTGGCGTTATGTTTAATAGGGTCATCGAGTAATGAAAGTAAGGCACTTTGCGTCGAAGACCATAAAGATCGGCTTCGCTCTCGAATGGGAGTCGATTATTACGGAGCTGTTTATAGTTTTTTTGCTCGGTGTATTTGCATTTATGGGGTACAAAGCCAAGATTGCCCTTCTGCTTTTTCCTTGTGGAATAGCCACGGTGGTCTGTCTTTTTATGACGATTCAAAGAGCCTACACGGCTGTAAAAGATAAAGTCGAGTCCTCGCAAGAACATGAGCAAAAAGGATAAGTTTCAGTGCAAATAAAGAAACATAACAATCGCGGGCAGTTGCCACTGAAAAGCGTGGCTGGACAGTTAAAACGCTGCGTTTATTGTCTGCCCCTGCCGCAGGGCGTTATGTTTAATCTAAGCAGTCGCATTTATCTAAATGCCCCTTAAATTACTTGACCATTATATCTGACAGTTTTACGTTGTTGGATTCGAAAACTACCGACTGGAAGTCAAATAAATACATGGAGAGATAAAATGACAATCGTAAATCACTTGAAAACCGGTGAGCACGCCAGGCTAATTTCCACACTTCCTGATTCTAAGAAAGAGGAGAAAGCGACATCAGCGCTGCTTGCTACGTTCCGTGTTATCCCGGAGTTTGCGAAGGCTGTTTTATCAGAAGCAGGCGCAACCGTTGGTTCAAGAGCAAAAATCGACTGCTATACCGAGGTAGTGTTTAAATCTGACGAACTAAAGAATATGCGGCCCGATGGGTTAATTGTGGTCAATACCGGTAAAAAAGAATGGTCAGCTCTTGTGGAATCTAAGATTGGAAATGCCAGCCTTTCAGTTGAACAGGTAGAAAAGTACCTTGGTGCCGCAAAAGCACTTGGTATAGATGCCCTGATTACAATATCAAACGATTATGCTGTTTTGCCGACCCATCATCCGTTAATAGTCTCAAAACAAGCTGTCAAGAAAGTAGAGTTATACCACTTTTCCTGGCTTTCGATTATATCAAAGGCCGTACTACTCTCAGACAATAAAGTCGTCAATGACCCTGAACAGGCGTTTTTACTTGGTGAGCTTATCCGCTATTTCAGAGCCACTTCATCAGGCGTATCTGCATTGACGAAAATGAGCCAAGAATGGCGGGAAGTATGTGATCACATCCAGCAGGGTGCTGTCATTCAGCGTCAGTTAAAAGATGTCGAGGGTGCGGTTGGCAGTTGGAATCAGCTATTGAGGTACTTAAGCCTACAGCTAAGCATGGCTACGCGAAGCGCAGTAAGTATTCAGCTCCCGAAAAAACTCCAAGCCTGCCCCGAGGAGCAGGTAAAGGACGCTGTAGAGTCAGTTTTGAAGTCTAGCCTGCTGACAGCGCGGCTAGAGGTGCCAAATGCAGCCGGGCCCATACAGATTACTGCAGACTTTATGCGCAGGACTGTGAGCTTGGACATGAAGCTTACGTCACCACAGGATGTTAAACGGCCAAGTGCCGCGATTAACTGGCTCACACGACAACTTAAGGATTCGACTGAAGCAGAAAATATTATGGTTAAGGCCTACTGGCCAAAACGTACAACTATGACCATGAAATCCTTAAAGCAAGTATTGGAAAACCCCGACCTGCTTGTTCCAGCCGGTATTAAAGATATACCCAAAGAACTTGAAATTGGTGTTGTGATTGACCTAGCTGGAAGATTTCGGGGCTCGAAAACGTTTATAGAAGAAACAGAAAAAGCGCTGTTGCACTTTTACGACACAGTAGGTGAGCATCTCAATGTTTGGGTAGCCAAGGCACCTCGCATACAACCCCCCAAAGCAGATAGCAATAGAACATCTGTGGACGCTTTAGTGGGTGCTGCACAAGAAGAACCTGAAAGAGAAGGGTTTTTCTCTCCTGTTGCCATTAACGATGACGAACTGGATATGGCTGAGGCCACAGAATAAGCAGGGCTCAGAAAATCGAGCCTCAGGACGCTAAGTCATAAAGCCGCCCAGTTCCTGATAACTTTACGTTGATGCTCGTAGATAAACCTACGCGCTTCCATCAAAGCCGGTTTTTGGACCGTCCGCTTTTTACCAGTACGGAATTAAAGCTAGGACGAAAGGCTCTTGTGTCACATTAGCGGTCAGTCGCTGTTTCCGCGTTCCCGAGACAAGTGAACAAGAGAGCGCGTCCCATTAACACATTGATGTGTTACTTAACTTATTGAAATTTATACAAAACGCGATATGATCAATGGGAAGGAGTATTTGGCAGAAATAAAGGGAATTAGTCTTCGTTTGTCGTGCGCTCGCTAATGGTGAGGTCGCTACATCATTGAATTCCCCAAAAATTTCCAGTCAACGTAAAAGCAAGTTCCGTGATAAGCGAGCCAAAGTGATATACGGCGCAAGTCTTCTTAATAATACTGTCGGCACTACTTATTTTATCATCGTATATAAGTCACGACTTTAGGAAAAAAAATGAAAGATTATGTAAATCAGCTAGACAAGGAAACGCGGAAAGTAGATTTCGACTCATTTGATATATCAGTTAAAGAGTTAGTTTCAATGTCAGATGAAGGTATAGTCGATATTGCCCCAGAGTATCAAAGGCAGTTTAGATGGCCTCATGAAAATCAATCTAGGTTGATCGAATCAGTTCTTTTAGGAATTCCTGTGCCTAGTTTGTTTATGGCTGCAAATAAGGATGGCTCTTGGGAGCTTATAGATGGCGTTCAGAGATTAAACTCGTTAATACATTTTGTTGGAAATGATGAGCAACTTAATAAATTTGGTTTTGAATCAAACTTAGTTTTAAAGGACCTAGAGGTTCTAACGGAGTTCAATAATTCAAGTTTTAAAGACTTTCCTCAAACTTTAAAACTGAAATTTAATTTAAGGCCACTTAAAGTTACTACTTTAAGTGATAAAAGTGATTTAAAAGTTCGCTTTGACCTTTTTGAAAGATTAAATACTGGTGGCATTAAATTAACTGATCAAGAAATACGATCTTGTGTATTTAGAGGTCGATTTAATGATTTTATTACAGAGTTGTCTGAAAATGAGCATTTCAACTCTGTCGTAAATCTTCCAAAAGCAAAAAGTAATGATGGCACTAAGAATGAATTGATTCTGAAATTTTTTGCTTATAAAAATAATAGAGATAAATTTGACCATAGCGTGGTTAATTTTCTTAATGATTATATGTCAGATGCTTCTATTTCATTTGATTATAAAAAGAATCGATCGACGTTTGAAAAAACTTTTGAAGCACTAGCAAATGAGTTGCCAGATGGAATAAAAAGAGGAAGCAGAAGCACTACACCTTATAACCTTTTCGAAGCTATAACTATTGGTGCTGCGGACGCAATTGAAAATGGTTTAAACATACTTGGTAAAAACGTCGATAATTGGATTAACGATGATGAACTTACAAAATTAACTTCTTCCGCAACTAACTCGAAACCAAAGTTAAAAGCTCGCATTACATATTCCTACGATAGGTTCAAATAGAATGTATCAAACTGTAGAGTTAGAAATTAGAGATAGATTAAATCAATCAAAAGAGTTAATTGCTCACATCTCTAGCTTAGAAACAGTTGAACAAAGCACTGACTTATTAAAAATACAAAAAGGCTTTCTTTTTGTTTCCCTATATTCTTCTATCGAATACACAATAACGACTGTTGTTTCTAGGTTTTTAGAGTTGGTTAAGCAAGAAGAACTAAAGCCAATGGAGTTTAAAAGGTACTTATTGTGTACTGTGTTAAATGATAAATTTAATGCTTTATTAGACAGTAGCAAGAAAACAGTATGGAATAAGAAAAAAGAACTTTTTGATGCTTTATTTTCTTCTGAGCCAGCAATAATAGACAACTCAGTTTTTCCGACCGATGGGATTAATATTTCTGAACAACAGATTAAAGATATTTGGCAAATTTTTCACTTGTCAGGTGATGCTATTCCTACAGATGTAAATGCCTGGATTTTAAAGGAAATAAAAGATCATCGTAATGCTATTGCACATGGCAGAGAAAAAGCGGCGAATATTGGCGGGCGTTATACGGCACAAACACTCACTCAGCGAGTAGCTGACGTAGAGAAACTTTGTTTTCATATTGTTTCAGGGTTTGAGAGTATTTCTGTCAGTAAGGCATATAAATATTCTGGAGCGGCGTAGTGGTAAGAAGTCGTTCAAAAGGACAGTAATATAGTTGACTATTTCGCGTTCGTTTCTAAATTTTGTCGGCAATATTTGCCCCTAAACTAGGCGTTAAGATTGTAGATAAACCTACGAACTTCTTTCCGGTTATTGCTGACTAGGACATACGATATGAAACGCAAGCACGAAAGGCTCTTGCGTCACATTAGCGGTCAGTCACTGTTTCCAAGTCGTCGAGACAAGTGAACAAGAAAGTACGTCCCATCAACACATTGGTGAATCACTTACCTCATTGAAATTTCTAAAAAACTCGATATGATCAGGGGAAAGGAATATCTGGCAGAAATAAAGGGAATTAGTCTTCGTTTGACCGGCACTCGCTAATAGCTAGGCCGCTATCTCATTGAATTCCCAATAATTTTTCAATCAACGTAAAAGCCAGTTCCGTGATAAGGGGGCCAAAGTGATATATGGCCTGAGTCGTTATAATAAACTGTTAAGTGTCACATTAATGGAGATCGCTGTGCCCGAAAATATAAGAGATGATAAATTCTTTGATTCCATGATTGAGGCAGAAAAGAAATCGCTGAAAGCTAGAAAGTGGTCAACGATTGTTTCAGGAATGACCTCTTCTATTGCTGTTGCCATAACAGCAGCTATGATGTTCGGTTTAATCTTTGACCAAAGAACGACACTTAATAATTCCGGTCTAACATCAGAGTTAGAGACTGTTAAATTTCAAATTCAAGAAACTAATGCCAAGCTGAGTAATATCGAAAATTCAATTTTTACGATACGGCACGAGCTTACTGCCATTACTGATCTACCAGAGGGCTCAGAATGGAAAGCAGAAGCTAGTAGAATGAATCAGCAGCTTCTTACTGTTTCTGAGAAGCTGGGTGCTCTAGAATCAGCGCTTACAGTAGACCCGGCAAAGGCTTTGGCTGTTCCTATTTTACGTAAAGATCTTGATAATATTAACAAATCACTTGAGAGTGAAATTAAGCAATCAAAAGCAGAAATTGATCGAATCTATGATCAAAATAAATGGTTTATTGGCTTAATGTTCACCATAGCTTTGAGTGTTCTTGGCATGACAGTAACTAACTTTGTATCAAAGAAAGACACTTAACAAGGTTGTCAACGCGGATCGCCAAACCGCTACGCGTTTCGTCAACCGGTTACAACGGAGTAATGTGTATAAATAAATAATTTGAGTTTGTTTCTAGAATAGGTAACTTATGACAGAGGAAGTTGAAGAATATAAACCCAATTTTTGTGTTGATTGTGGTCAATCTTTGGTGAAACCTGAGTCTTTCTGCACTAGCAGATCATGTAGCGATTGCGGTAAAGATATTTTCGTTATTCGAAGAGCCGAAGATTGTGGGATTCGAATAGAGAAAGGTGACATTTTTCACATACCACCGTTAACTATGACATTAAAACCTAATGATAATGGTCGTTTTTATAGAACCGGCCTTGAGCTTTTTCTCAAACAAATTTTTATCGAGAAAATAGTATCTGATGATGAGCTAGTTGAAAGGTACAAAGAGTTAGAAACTAATATTGATGCTGAGTTAAATGGTTTAGATTGCATTCAACATTGTGACTTAGAAACTAATGAAGGCGTTGATGAAGCAGGAAAAATTTTAAGACAAGAAGGATTAACAACCTATTGGTATAACTTAGCTAGATCTAGTAATTTGCGTAATTGCTATGAAGCAATAGAAAGTGGTGATGCTCTCATGGCTGTATCTTGTGCGCATCGGGCTTCACTCTTTAAGGAGCTCTCTTTACTAGAAGGTGAACATTTAAAAGAAATATTATGGCAAGGTTATAACTGCTATTTTGATTTAGCTAAAAATCAAGGAGCTACTCAAGGCTCCGTAAAAGAGCAAAGAATCATTAAAGCTATTTCCCCAAAAATTAAAGCCCTAACAAATGATTTTTTATATACCTTTATTAATGACGGTTTGGCTATAGGAGTCAGAATCGGAGTGAATGGGGTATCTGAAGAAACCTTAAAGGCTCTATTAACACATGAACTAGAAGAGCGCGAAAAAGGTAAAGAAAATGAATTTAAAGAGAGAGAAATAAAGATCAAAGAGAATGGAAATAAAATTAAACGGTGGGGTTCACTTTTTACATTGGCTAACGCATTAATATTGGCTCTTTATAAAAATTGGCTTGGCTAAATATACATTTAATAAGTGTTTAAAAGGACAAGAAAACAGTTGGCTTTTGCTCCTTCCCCGCTTATTTTAGCCAACTATTTGATTGCCCTTAATGAGGGCTCAGAGGGATTTAAAAGCATGGCATTGTTCGAGCTCTACTCAAAACGGAAGCGGCGAGAGCGAGGTGGGTTTCCGGATGTATACAAGTACGATGAGATTCCTCAAAGCCTCCGCGTGCAAATTATTCACCTAATAAAAGAGATCTACTTTCAAGGTGACCATTTAACCGAACATGCCGATAAGGTTCTGAAACAGGCTGAACAAGTACTCTGCAGAGAGTACGGCCTATTTCACTTGGTAAATCAATATGAAACTGGTTATAGATCGATCGCAAAGTTTCTGCTTGAGGCACAAGAGCACGAGTGCGTGCTTGACGTCGTCGAAATCTTATTTCGGTTTGCTGATAATTCAATAAGGAAAGATCGCTATCCCTTCAACCCTTCGGTCGATGTTGATGCTGTAATTAAGGAGCTCAACGGGCGATTCAAGGAAGCTGGGATCGGCTTCCAGTTCGAATCCGGCGAGCTGATTCGCGTGGATTCGGAAATTTTGCATTCCGGAGCTGTAAAACCCTTGCTCGCATTGTTGCGCAAGCCGATTTTCGCTACAGTCAATCAAGAATTTCTACTTGCCCACGAAAATTACCGGCATGCAAGTTACGAGGCAAGCATGGTTGAGGCAAACAAGAGCCTTGAGAGTATGCTTAAGGTGATTGCTGACGAGAAGGGGTGGGAATACGCTGCGACTGACACAGCGAAAAAGCTTATAGCGGTAGCCCTGTCCAACGGATTGGTGCCGAGCTTTATGCAAAATCAGCTGAATACGCTCCAGTCTTTACTGGAGTCGGGCGTCCCTTCGGTTAGGAATAAAATGGCAGGTCACGGTCAAGGTGCCACTCCAAGAACCGTGCCGCCATATATGGCTGAATTTTCGATGCACCTAACTGCATCAACGCTACTAATGTTGGCCCATGCGTCAGGCCTGTGAAGCATCACGCGAGTAAACCTTTGTCGCGGACATTTGACCCGCCACCCATTTTTGCTGACGCAAAAATAAGCGTCGCCTAAAATTCCGCTGAATTAAGGAGTTGAGGCCGTATGAAAATCTACCTACTTCCATTGAGGTCGGGATTTATGAGCGTCTGCTTTTTACCATAAGCTGTCAAAAGTGGACAACTTATGGGTGAATCAATATTTATGCACACATTGAGGATGGAAAATGATGGATTTTAAGGCGCTGCTCAGCAGTGTCCGCGCGTCAGAACACGCCAACGAATATACCGCCTATGTCGATGAAACCTGGTTGCAGGGTAGAACGGCCTTTGGTGGATTAAGCGCAGCCTTGATAGTAAAAGCCATGTTTAATCAAGTGCCCACAGACCGGCGCTTGCGCTCACTCTCCGTTATGTTTGTAGGCCCGGTGCCGGCAGGAGAGCACCGAATTATTCTCCGGGAATTAAGGGTCGGCGGCTCTGTCACTCATATTCAAGGTGAAATTCTCTGCAACGGCGAGGTCGCTGCCACCGCGAGCGCCGCATTCGGTAAAGACCGGCCGTCAACTGTTACGTTAAAGGCCCCAACAATACCTGCCGCACCTCTGCCAGACACTTTGGAGTCTTTACCTTATATCGAAGGCTTAACACCGAGTTTCACGCAGTATTTTGATATGCGGATGTGCGCAGGCGCGCTGCCATTTAGTCAAGCCGACTCGCCAGACTTTTCCCTGTGGATGCGTTTCAAAGAAGCGGGGGATTTAGATTTAACGGCCTTAGTCGCGCTCGGCGATTTACCGCCCATGCCGGGACTAAATATGATTAAACAGCCCGGCATTGGTAGCTCCCTGAGCTGGTATTTAGAGTTCCCAAGCGAATTTCCAAAAGCCGATATGTCAGACTGGTGGTTTTATGATTACCGTAGCCAGGCCGCCGGAAATGGCTACTTTAATAACTACGCAACAGTCTGGGGTGCAGACGGCAATGCCATTATGTTTAGCCGGCAGGTTGCCACTGTCTTTGAAAAATAGGGCGTAGTCAGCAGAAGTCTATGCTTGGTCGCGGCTTACCCGTATTGCCCAAAACCGGCAAGTGGGTTTAGATAGCCGATAAACTCAATTTAGGACAGTGCATGGCTATTGACCTCAGCCCCTTTACCGACAATACCGCACGGCTACCATCAATTCCCCGCGTGATGACTAAAATTGTCGAGTTGGCGCGTTCCGGCGATGTCGATATTCAAAGCCTTGCCCGGCTTATTGCCAGTGACCCCGCGCTAACGGCCAAGACACTGCAATTCGCGAACTCGCCCATGTATGCCAACGAGCAGAAGATAGAAACCCTGCGCCGCGCCATTGTGCTTTTGGGTTTAGACACCACGGTCAATCTGGCCTTGAGTTTCTCGCTGACGTCATCATTAAAAGAACAAACCCAATCCGGTTTACATTATCCATTACTATGGCGCCGCTCCCTGCTTGCGGCAGCCGCCGCGCGAGAACTGGGTCGATCACTTAAAGAGCGGGCCTTAGAGGAACTATTTCTCGCGGGCCTGCTGCAAGACATCGGGATGATAGCCATAGATCGACTCTACCCAGATTTTTATACCGATTTACGCAGTGACCAGGTCTTCCACGAGCGGGTGCGTGAATACGAAATTGAACGCATGGGCGGTGATCACGCCGAAGCTGGCGCGTGGCTGAGTAAACATTGGGGACTAGCGGCCAGAACCACCTTAGCCATCGCCACCAGCCATCGCCCGAATACCTTTGCCCTAAGCGATATCGACGGTCAATTTGTGCGCTGCGTGTGTTTATCAGGCATCGTCGCCGACTATCTTATACTTGGCGAGCCAGTCGATGCCCGCAAGCAACTGTATTTAAAAGCTCAGCGAGTATTGGGGCTTAGCGCAAGTAAAGTTGATGATTTAATCGCTTTTTTACATGAGCAAATTCCAGAAATGGAAAGTCTCTTCGATGTAAAACTCACGGAAAGCGCCAATCAGTCAGACCTGCTAGAGCAAGCTAACGAGACTCTGGCAGAATTGAATCTGCAAAACCTGAGCCGCAGCCGCGGCCAAGCTAAAAAAGCGCCTAAAATAGACCACGAGAAACGTCACGACCCGGTCACTGGGGTGTTTTCCCGGGAGTTTATGAATGGCTTTCTACTTGACTCCTTTAACCTAGCTGGCAGAGCGGGGCGAGTCTTGAGTGTTTTACTAATTGAAATTAAAAATATTAAAACACTGCGTAAAGTTCTCGGGGATCAAAGCGATACCTTCCTCGCCGCGCAAGCCCAGGAATTACAAAGCAAGTTGCGGGCGGGCGATATGATTTGTCGCTATAACGACAATACCTTTTTAGTTTTACTTCATGACACCGTGGAAGACGATGCAAAAGTAATAGGCCAGCGTTTAGTGGCGGCGAGCAGCGCCTTAGCCGCGCAGAGCCGCAAAGGCCCCGTGTTTACTGAGACTGCATTGGGCCTTGCCACCCACGGTGATAATGTTGATTTTAATAACAGCGACGAATGGATAGATGGAGCGAACACGGCTATGCACTAAACACGAGTGTCATCAGCTAGTGAGGTATAATCCTAAAAAGAATAAGTCACCCGTAAAGACAAGGTAGTGCGCGGTTTAGCCCTGTAAGCTCAGTCTCAAACCCAGAATTCAATGGATTGGAATGGCTTTAAGAATAGGCCAGTCAACGTTGATAAAAGTGCCTGATGGCTTGGGTGAACAACGTAGGCCTTCAAGTCCGCCGCATTTCAGAACTCAGCGATAAGTGCGTCATTGGCATTGCCCCTATAAATACCAGCGTCTTTTCCAAATGAATAACTTAGCACTTCCGGGATTCCTTTTCCGAGGTCCCGAAACGCCGACGTCATTGCGTCACTCTGAGCTTACGAGACGCCTTATTACCAAGTGAGCAATACGATATGCTTCCACCACCTGTCTAATAGAGCGCCATTCTTATCAACTTTAACTTATTTCTGAGCCGGTTAAACATAGCGAAAAGTCCTAAATCTTTCTGGATTTAAACCGTAGATCCTCCCGAATCATTACCAGTGCAGGTATTAAAAATAAGATAATGACGCTCGCAAACACAATACCCGTTGCCAAACTCACTGCCATGGGAATTAAAAATTGTGCCTGGGTACTGGTTTCGAACAGCATGGGTGCTAAACCAAGTGCAGTAGTTGCCGTGGTGAGGAAAATAGCGCGAAACCTGCGGCGGGAGGCCTCAACAATCGCCTTGTCGTTATCCCAACCTTCCTCAAGTAGTTTGTTATAGCGATCAACCAATACCAATGCGTCGTTAACGACAACACCACTCA
The DNA here is from genome assembly GCF_047636175.1 of Zhongshania sp. Classification (GTDB taxonomy): domain Bacteria; phylum Pseudomonadota; class Gammaproteobacteria; order Pseudomonadales; family Spongiibacteraceae; genus Spongiibacter. The sequence continues at coordinate 135,464 of NZ_JBLIKC010000005.1, read as the reverse complement.
GGGCCACGATGCCGAAAAGAGAGATAAAGGAAAGGTTGTAACCAAGTAAAAAATGTCCGATTAGCGCGCCGCCCGCACCAAACGGTACCCCCGCGAGAATGATGAGTGGCTGGGTATAGCTTTTTAATTGCGATGCCATTAGCGCAAAAATAATGAGCAGGGCCACCATTGTCAGTCTACCCAAGGCCGACAGATCTTTAGACTGTTCACGACCTTCGCCCGCTTGTCGAATCTGCAAACCAGGAAACTGCTGTTTAAATTCCGGTACAAATTGCTCCAACACCACCGCGTTAGCTAAGCTCGGTGTGGTCACGGCTTCGTCAACCTGAGCCGAGACGGAGACAATACGTAGGCCGTCCACCCGGTTAATCGCAGACAGACTTCTTGATTCTGTCACCTGAGCAACACTGGACAACGGCGCCTCACTGCCGTCGGCAAGGCGAATACGGGCATCAAATAGATCTGCGGTAGAGCTTCGATCGCTCTCCGGGTATCGAACCATCACTTTTATCTCTTCCCGGCCACGCTGAATACGTTGCACTTCCTCGCCAAAGAAATTTCTGCGCAGCTGACGTGCAATGTCGGTCGGTGTCAGTCCTGCAGCTTCGCCTGCAGGGGTTAAATGAATATCAAACTGGCGTTTACCAATGCTGTTGGAATCCTGAACTTCGTATACGCCCTCAATGGTTTCGTAGCGCTCGCGTAAGCTGCTGACTGCTTTTTCAAGAATGTCGCTGTTTTGATGGGCGAGCTCAAATTCTAAATCAGCCTGACCACCAAAAAAATCGGCCACATAAGAAAGTCTTTCCACGCCGGGAATATCGCCAACTTCAGTTCGCCACAAGCGCTCCAGTGCTTTGGCAGAAAGGGTGCGTGGTGGCTCAGGACCTAGCTCTATCTGCACCGACGCCAAGTGGCTGGCAACCGTCATCGAATTGCCGCCACCGGGGCCACCGGCTGATCTCGACAGTCCGCCAACGGTAACGCTAATAGATTCAAATGCATTGCCGTCTAGGCGTGCATTCACCACATTTGCCGCAACAACGATTCTGTCAGCCGCGACTTGGGTTGACTCAAAGGGCGTGCCGATGGGAAATTCTAGGGTGGCACGAATGGAGTTTGCCTCCAGTGCAGGAAAGAAGATAAATCGCACTGCGCCGGTGGTTAGCAGTAATCCAGCCAACACTAACAGACCAATGCCGGCCACCAGTGTCAAATAGCGATGGCGAACCGCTCGAGCGACTGCAGGTGCCAGAATGAAGTTTCGGAAACGATCAACTCGCACAGACACCGCGTTTTGCATTTGATCCAGTGGCCAGCGACTCCACTTACCACCGTGGGCAAGGTGTGATGGCAGGATCAGGAAGGCTTCAATCAACGACATCGCCAACACCAGGATAACCACCACTGGCACCACGCCAAGGATCTGGCCAAAGCTGCCGGTAACAAACAGCAGTGGCGCAAAGGCCGCCATGGTTGTTAAAACACCGACCATAACCGGTCCAAACACGCCGTTAACGCCGTCCATTGCAGCCTGTATACCAGTCTTGCCATGCTCCTGTTCAGATATAATATTCTCGCCAACCACCACCGCATCATCAACAACAATACCCAGCACAATGATCAGCGCGAACAGCGAGATCATATTGATATTGACGTCAAAAACGTCAAAAAACAGAAACGCTCCAAGGAAGGATATCGGCACACCCATTGCAACCCACAACGCGAGTCGCAAATCCAACATGACCACCAAGAACAAGAAAACTAGCGCAAAGCCGAGTAGACCGTTTCGCAACAGCAAACTAATCCTATCCTGCAGAATGTCTGTTTGGTCGTCCCACACCGATAAATCAACACCGGGTGGTGGGGTATAATCTGCCAAAAATGTTTTCACCGTTCCGGCGATCACAAGCACATCTTCGGCTTCGGATTTTTGCACTTTTAACAGCACACTATCGCGGCCGTTGAATTGGTTAATCAGGTCGGTGTCAGTAAAGCCGTCGCGGACGGTGGCGACATCGGATACCCGCAGAACACTACCGTCGGAACCAGCGCGCAATACAATATCTTCAAAGGCCTCACCGGTATTGCGCTTGGTATTAGTGCGAAGTAGGAGATCGCCGCCCTGGGTCTTAATCTCACCGGATGACAGATTTATAGACGAGCGCCTGATGGTATTGGCGACGTCCGTCATTGTCAGATCGTAGCGCCGCAGGGAATCCTCGCTAATCTCGATTGCTATCTCGTAATCCTTGGCCCCCAGCAGTGACACCAAGGAGACGCCGGGCAGCGCTAATAATTCTTCCTCAATTATTTCAGCGCCACGCCGAAGGTCACGCTCGCCCAGCTCCGAGCTGACAACAATGGTTAAAACGTCTGATAGGGTTTCAGCACGAACAATTTTAGGCTGCTCTGCATCTTCCGGCGGAAAGTCGACAAGTTGCTGCACCGCAGCTTCTGCATCATCACGCACCTTATCCGCATCGACAAAATCTTTCAGCTCAAGGGTAACCGAGCCGAGATTTTCTGAAGCTCGGGAAATAACTCGATCAACGCCATCAATACCGAAAACCGCTTCTTCGACTCGCCTAGTAATGCCTTCCTCAACCTCGGTTGGCGTTGCGCCGGGGTAGGCAACTGAAATGGTCACGGTGCCGGGATCGATGGTTGGAAACACCTGCGCGGTCAAAGCCAGGCCGGACAACAGACCACCCACAAGCAAGATCACCATAAGCAGATTACCGGCAACTGGGTTCTTAGCAAAATACGCCAAAAGCCCACGGTAGTTATCGCCAGAGGGAGTAGGGGGGAGCACCTTATTCGGGTCAGCCATCAGTCTGTCTCTGCCAAGCGAATCGGAAGTCCATCGCGGGCGCCGGGCACGGCGCCAGTAACAATGCCATCGCCATAGTCAAAGGCTTCAACCAGATAATGGCCATTGCTACGCCCCAAAATAATTGCGTCCACCCCAGTGATAGCACCGTCTTTTACAATCCAAAAAGACTGACCTACCTGAAGCGCACTTTCCGGAAGCTTAAACGTGTTTTCGATGGCTGGTCCGTTCAATTTCACGGAAACGAAGGTTCCCGGCGTTAAGGACTCACTATTGCTTGCCGTTAAATAAACCTTCGAGAAGCGTGTGCGTGGGTCGCGCTCGGCGGCAACTCTGGCAATACGACCTTCAAAGTTAAGGCCATCTGCGGTGATCATCGCCACGCGGCCTTCTGCAGGCGCTATTTTTGCGAGTTCTTCAGGTGCCAATGTAATAACAATTTCGACCGCATCTAAAGCGTAGACTCGACCAAAGGATTGACCGGTACTAAGCATTTGACCTTCATCAGCAGAGCTTTCAACCACTAGGCCCGAGAAGGGTAGTGAAAAAACGCTGCGCTCAAGATTAACTTGCTGAATATCACGACGGGCAATAGCGGCTTGCAACTGCGCTTTTGCCTGAGCGATTTGTGGGGCTTTAGCGACCAGCGGGGGAGTCTTTTTACCCGGACTCAGCATTTGATAATTGGCGATTGCCGCTGATGCTTCCGCTTGGCTCAACTGCAGTGATGCTTGGGCTGAAGTGACATCGGCCTGCACCTGAGCGAGAGCCAGAATAAAGTCGCGCTGATCGAGCGTTACCAATGTTTCGCCTGCGGCAAAGCTACCGCCACTGCGCAAAGCCGGAGAAGTTGCCACAACTCGCCCAGAAACCTGAGGCGTTAATGTGACGTAGCTGCGCACAGCCACAGAACCGGTCGAAGTAACCGCGAGTTGCCCTGGTAAAGCCGAGGGTCGAACAACCGAAACCAAGGGAGCCGATTTACCCGGCGCAGCGGCAAGATCTTTCGCTGCCGATGCCTCATCCGGCACACCCGGAGGCCTCGAATAAATGAACGCCAAGAGCATTAGCACAACAACGCCAGCAGCTTGCAGCAGGCCTATGATAGGTTTTTTTCTTACTGTTGGCCCCGGGCCCATTTCCACTTCCTCAAATATTGTGAACTCAGAGTCTTGCGTATCGCTATTCTATTTCACGTACTGACATTCTGTCTTAACTGGGGTTTAGCAAAGACAATTTCGGTAACGGCGATCAGACACTTGCGTATTTTAGCAGCGCGGCGGCTATTAATGACTTAATAATAAAAGATGTCTACGGCAACCACTGCCCAGCGGACCAATCGATGTCTAGACACCACCACTTGCTCATTGAGTAGACCATTAACAGAGAGGTCACCTTGAGCACTATGGATAATATTCCACGACACTTGCAGCTAAAGTGTCAGACGTTAATGTATCGTGTTAAGCGCTGAATGTCCGCGAGGAACAAAATTAAAGTGGTACTGGTGGGGCGGAGGCAAGTAGAGGGGCACTACAAGAAAGTTAGGGATTTACAGAATGAAATCACCCACGGGAGCGAACATCGGGCGCACCCTGCAGCGGCGCTAGGAAATTAGTCAATTTAACAGGACTATTTCAAGAGAGCCGTCATATTATGATATGCCTTATAAAAATGATGACGTGTTGCTGATTATATTCATCGGGTGGCCGGCAGCGAAAGCCAACTTGCTGAAAACATCAGCAAAACTCAGTAGGCTATTTTCATGCTCAAACTCATCGTCATGTTCATTGCGTTTATTAGCGGCCTTTGCAGTTAGAGTCTTTTTCCAAACCCGACAAAATAGGGCAGTCAGCACGGCTATCACCGTGACAACTTGAAGCGAGATCCGCCAATAAATTTCGCATTGCACTTAGTTCACGTATTTTGCTATCCAGTTCTTCAATATGCTCCATTGCTAACGCTTTAACATCAGCACTGGCACGATCACGGTCAAGCCACAGCGACAGCAGCTGCTGGATTTGCGCGAGTGAAAACCCCAAGGAGCGCGCACTTTTTATAAAACTTAGGTTGTGCACATCACTGGCAGAATACAGTCGGTATCCTGCCGAGGTACGCGCTGCCTCCCTAACTAGGCCCAATGATTCGTAATGCCGAATCATTTTAACTGAGATGCCGCTGGCCTTTGCGGCCTCACCAATGTTCATTTTCTCTCCAGTTTTTCTGTTTTTCTTTCTATGTTTCTTGGTTTTTGTTCCGGCATTGCTCTACCTCGCCTAGCCCCCTAATCTTCTATATGGCCTAGCCTATGCTTTGGGTTTCCAACGTTTCAACAATAGAGCATTACTTATGACGCTGACACTGCTAAATGCCATTGCGGCGCCGGCCACCACCGGGCTTAGCAAACCACTAGCGGCCAAGGGGATACCCAGTAAGTTATAGATGAAGGCCCAGAACAAATTTTGGCGTATTTTTTGATAACTGCGTCTAGAGATATCAATCGCATCGGCAATTAAATCAGGATCACCGCGCATCAAGGTAATACCCGCTGTGTGCATTGCCACGTCGGTGCCGGTAGCCATGGCAATACCAACATCAGCCGCCGCGAGGGCAGGGGCGTCATTAATACCATCGCCCACCATGGCGACAATAGTATTAGCGCTGCGTAATTTACGAATTTCTTCTGACTTACCGTCTGGGAGTACATTGGCAATGTAATCTTGCAGGCCCAATTTTGCCGCAACGGCGCGCGCACTGCCCTCATTGTCGCCGGTAATCATCAGGGTTTTTATCCCCTTATTTTGCAGGCGCTCGATGGCCGACTTGGCCGATGGTTTAATTTCATCGCCGAATGCTAGCAGGCCAATCAAACTCGGCGCATCACCTAGTTCTGCAAGCCAAGAAACAGTATTGCCGTCATTTTCTAGATCTTGTGCTTGCTGTTCTAACGACGCGAGAGAAACCCCAGATTCTTTCATTAGGCGGGTATTGCCCAGTATTAAGAGCCTTTCTTGGACGATTGCCGACACGCCGCGACCGGCCAACGTTTTTAGCTCGCTGGCTTCTATTGCCGTGATCTGCTGGGCTTTTGCTTGATTTAGTACCGCTTGGGCCAAGGGATGATCACTACCTTGCTGCACGGCCGCGGCCAAGGCGAGTAAGTGTTTGCTGTCATTATCGCAGGCTATATATTCGCGCAAACTGGGTTTGCCCACTGTTAGGGTGCCGGTTTTATCAAACACCACTACGGTGATGTTATGAGCAATCTCAAGTGCTTGGGCGTCTTTGATTAAAATACCGTGGCTAGCGGCCACACCTGTCCCGGTCATAATAGCGGCGGGTGTGGCAAGCCCAAGCGCGCACGGGCAGGCAATAACAAGTACCGCCACACCATTAATAATTGCACCCTGTAAATCACCGTTATGTAGGTACCAGCCCACCACAGTGGCTATGGCTATTGCTATCACCACGGGCACAAATACCATACTGACTTTATCGACTAGACGTTGCACCGGCGCCTTGGCGGCTTGCGCACTTTCAACCAACCGAATGATACGAGCCAGAGTGGTTTCTGTTCCCACAGCAGTAGTTTTTATTAAAAGTAGGGCGTCGGTATTGATGACGCCACCGACAACGGCATCGCCGACGGACTTGTAAGTCGGCATATTCTCACCGGTAATCATCGATTCATCTAAATGCCCACCCCCTTCAACGATGGTGCCATCGACGGGAATACGCTCACCTGGCTTTACCACCACAATATCGCCAGCTTGGATGGCTTCGATGGCGACATCACTATCTTTGTTACTAGCCCTAACCCTTGCCACTTCTGGCCGCAAAGCCTGCAAGGCTTGAATAGCAGCAGTGGTTTGATGCTTGGCTCGGCGCTCCAACCATTTACCCAGAAGCACTAGAGTAATCACCACAGCTGAGGCTTCAAAATAGTAGTGTCCCATCGCCTGCTGGGTGTTTTGACTCAAATACTGCGAGAATAACTCAAAGACGCTCAAGCCATAACTGGCGGTGGTACCCATTGCGACGAGTAAATCCATATTGCCAGTACGGGCCTTTAGAGCAAACCACGCCGCGCGATAAAAGCGCGCGCCCAACCAAAATTGTATGGGTGTGGCGAGCATGAATTGCAGCCAGGGCGGGGGCATAAGATCTAATCCAAACACCGAAAAGATCATTCCCAAGAGCATTGGCGCCGACAACGCCACAGCAATCATTAAATGTCGACTTTCTTTACTTGTCTTGGTCTTGGCTTCGCCTTGGGACGACTGCAGCGAACCATCTACACCAGCCTCAGTTTCATCCACTGAGCTTGCAGTGTATCCAGCATCTTTAATTGCAGCGATGAGTTGGGAGATGTTGAGGTGGTTTTTGATTGCGCTAATACGCGCTGCTTCAGCGGCTAAATTGACACTCACGGCGCGGACCCCGCTAAGTTTATTCAGCGCTTTTTCGATACGTCCCACACAAGATGCACAGCTCATACCACTAATATTTAATTGAAACTCCTCCTCTGCTACAGCGTAGCCAGAGTTATTTATGGCAGCGCAGACTGTATTTATTGCTACATCATCAGATAACTCGATATGCACAGAATCTGTGGCCAAATTTACTTGCACCGAATTTACGCCGCTTAAACCACTTAGTAATTTTTCAATTCGACCCGCGCATGAGGCGCACGTCATGCCCTCAATAGGCAACTCATAATGTGTTGTCGATGTATTTTTACTGAGCACTGGCCTTTCATTGATTACGGGGTTGTCACTGGTCATGGTCTTTTGCTCCATAAACACCTTAAGATTTTATACTCACCACAGTAATGTCTCCAACAGTGGGAGGGTCAAGCACCAATGGGTAGGCAACAGACGTTTATTTTACAACACTAATATATGGCTGACCTGAGCACACAATAAGGTCAGGCTATTAAATAGAAAAACCAGCAGTTTTTTTGCAGGTAAACAGTGTAAAAACAGATGTGTGAATGCGCCAGTATTGTGGAAATTATTTCCATTTTAATTTAGCCAGCAAGCATATTGGGCAATACGTCACATTTAGGAAACACCTTACCTTACCGACTAAAGTACTCTGTTAAAGTAAAGTCCCATTGTGTCTAAATACTGGGGCTTTTGGCGCTTTGGTAAATCCGCAGTGGCAGGCGTCAATAAAACCTTGATGAAATCTGCCTCACAGTTTTGCAAGGGGCAAACATTATGTTGGCATGAGTTCGACAGCCCGATACTTCTTTGATCTTGGCCATGTCGATTCGAACTGGTTAACTATGCTTGGCGGGCTGGACGGCTGCACAGACTCAGCGGCGTATACTGACCAAATCGAACTTTGGAACCGCCAGGAGATGCTGTAAATACCCCTGAACTTGGCGACAGTAGTAGATACCTACAAGCACTGTGTGGTAATTAGACCCTAGCAATACTAGAAAACGTATTGGTTTTAAGCACGGCCACAAATAAGGAAAACAATGACTAAGTTCGCCCAGCTAATAGGCACGCTCTACTTGCTGTTTGCCGCAGGGGTCAGTACGGCAGAACAACTTATGGTCGCGGTTGCTTCAAACTTTACTCCGACGATGCACGAACTTAGCACGGCATTTACCAAGGAGTCGGGGCATACCCTGAACATTTCCTTTGGATCGTCGGGTAAATTTTATGCCCAAATTATTCATGGCGCACCATTTCAAATTTTTCTTTCCGCTGATCAAAGCAAGCCTGAGGCACTTATTAAGGCTGGCTTTGTTGCACCGGCCAGCCGCTTTACCTACGCGCTCGGCGCCTTAGCGCTTTGGTCACCAAATACCGAGTTTGTTGATGCAAGTGGCGATGTTTTAAGCGGTGGCAACTATCGTAAATTGGCCATCGCCAACCCCTTGCTAGCACCCTACGGCGCCGCTGCGCTTGACGTTTTACGCCATTTAAACTTGCAAGCGTCAACACGCTCGTCTTGGGTAACCGGCGAAAACATTGCCCAAACCTATCAATTTGTCAGCACTGGCAATGCCGAACTTGGCTTTGTTTCCTTATCGCAAATTATGGAGCAAGGTCGCCTTTCAAGTGGCTCCGCTTGGATTGTGCCCAAAGACCTGTATCGGCCCATAAAACAAGATGCGGTGTTGTTAAAAGCGTCGGAGCATAATGCCGCTGCTCAGGAATTTATGGCCTTTTTAAGGTCGGCAAAGGCCAAGCACATTATTCGCTCATATGGGTATGAGCTAGCGGAGTAGATCAGTTTTGATGATCATGGATTTTAAGTGTCGCTGAATCATCGCGACAGGACTCATCCGGAAATTCAAATTCTATTGTTGTATGGCTAAGCGAATGAACACTCATTAGCTCGGCAATAGTAGACTTTAACTTCACTAACTCCGCCTGTTCATAATTTTGATTTAAGAGTAGGTGGGCGGTCAGCACATGCTGCTCACCATCAAGTGACCAGAGGTGGAGGTGATGGATGTCGCTGACATGCTCAAGCGTCGATAATTTCTGCTGAAGTTGCTCGCGCAACTCATGGTCTGGGGTTGCCTGTAAAAACAAGCGCAGTGTCTCAGTAAGATTTCTAACAACATTAAATAAGATGAAGAGCGTAAAGCCGATCGACAAGATAGGGTCAAGTATCGGCAATTCTACAAACATGAGAACGATAGACACTAGGAATATTGCGACCCATCCCAGAACATCCTCCATCAGATGCCAGTTCAGCATCCGTTCATTAAGGGTTTTACCGTCGCTGAGTTTATACGCGGCATAACCATTCACTGCGATCCCCAAAATAGCCAGACCGAGCATACCAGTGGCGTCTGGCATCTCCGGGTTCACCAAACGGGGAATCGCCTCACTCATGACCCACACAGAGCCCAGCACTAAAATCACGCCGTTAATTAAGGCGCCCAGTAGTGAGAAGCGACTAAAGCCATAGCTAAAACGGGTACTGGCTTCTTTGTCGCCAAGCTTGTTAAGCCCCCATGCCATACCAATAGCAAGACAGTCGCCCAGGTCGTGTACCGCGTCAGCCATAATCGCAGTACTGTTGGTTAACCAACCGCCAATGAATTCAATAATGGTAAAGCAGAAATTCAGTGCAAAGGCCCAGCCTAAGCGTTCAGACACCGTATGGTGATGATGGTGGTCGTGCATACTATTGCCGCTCCAGAGCGTAAAAATGAGTGTGCCGCGCAGCTACGTGCCAGAGGGTAAGCTGTTTCAAGAGCCTATAAAAGTAGTTTCTATTGATAATATCTGGCTATCGCTCGTCCATCCTCATCGCGTTCTAACTGATTTTAGTGACGATCTCGTTTTATAGTAATCGATGGGGATGTTCTGACCTGTTTGGGCCCATCGTTGTCATAGGGCAGGTAAACCTTGATCGAGATCAAGGTTAGCTTGGATATCAGCGGCGCCATCGATACCAATTGTGGGAGGCACGGTATTGTCGGTTCAAATCCAAGCTGCATTTTTTGTCGTTGCTTAAAGAATATCTATACCGATATCGACCTCGCTGGGCGCACAATGCCACCATCGTATAAATCACGGCTGGCAGCAGCATCTTCCAGCCAGATGACTTTTGGCGACTTTACCAACAAGTTAGTCCATATTAATTGCAACAAACACTAGAAACACCCGCACCCAGCGATTTAGAGTTTTCCTGACAAATTAGGAGTGACTATGGCCAAAGACGCGCACCTTACGATAGGACGAGCTATCGACAGCGCGATGGCGACTGTGGGGCGAGGAGGGCAGTTGCTGCGCTCAACTTTGGGTTTGTCTGGCATCAGCGGCGATCGTAAACACAGTCGCCGAGTCACACCGGGTGAATTGCCGGGCATTGATCATATTGACAATATTCTGGAGCCGCCGGCCCCAGGTAGCGTCGCGATAAGCTATACCGACTACTCTGCAACGCGGATCGAAAGTGGTGATATCGCTGACCTAGATGAGTTCTTAGAAAAGCCCGTGCCTGACTGGGTGAAAGTGCGGTGGCTGAATGTCAGCAATTTGAACCCCTACGTTGTTAATCTGTTTCGGCATCACTATGCATTTCATACTTTGGCGGCAGAAGATGTGCTTCATATTCCTCAGCGACCGCGCATTGAAATATTTGATGACCATATTTTTGTGGTACTGCGCATGCTTCAGCTTGTGCAGCATGAATTAGCAGATCCACTGAGTGATTCGAGCTTAGATACAGAGCAAGTCAGTCTTTTTCTTTATGACAAAGTACTAATCACCTTTCAGGAAAAGCCCGGTGATATTTGGCAACCCATTCGCGACAGGTTGCAAAACGAGGGCAGACGTATTAGAAAAAGCGGCACTGGCTATTTGCTTTATGCGCTGCTTGACGCGGTTATTGATCACTGCTTTCCGGTGCTGGAAAAGTACGGCGACGTACTCGAAGAGCTCGAGCTTATTACCCTAGAAAACCCTAGCCCGCAGGTATTGCATCGTATTCACTCCGTTAAACGCGAGCTTGCCTTAGTACGGCGAATTGTTTGGCCTATGCGCGAGCTAGTCGACCAGCTGTACAGAGAAGAGGGTGACAGAATTGAGGATTCAACGCGGCCTTATCTGCGCGATGTTTACGAACATACTATTCAGATAGTTGAGATCATAGAATTGTATCGGGAGATGGCAAGCGGTCTAACCGAACTTTATATGTCGGCCATGTCAAACCGCATGAACGAAGTGATGAAGGTTCTCACTATTATTGCAACGATCTTTATTCCATTGACATTTATTGCCGGTGTTTATGGAATGAACTTTCAGAATATGCCCGAGCTAACGTGGCGCTGGGCTTATCCCGCACTGTGGGTGGTGTTTACTTTGCTGACCGCAGGGATGTTATTTTTCTTTAAGCGCAAAGGCTGGATCGGCAAGACCTAGCTCAAACTAGAGCACCGGCAATACAGTAAAAGTTAACACGATGCCGCGGCGTGTTGGTGCGCTTAGACGACCAATATGGTAAAGGAAAAGATCATATGTCCCATGAGGAATATCATCGCCAACATCGCGTTGGTTGGTTAAGAGCCGCTGTTTTAGGCGCAAATGACGGCATCGTATCAACGGCAAGTCTTATTATTGGCGTCGCCTCGGCAAACTCAGGACATAACGCCATTTTAGTCGCTGGCACCGCCGGACTGGTTGCAGGCGCTATCTCCATGGCCGCGGGTGAATACGTCTCTGTTTGTTCGCAGGCAGACACCGAAAAGTCAGATCTCTTGCAGGAACAAGAATCACTAGAACAAAATTATGAAGGTGAAGTATTCGAGTTGGCAGAAATTTATCAGCAGCGTGGCCTTGAGGCAGAATTGTCTGAGCAAGTTGCGCGGCAATTAATGGCGCACGATGCGCTCGCCGCTCATTCACGAGATGAAATAGGGATTTCCGAAATAAGCGCTGCGCAACCCATAAGCGCTGCGATTTCCTCTGCACTGAGTTTCACCTTGGGCGCAATGCTGCCCTTACTGACTGCCTACCTATATCAAGGCGGTAATTTGCCGATAGTGGTAGCGGTGTTGTCGCTAGTATTTCTGGCAATGCTCGGGGCAGTTTCTGCAGTATTGAGTGGCGCAAAAATACTGACTGGTGTAGCGCGAGTTACTTTTTGGGGAACACTGGCAATGGCCGTAACCGCCATAGTAGGCCTTGTGTTTGATGTTGCAGTTTAATCTGCAGGGACCCCATTTAAGCTTAAAACATAGACCCGAAAAATATAGCAGTGTCAGCAATTACAGGCTGATAATTTATGCGCTGTCTGTCAGCGCAATTTCTGCTGTGCTTGCGGCCACTGGCGGGCTGTAGCGGCGATACTCCACTAATTGGGCAGCACCCAGCTCAGTATGGTCTCGGCATTCTCTTGCCAATAAACCGTTATAGTGTCGCCTGTTAAGCAAGTGGGTGATAAGTCGCACAGCAATATCAGCTGCAATTCGCGGTTCTCAACACTGATGGATGATACCCGCACATCGAGAAAATCAAAATAGCGACCGACTGCGGGATAAAACGCTTTAAAAAGTGATTCTTTGGCGGAAAAGATCAGCGTTAATCCCCGCTCGAATTTTGGGAAGTGCGCCGATACTAATTCCAGCTCTATTGACGATGCGATACCGCTAGCTAATGAAGTTGATTCACTCGCAGTAAGATAAGATTCAAGGTCGATTCCAGGGGAGATTCCAGCCGACACGCCGGTCGAGCTCGGTATCATCATACAGTAGGCGCTGCTGTTGTGATGGGTAATCGATCCCCGCACTGCAGGTGGCCAAACCGGATTACGATGTTTTCCAATTTCAATGACTTCCGCGCGTAACCCTAATTTTATAAAAGCCAAATTTGCGGTAATACGACCTGCTAAAAACTCGGCTTTGCGTTGAACTGGCGCAGTCTGCAAGGCTGCAGGGAAGTGAATTTTGTAATGGCGATACAGGGAATCGCTATAGTATTTGATGTCAAATCCACAGCTGGCACAAACACCCTCAAAATTGGGGAGCGTCAAATAATTTGCTGAACTTACAAACTGGGACAGCGTATAGGCGGCCGTCACCTGGGTTGCACTAAACGGTACTTGCGGAATGCGTGCTTGCGGTATTTTTTGATCCGTCGCTATTTACGCCACTTTTGACGCTACTTGCTTGGTCCCGCCGTCTAGCCTCAGTATCTATCGCTTTATCATTGCCATGAGTCGCAATTTGCTCCAACAAACCCCATTGTTCTAGCAATGCCATTGCAGTTTGCACTCCATCTTCTTTGGCTACTTTTTGTGAGAGTTTAACTGCAGCTGCTTGCATCACATCGCTACTTGCTAGGCCGATGGCCTGTGCTAGCGCAAGCGCCGTCAGCGCGCTGCGTTTAAGCATATTGGGTGCGACGCCATTTTGCTCTAGTCGCCACGCCCAAAACGGCTGGTCACCAAAGAACGGCACAACAACCGAGGGAATGCCGGCTCGAATAGTGGCGGCAGTTGTTCCCGCGCCACCGTGATGCACAGCTAGAGCGACCTGAGGAAATAACCAATCATGCGGCGCGCCGTCAATAACGAAAATATTAGGATTATTCTGGGTCTGTGCGGTCAGTCCGCCCCAGCCAGTGGCTAAGATAGCGCGGCGACCGGTTTTAGCTATGGCGTCATAAATGATGGCGCTGAGATTGTCGGTGTCATCACTTAGCATACTGCCAAAACCGATATAAATTGGCTTGTCGCCATCAGCTAAAAACTGTTCCAGATCCTGGGATGGTTGCCACTGTGACTCACCATTAAGAAACCAATTTCCGCAGACTTGCACACCCGCTGGCCAACTTGGCGAGGCCGGAAGGAGTGCGGGACTGAAGCCATAAAGAATACGACGATGTTCAGTTTTTTGACGATAATAAGGGCCATACCACGGCAGCGCACTTAGCTTCAGCGATTTACGAACCGGGCTATAAGCGGCGCTAAGCATTCGCCATGTGATGACTCGAAGCACGTGGTAGAGTATTTCATTTACAGTGCCAATACGCGGCTTTTCTGGCGGCGTGAGCATCATTGGCGGAATGTCAGGGCAGGGGGTGACCGGCTGCAAGTGAGTTTCTACTGCCGGAATATTTAACGCCTCACCAAGTGAGTTTGCTAATACCGCCATCATGCCATTGCCTAAGAGCAGGTCGGCCCCTTTTGCCGCCGCCAAGCCTTCGGTGGCCCAGTGCTGCGACATATCTTTAAGATGACGGCGCGCCGTCGTCATTAAGGCCAAGGGGTTTAAGCCCCGCTGAATCGCGCGGGGATCTTTCGCCATCACTTCGAGAAAATCGGCAGTGAGTGCCGAGTAAGTGAGGCCATGCTGGGTAACTAGGTTTTCGCAGGTTTTACCACTGGCAATACAAACCTTATGACCGGCGGCTTGCAAGCCCAGACCCAGAGCAATAAACGGTCGAACATCACCTTGGGTGCCAATACTAAAAATTGTGATATTCATTAATCGCCTGCCTGCCCGTCAACGCATATTCTAGTGATAGTCATATCAATACTTTAGGCTTTGAGTGAATCGGCTATTAAGGGCCCAATCAACTCTAGAGGTGCTACATCAAACATTTGTTGGTGATGGCAATCCACACTGTAAATATTGAGATCGCCAACGTGGTCACGCCAGACCTCAGCATTATTCTGCAGCACATTATTCATATTGACCTCTGCGGTTTGGGCAGCGGCAATAAACAGCATATCGG
This sequence comes from Zhongshania sp., assembly GCF_047636175.1. Classification (GTDB taxonomy): domain Bacteria; phylum Pseudomonadota; class Gammaproteobacteria; order Pseudomonadales; family Spongiibacteraceae; genus Spongiibacter. The sequence goes on along the minus strand of NZ_JBLIKC010000005.1, from coordinate 120,419 downwards.
CGTTGACTTTACCCGGCACAAAATCTCGGGATATCGCCAGATTGTTTTCAATAATTTGGCGAACACCCTCAATGATATTGCCGTTGCTTTGCTGCATTTCTTTCACAAAGGGCAGGTTGTAAATATCGTACTCACGGCATAGCAACTCGGTTAGCTCAGCCATATTTTCTGAGCCCGGCGGAAGCGAATCTGCAGATAAGCCCATAAAGTTCAAGGCGCTTTTCACCAGCTGAACTTCATCGGTCTGCTGGTCCTCACCCTGCACATAGGGGTAGGCGTCTAGCACGGCAAGATAGCTAATCTCTTCGCCATCGGCTTCTAAGCGTCGGGCAATTTCATGCGCTAGTAAGCCGCCCAAAGACCAGCCCAGCAATTTATAAGGTCCCTTCGGCTGAACCTGACGCAAGTGTTCAATGTACTCGCTAGCCATTTCCGCAATGCTCTGTGGCAGAGCGCTGGCATCGTCGGATAGGAACTCGGCACTTAAACCTCGTGCCTGCACGCCATACAAGAGCTGTTCGCTACCTAGGTGCCGAGTTAAGCCACTGTAGGCCCAACTTAATCCGATCACTGGATGAATACAGAATAAAGGCGATGCAGTCCCAGTCGCCTTAAGCGGCAGCATGATGCCGAGAGGATCTACAGTTTGCTGATGTTGTAGCTGGTCGCTAAGCTCCGCAATTGTGCTCGCCTCGAAGATGGCGGCGAGAGGGATATCTCGCTTCATTAGTTCTCGTAACCGGGACACCATTTTTGCCGCAGTGAGCGAGTCGCCCCCTAAGTCAAAGAAACTATCATGGACACTGATCCGCTCAAGCTGAAAGACATCACACCACAATTCAGCTAGCTGAGTTTCGACAGGATTGCGTGGGGCAACATACTCACTAGTATGCTGCCATACAGGCTCGGGAAGCGCCGTGCGATCTAACTTACCATTGACGTTAGTCGGCAGGGTATCTACAAACACGAAGACTGACGGAATCATATAGTCGGGCAAAGTCTTCTCAAGTTGTTTGCGCAACAATACCGTATCTATATCTGGAGCTATGCCATCTTCACCTTGGCTAGCTATGATGTGAGCGACGAGTTTCTTGTCGCCACAGGGATGTTCGCGCAACGTCACCACCGCCAACTGCACGCCATCACATCGTTGAATATTTGCTTCGACTTCTTCTGCTTCAACTCGAAACCCACGAATTTTTATTTGAAAGTCGTTGCGGCCTAAGTATTCCAAGACCCCGTCTGAACGCCAGCGAGCCAAGTCACCGGTTTTATAAAGGCGACCTTCACCAAAGGGGTTGCTAAGGAATCGTTCCGCCGTTAGTTCTGGTCGATGCAGATAGCCTTTGGCAACCCCTGCGCCACCAATAAACAGCTCTCCAATGGCGCCCAATGGCACTGGTTTCATAGTTTGGTCAAGCACATACACTTGGGTGTTTCTTATTGGCCGGCCGATCGGCGGACAATCTAAATCGTCGCCATCTAAACGCATTATTGTTGACCAAATGGTGGTCTCGGTTGGGCCATAGAGATTGACGATGGGGTGGCCTAGCGTGCGCATTTTGTGGGCCAACTGTGCCGGTAGCGCTTCGCCGCCGACTAGCGGCCGGAGCTGATGTAACTGCTCAGCGTGGTCCTGCATTAATGCTTGCCAATGCGATGGTGTAGCTTGCATAACAGTGATTTGCTCAGCACTGATTAGCTGGGCAAGCTTTGCTGGATCTATTGCCACCTCACGACTGGCGATCACCACCTGTGCGCCTACAAGTAGAGGAAGATAAAGCTCCAGAGCGGCAATATCGAAAGCCACGGTGGTTAAGGCCAGTAACTTATCAGTGGGCTGAATATTCAGCTCGTCTTGCATTGCCAAAAGGAAATTCAACAAGCCAGCATGGCTTATCTCGACGCCCTTGGGGCGCCCGGTTGATCCCGAGGTATAGATGACATAAGCGCTGGTGTCGCCGTTAATAATCGGCGGGACGAAAGTCTGTGGCGCTGACGCCGCCTCAGACACAAAACTAGGTTCAGCCACATCTAGCTCAAGTATTGAGGTATTACTTCCGAGTAAACGGGGACTTATATCAGAGGAAGAGATAATAAGATCGGGCTGGCTCTCTTCCATGATGAGGGCCAAGCGCCCGACCGGGGCGTTCGGGTCTAATGGTAAATACGCCGCGCCAGATTTCATCACCGCCAGTAATGCCGTCGGCATTGACTCGTCTCGATCCAGGGCAATGGCAACGATACTGCCGGGGCCTATACCGCGGGCGATGAGCCGCTGCGCGAGCTGGTCAACACTATTTTTCAAGCTTTGATAACTCAGGTATCTGTCGCCACTTTTCAGCGCAATCGCGTCAGGGGACTTAAGGGCTTGATCGTCAAACAGCGCGAGTAAATTGGTATCGGGGATTGGCTTGTCAGTCTGATTCCACTCATGAAGTAATTGGTGCTTCTCAGTCGTGGAAAGCAGGCTCAATTCGCTAACAGCGATGCTCGGCTCATTAATTGCCGCATTGATAAGACGCACAAAACGATCGCGATGAATATCCAACTCGCCCTGGCTGTAAAGCGCCCGGTTAGCATCTAAATCAATACGCAGACCTTCGTTATCACCGCGATCATAGATAAAGATGGTCAGATCTTCGACAGTGCCATTACTCAGATTATGCGCAAGACATTGATGGCCGCCAAACCGCAAATCATAGTCAAAGGGTTCAATATTTACCCCAACCCATGAGATTTGCTGACCCTGCCCGAGCAGACCTAGCTCGCGGCGAAGATCTTCATAGCGGAACTGCTGATGCCGCAAAGACTGACGGACAATCTTGCTTACTTGGCCAAGTAAGTCATACAGATTGAGCTCTGCACTCATGGCCAAACGGATTGACACCGCATTGGCCATCATGGCCGGCACACTGCGCATATCGCGATTGGCTCTGGCGGTCACCGGCATACCAAACACCAGATCCTCCGCACCCGTCATCCTATAGATATAAGCCCCAAATAGGCTAATGAGCACTTGTGGAAGACTTGCCTTCGACTGCATTCCTAGTTGCCGCAATGTTCTGCTGGTATCGGCTGACAACCGGGCAGTGCTGCGACGTAAACCGCCAGCGCGAATCGCGTTATGGCGCGTTAAAGAGACGGGGTCGGGGAGAGACGTAAGTTGATCTAGCCAGTAGCTTCGATCGCGTTCATGGCGGGGCGATTCACGGTATTGGGTTTCTTGTTGATGCTGAGTTTCTAGGGGTAAAAACGGACTTGGACCTATGTCACGATCCTCTAGCAAAGCATTATAAATATCCGCGCAGCGCCGAGCGATGATACCCGCACCAAAACCATCTAGAACAATATGATGGCTGCGCTGATACCAAAAAAAATCGTTCTCACTGACTTTAAATAAGGCGCAAACCCAAAGGGGGTCACAGGCGAGATCCACTGGCTGGCTTAGCTCGTTCATCATCCACGCCTCAGCCGCCGCGCGGGGGTCAGCAGCCTCGCATAGATCTACAAATGCGAACTCGCCCTTATATTCATTCAGTATTATTTGCTTAGGGCCGTCTTCGGTGTCATGTATTTCCACCCGGGTTGTTTCTGCTTCCAAGGTAATCTGTTTGAGTGCAGACATGAATATGTCGACGTTTATGGCACCAAGAATCTCGCAGTACTCGGCAATATTATAGATAGCGTCTCTAGGACCGATTTTCTCGCCAAACCAGAGGCCGCGTTGCGATTGCGCCAAGGGTAGAAACTTAGCCTCAGGTGACACTACCGTACGATGAGTCGGACGCTGAACTTTTAGGGCGTTATAGGATTTTGCGTTGAGGTCAACGTAATCATAGTCACTACCGGCGCGAGCTACTGCCGGAGAACGTAATTTTGCGGCAATGCTTTCGGTCATTCGATTATTCTCTGTAGCAGTATATTTGCGTTTAAATAAGGCGTTAGACGTTAAATGAATAATTTCCAGCCAAGACGACAGCGGCAAAAGAAAAGGGGGCAGGGAAATCAATAAACGCGCAGATCAACACCTACTTGATGGGCCGTAATGTTTTACCCTCGCGCCTCACATCGTGGTAAATGTAAGGCCAAAAACATTAACTACAGCCTTAGCACGTCCCGGCTCACTACCCGTTGTCCTACTCTTGGCTGTCAGTACATAATACGTATTTATACTTACCAATTCTTATGCCTTTGTGTGACATAGCTCACATGAACAGATTTTAATGATGCCATTTTTGGCCACACATACCCTGTATTACTCAATAAATACAGTTTGTGAAGTGCCCAAATATACGATATGTGTAATAGCGGAGTGTGTCATAGAGACAAATAAAGACAGGGTCGCCAGGCCCAAAGGCACGAAGAATTAAGCGTGTTTTGATCACTTTATAATTAGGCGGCAATACGAGTATATGCACGTGATTGAAGGTCTTAGGTCTCAGCCCGTTTTCGCGGCGAGCGCCGCTGAGGGCAAAAACTAAACGTGGATTAGGTGATACCCAGCCCGGGTTACACCTCGGGAATCACTTGCCAAGGGGGTATAGCATCGCCTGTTCTACTAAGTGATCCAGTGATTCTTGGAAGTCTTTTAATACCGGGTTTATATTATTGCGCTGCTTCACTTCAAGACTTTCCTGCATATCGGTAATAGGCAAATCTAGCAATGCTTTAAGTGACTGCATCGTTGCCTCAGGATCGGCAATTAAATCCAGATAATCTACTTCTATTGCCCGGCTATCGGGCATTTCAGCTAACTCTTTGCGGTAAATAGCGACCTGCCGTGCAACATCTTTCGCTAACATCTTGCGAGCTAATCTAGCACTATTGGTTCGCCCCAGTACTTTGCGCAAACCCCGCAATATTAACCAAGCAATATAGCCACTGCGGTAGCCGCTGCGGCCTTTACCCTTGTCTAATAAAACCTCAAGATAGTCTTGCGGTCCCTCCAGGTAGGCGAGGAGGGCATTTAACATACTATTTAGCACCGCAATGGGTTCGCGGGAAATATAAATAAAGCGCGCTTCGGGGTAGTAGCTTAGAATTTTCTTGGCATTGCCCGTGTCCCAAGGATTCTTTAACAACACCGCCTGCTTATCGCTTTGAACGACCAATAATTTCTGACAGACAGTGGCAAAGAATGCCGTGTTCTGGTCGCACAATTTAAACGTGGCGGTTTTTTTGCGCAGTAAAAAGCCATATTCTTCCACCGCATCGGCATCAATAGTGGTGCCGTCGATGTTTCTATCGCTAATGCCACGTTCGGCGAAATACTGATTGAGTCTGTCTTTGTCTTGCTGTTCTGTCGCCTGGTCTTTATTAGTGAGAAGACGATCAAAATACAATAAGTGGTAAAGACTTAAGTGCGCTAGGGGAAATGACTTTGCAACGCAGTCGTAGAGAAATGTCGTCCCAGACCGGTGTAGCCCCATGATAAACACAGGCCTTACCGGCACTTGGCTTAGACTATCCAATTTTGAGGCATCTTCATTGCTAGCCGGAAAATTTGGATCTATGCGGTGCTTCATTATATGACTCAGTCTAAAAGGCGAATTTAAAAATGGTTAATTAAATAGCCGTACAGTCTACGCAAATAAGAGCAGCAAAAACCTGACAGTGTTAACACTAACAAGCCCCAGCACTTAAATCGTCATGACTGTTCAAACGATTTTCTTGGTGCTAGCCTTGATTCAGACGGCGATTAGAGTAATAAAAACACCGTCAATAGCCAGCAAAAAGTTTTTGTAAGGTGAGCAGTAGCTAGCGGGTATTGCATGACTCACTTCTTTCCCAGAAAGCAGGCCTTTAGGCTTATTATTCGAAACTGCGGGCTCGGCGCTCAGAAGGTACACGACCGCTCTCTGTTCTGCTCTCTGTTCTGCGCACTGCATTAGCTCTTGGCGCGCGTAAATTCCCTCCCGAACAAAATCTAAGGCCACAAATTCGCCCTTGAAGGTGAGCCGCTTGAGATATTTGATGCACACCACAGTGAAGGTTATACTCTCGACAAAGTCGGCACCTAGTTTGCTTCACTGGACCGCGAGCTGGAATTCAAAGTATCAAAGATCTAAACCCATTAACCCCTGACCTACTAATTCAAAGCTCTGACTCCACTGACCTTCAATATCTAGCGTATTAAATGCATCTAAGAGTTATTACATGAAATACCAAGGCAACCCAGAATTCTCCCATAATCAACACGACAAAATTGGTATCTTGATAACCAATTTGGGCACACCAGACGCCCCAAAAAAAGCAGATTTAAAACGCTATCTTCGAGAGTTTTTGTCCGACCCCAGAGTTATCGAGATACCACGCCTATTATGGTGGATGATTCTGAATCTAATCATTTTAAACATTCGTCCCAGGCGCTCCGCCAAGGCATACGGCACAGTTTGGACAGAGCGTGGCTCGCCGCTTTTATTCCATACTCAAGATCAAGCCGACGCCCTGCGACAAAAATTTCAGCAAACTCACGGCGATAACGTAGTGCTCGAGTTTGCCATGCGGTATGGCTCACCGTCAGTTGATTCCGTAATCGAGAAAATGCTCAAACAAGGCGTTCGTAAGCTATTGGTCTTACCGTTGTACCCACAGTACTGCGCCTCTACAACAGCATCTACTTTTGATGCTGTGGCCGCCAGCTTCTTGAAACAAAGGCTGATCCCTGAATTACGCTTCATTAATCACTACCATGATTTACCAGCCTATATTCAAGCGGTGGCAGATAAAATCCGGCGGCACTGGGAAGAACATGGCCGAGCAGATAAGTTGATATTTACATATCATGGCATTCCGAAACGCTATCTGCTTAATGGCGACCCATATCATTGTGAATGCCATAAAACCGCGCGACTGTTAGCCGAAAACCTTGGCTTAACTAAAGACGAGTACCTGGTCAGCTTTCAATCTCGTTTTGGTAGGGAAGAGTGGCTACAGCCCTATACCGATAAAACGCTAATGGCGCTTCCGCAGGAAGGCGTAAAATCAGTTCAGTTAGTCTGCCCTGGTTTTTCAGCGGATTGCTTGGAAACCATTGAAGAAATCGGCATTGAAAATCGCGACTATTTTCTAGAAGCCGGTGGCGAACGCTATGAATATATACCTGCACTTAACGCTGAAGCCGGTCATATCGATATGATCGCAGAGTTGATCGAGCAGCACTTGCATGGCTGGTCGGCTTGCGATGACACAGCGCATCGTGCTCACTTAGCAACACAGCTAGGCGCGAAACAGTAATAGTTTATTAGCGAAATGTTCCCGCTCAGCCTTCGCAATGAAGCGATTGGCGAAGGCTGAGAAGGGAGCAGGCCAGCTGCATAATTAGCTTAATCTACTTTGCGCAGCGCACCACTTAGCGTCCTAACGCGATTCTTGGTTTACACATACCCGGTATATCAGTGGTCGTCATACTTGAGTGACCCAAATCTTCAGACACGTCTTTATGAGTGCGTCCGCGCTCTATTTCCATGCTGGCACCGGTGTGCTTTAGACAGTGAGTTGACCCTTTCTGTTTATTGATCAGCGTTAATCTGCTCGGTCAAAACGATGACTTGTTTAAATATTGAACTCCTTCTTCACAACACTTGGCTACTTACCATTATTCTTTGACCACTAAAACGCGATATATTACTTCAGGCGGCGGGGGCAAGATTTTCGACATTACCAAGGCCATAGAGTTATAAAGTCAAAGCTATAGTGGTCAAGTAAAACTGGCATCGGATCTGTTGGGCGATATAGATGTTTATAGTCTGTTTAATTTTCGTAATTTATAAATAATTGATATACCAGCAGGGTATTGGTCTTAAATAGCGTGAACCGCGCTATTTACTCACAAACCAAGTATGGTGGTTTTAGTAGATCGCCTTCGCTGATACTTAGGGTTTGCTCATTATTGAAATGTTCTGCATGCAACTGATGAAAGAGGCAATTATGGAAGCACAAGGTCATTCTTTAGCCAATCTATTTAAACAACTAGGGCTAGACAATACAGAGCAGGCTATTCAAGGATTTATAAAAAAGAATACCCCTCTGTCCAGTAAGGTAGAGTTGCATAAAGCAAATTTCTGGAGCGCCTCACAATCTTCATTTTTGCAGCAATCAAAAGATGATGATGCAGACTGGGCTGAAATAGTTGATCAGCTAGACGCGATGTTACGCAGACCAAACGTAGAATCATAATTTTAAAACACATCATAAGGCTTGGTCCTGCCGCAGCAGTTGCAATAAAGCTTTTATATTGCCTACAAATAATCAAATTATTGGCAACATCCACCATAGTTTTGCTTACGGAATATTGATATGCCAAGTGATTCAAAAAACGTATTGCAACGTGGATTAGAGAATATACACGATCCATTCTCAAACTTTATACGGGCCCAGACAACATCTAGCGTACTTCTATTAATAGCCACATTGGTAGCACTTTGGTGGGCCAACTCGGCATATTCATCGACCTACCAGAGTTTGGTACACACCTCGATTGGATTTTTTGTCGATGACTATGAAGTAAGGGCTTCACTTAAACACATTATTAATGATGGTCTAATGGTCATATTTTTTTTCCTACTTGGCCTCGAAATAAAAAGAGAGGTGCTTGCGGGTGACCTTGCTCAACCTGAGAATAGCCGGATACTCATACTCTGTGCAGTTGGTGGGATGGTTGTTCCAGCACTGATTTATTCGCTGTTCAACTGGTCGCTTGAATCGCAAATAGGGTGGGGGATACCAATGGCAACCGATACCGCCTTTGCCTTGGGCGCCCTTACCCTTGTAAGAAAACATATACCCGTTAGCCTCCTTGCTTTCATCGTCGGCCTTGCCATTGTCGACGATGTTGGCGCCATCATTGTCATAGCAGTATTTTACACTCAGGAAATATCACTACTACATCTGTTAAGTGCTTTCGGCCTAATTGCAGTTTTGGCACTGGCCAACTATGGGGGAATACGCCAACCTTTATTTTATGTCGTCATTGGTGTCGCAGCGTGGTGGGCGATGCTCAAGTCCGGTGTTCACCCAACCGTTGCAGGTGTCGCCATTGCCTTGACGGTGCCAGCAAGGCCTAAGGTTGCCTCAGGGGAATTGCTAGACAATACAAACTTAAAAATAGCTGCAATGCATCAAAAAACAGAATCAGTAGATGTTCTCGGCAGCAGAGAAGACCACGAAAAAATACTTGAGGTTCGGGATATTGCAGAGCGCGCCAGCACACCTCTTCGTCGTTGGGAGGATGCACTAACTTTGCCGGTCGCGTTATTTATATTACCGTTGTTTGCGTTAACAAATGCAGGTGTTGAAATTAGTTTTGATTCAATCTTGATTAGTCTTATGCATCCAACAGGCTTAGGAATTATTGCTGGGCTCGTCATCGGTAAGTTTGTTGGTATTTCTGGCGCCTGCTGGCTAGGCCTCCGCTATAACATAGGCCGTCTGCCGCCTGGCGTTAGTCTCCAGCATGTAATGGGTATTTCGCTGATTGCCGGTATTGGTTTCACTATGTCTACATTTATTGCCGCCCTTGGATTTGATGCGCAAGCGGAAAACCTTCAAATAGCCAAAACGGCAATTTTGCTTGCCTCGGTTACTTCCGCAGTTCTTGGCTTGATATATATCCGCTTTGTTGCGGTAGATTCAAAGTGATAATAGGGCGCGTTGGCGTAGCTGCCGCACTAGGAAGAATCCACTCTTACTAAGCCCGGTTACTCAAACACACGGCCACATCTAATGTGAATTTCAATTCACCGTTAAGTCATGCTGCTATGGGAGGCACTGATGGAGAGAGTTGAAATATGACCTTTAGCAGTTAAATCTCCTATGATGAGTTCGACGTCTTTCCAGCCAGCACGTGGTAAATAGCTAAAGCGAAAAGTAGAGCTTTCTCGTAATTGTTTGTAGTCGGTTAAACGTTGCGTTCCTTACCGCTAGCGGCCCGCTTTTTGTCATCGGTCTGTACATACACCGTATCGGTGGTAGACATGCTTGCATGCCCCAGATCCTCGGATACATCTTTTAGTGAACGACCACGCTCTATCTCTAAACTTGCACCGGTATGTCGTAACCAGTGTGAAGTCGCTTCTTTAAAATTACTGGCATTATCTTCGCCGTAGCGTGCCTTCATTTGTTCGTAAGCTTGATCAAATACTTCTTGTACTAACCTTGATAACTGCCGCGCAGTCATTCCACCACGGCCTCGGAGTTTTTCAATAATAGGGTGGTTTTCACCAGGCACAGGTAGCTTATTTAAACCTCGATATAGCCGGTAGCGTGTTAAATAGCTTAGAAAGCTCGAAGGAACCGTAATATCGCGGACTTTTCTGCCCTTACCATAGATCTTCAACCACCAATTATTGTCATTATCTTTCCAGAAATGGCTCATTGTGGGTGACCACTCAGAACGATCTGAGTACTCTGAAATGCGGAGAAATAGGGTTTTTAATGATGCGATGAGAAACAAGCTTCGCTCATACCGGGAGTCGTCATCGGCCATGGTATGACTAATCTCCAGCAGGAAATTCCACTGGTCTTCCGTTAAGCGCTTTACGTCCTTGACCTGTGCATCTTTGATCAAATATCGACAATCTTTTTTTGCTAATTGCACAGGGTTTCCGTAACAGTATTCTTCATCAGTTAGATGTTTATAGAAGGCATTAACAGCGGTAAACGTTGCTTGTAAGGTTTCTTGCGAGGGACGGTATTTTTTCTTGTCTGGCGTTGATGTATCACCTTTGGCAGTCATCAACCGGAATGGCGCCCATTCAGTGTTACTTGTGTAAAGACCGCCTTTAATAATAAATTTATCAACATTCGACAAACATATCCACGTTAATGGCGGTCGCCAGCAAAAATCTGCATATTCTAAAATATCGGCTTTTCGGTATTGGTCGATAGGCTTATCCTTGATAAGAAATGCCCAGAGCAGAAATTTCTCGACTTCAGAACGAAATCGCGTGTATGTGTGTTCTGATTTGTTGCGACCAATATAAGATAGAAATTCCTGGCCCCATAGCCACGCCTTAGATTTCCATTTACAGGTATCGGCTAACACGGTGGCGAGATCAGGAAACTCTTCAAACTTTACATCTTTGAGATCTTTGTATGTTGGGTACAGCGGGACGGGTTTAGGAATGGCCATGGATTTTCCTGATATCTACATATAAGTGTATATAGTCGAATATCTGTATTCTAGCGCCCCATGCCCGCTATGTCCAATACGTCACCGTATCGGATTTTTTGAATGCGCTACACCCTTCTTTTACTCCCCTCCCTCAATGCGGGCTTCCGCTGAACCAATCGAGTTATAGATTTGCACCCAATATTGGCCCAGTTGCAAGAAAAGGCGACCCAGCATTAAAGCTTAAGCCATTGAGCGCCCTGCGTCTTTCGTGCCCAGACGTGGGTCAGATCATCCACCAAATCTTGATAATAATTGGTTGAAATTCCGATGCAAATCAAAATATTGGCTTAAAAACTGCTCACAAACAAACCATATGACAATAGTTTGCAAGCTTAGCGTTGATATTTTTTCCGACGCGAAGCAAAAGTAATCATAAAAATTTATGATTATTCTCACGCTCGTTGTGGCGCAATTGTAAGTCCGCCGATAGCGATAAAGAAGAACTGATGACATGGTCTACTTTTAGTGTGCCTAGCTACAGCTGTTGGTCGTCCTCTGGGGAACCAAAGCCCAAAAAGGCCTTCGCCCTCTTGGTACCGGTGAAAGATTACCGTTATTGTCCAATGGAATACCGTTGCGAGTATCCTTCACGGCATCCAAATCGCCATCGCCCTCACCACGTCGAAATGACACGCCAGGAACACCTCGAAACTCATTGGTGCCCTAGGTGAAGCCATTCTTTCGCAACACGGCCATGTCCTGAACACTAATAGAGACTGGTACGTCTTAAAGTGATTTTCTTGTTCGGGTTACAATTACTATTACGGTTTCAATAGTGCTGACGTTCTGCTTACCCTCGTTGGAAAAGCCCGATTTTGGCGCGCACTACACGTTGACGCGATAACGTTGGCAACGCACTTTCTGCTCAGATTTACTTTCACACCCTACTCCTAATTATCTTTATTGATGTTGGTTGCGTAAAACAGCCAAGCTAATATATGATATGTTATATCATTTAACATTGAATGGGTGAGCAATGGTTTTCTCGAATATAACCCTTGTAGTGAGGGGTACACCGAGCTACCGAGTGGCCTTGCATCAATGCCTTACATGAACAGCGAGCAGCTGATGTTTTTTGAAGCACGTTTACAAGCGCTTAAAGAAGAAACGTTGCGAAATATAAAAAATGCACAAGGTAGCTTGAGTGAAAGGCCAGAATTAAAAGACGAAGCCGACCTCGCTCAGCATGAAGAGACACTAAGCCTTGCGCTACGCAGCGTCAAAAGGGAGACCAAGCTGTTACCAAAAATCGATGCCGCAGTGAAGCGAATCCGTGATGGTGAGTACGGCTACTGTCTTGAAAGTGGTGAAGCCATTGGTGTCGATAGGCTATCAATACGCCCTACCGCTGAATATTGCGCTGAGGTTAAACATCAAATGGAAGAAAAGGAAAAGCACTATGGAAAACGCCGCTAAAAAGCTGCCAGTAACGGTACTGTCGGGATTTCTTGGTGCAGGCAAAACCACGATACTAAGTCATATTCTAAACAATCGAGAGGGCCGACGGGTCGCTGTCATTGTTAATGATATGAGCGAAATCAACATCGATGCCAATGCAATACAAAATGACGTGCAATTGAACCGCAGTGAAGAAAAACTGGTAGAGATGAGCAACGGCTGTATCTGCTGCACCTTGCGAGAAGACCTTTTGCTGGAAGTCCGAAAGCTGGCGAGCGAAGGTCGCTTTGACTATTTGTTAATCGAATCCACCGGTATTTCTGAACCACTTCCAATAGCAGAAACATTCACCTTTGCAGATGAAGATGGTGTGAGCCTATCTGACGTCGCCCGTCTAGATACCATGGTCACGGTGGTAGACGCCTTGAATTTTCTAAACGATTTTGATGAAGCGAAATACCTTCAGGAAACTGAAGAACATTTAGGCGAAGGAGATGAGCGTAGCGTCGCAGATTTACTGGTAGATCAGGTCGAGTTTGCCGACGTCTTGCTCATAAGCAAAACCGATTTAGTCGATGATGCCGACTTACAGCGACTAATCGCAGTGCTGAAGACTCTTAATACCGAGGCCGAGATTGTTCCCATTCGCAACGGACAGGTCAACATTGATAAAGTGCTAGGTACCACCAAGTTCAGTTTTGAACGTGCTCAACAAGCGCCGGGCTGGCTTAAGGAAATGCGCGGTGAGCACGTGCCAGAAACCGAAGAATACGGTATCGCCAGCTTTAGCTATACCGCCCGGAAACCCTTTCATCCTCAAAAGTTTTACGACTTTCTCCATAGCGACGCTATTCAAGGAAAACTTATCCGTTCCAAAGGCTACTTTTGGTTGGCCAGTCGTCCTGAATTTGCTGGGCAATGGAGTCAAGCAGGCGGTATGGCTCGCTTCGGATTTGCAGGCATGTTCTGGAAGGCGATTCCCGAAGCGCAATGGCCAAAAGACGAAGACTACTTAGCATCAATCAAAAAAAGCTGGCAAGAACCCTTCGGCGATATGCGTCAAGAATTGGTTTTTATCGGACAAAATTTGGATCGAGACAACGTCATCAAAGCGTTAGACGACTGCCTAATAAGCGAAACAGAGTTACTCGCGGGTCGCGAATGCTGGGAAAAATTACCTGATCCGTTTCCAACATGGGAGGCTATTGCATGACGGCAGCACTGGTAATGCCCCCGTTGGCTAACACGCAAGATACTGATAGCGCTGCGTTTGGAAACACAGCCGACACTCTCGCGGCCATCTATCAGAGCGAGGTAACGTTAGCCGTCTGGCAGCGTAAAAACACCCCGGATCTCATTGCAGAATGCCAAAACTTGCTACATAAAAAAGGTTTCATGGGTATCCGTCATACGTATCCAAATTCAAAGATAGCTACCTTAAAAAAGCATATTCCAGAGCTAACAGACTACCCCTTACTGAGTGCAGACATACAATTACTTGCAGAAATGTTCAGCTGTTTATTCGATATAAACGGCGTAGGCATTCGACTTACCGCCCTCGATAACGCCATGTGCCCAAAATTCCATGTCGATCGCGTGCCCTGCCGGCTTATCACCACCTATGTAGGCGTAGGCACGGATTGGATTCCTCATCACACGGTAGACAGGAGTAAACTGGGCGCTGGCAGCAAGGGGCTAAGTGACGCAGAAAGTGGTTTGTATTCAGGTCCACACACAATTCAAGTAATAACTACTGGCGACATCGCCCTGCTCAAGGGCGAAGCTTGGGAGGGCAACGAAGGTGCGGGTCTTGTTCACCGTTCGCCTCCTATCGCCAATGGCCAGAAGCGGCTATTACTGACGTTGGATTTCTTATGACATCATAAATTACGTTAATTATTACCGCAGGAAAATAGACTTAGTTTATTAAATATACCTCTCACAAGTCATTGCTGAAAATTCAGATGACGGACGTTGACTTCGTTTACAAGCCCTCAAAAAATAACTATGAAAAAAGATATATCGTTGAAATTTGAAGGGATATATAAACAATTCGGTCCATACAATGCATGAACCGTTATCTCTTCAAGACGCGCTTATTGGGCGAAAATCGATAACGGAAAAAGCAAGTTGGCACTTAGAATCGAAACATAAATAAACTTCTTCTGACGCATTGATAAAATTTCCTTAATAAATAGAAATAGTTGTTTGCGACATAGCAATCTTCTTAAATGCGGCAGCCTTATTGAATCATCACTCATTGCGCCATAAAATGATATGTTATATCATTGCTTTATTGTTGCGCAATTAACTATAAGTCTTCAGTAAATTAAAGAAAAACAAACTCGGAGTAAAAAATTGAAATACACACCCAGCGCTATCGTCATTGCCACTCTGGCCGGATTGGTCTTTCCCAGTATGGCGCACGCCCTGTCGGGAAAGGTTACTGATGCCAATGCCCAGCCGATCAGTAACGCCGAGATTGAGGTTGTGGGCAGCACCCTGCAAACCCGCACCGATGCAGTGGGACAATTTACCCTGGAGACAGGCGATGCGACGCTGGATGAGCTCCATATCAACGCCCCTGGCTATAGCCACAAGACCTTGCGTTTGAAGTCGGACCAAAAGATCTTGTTAAGCATTGTGTTACGGCGTTCGGCTATTGAGCAGGTTGACGTGACGGCCACCCCCTTTCACTCCTCCATTATGGAATCCGCCCAGCCGGTGACTGTCGTGGCTGGGGATGAATTGCGGCGCAAGCAGGCGTCGACCTTGGGCGAAACCCTGAAAAACGAAGTGGGTGTGCATTCCAGCTATTTCGGACCAGTGGCCAGTAGCCCTATTATTCGCGGCATGAACGGCCCCAGAGTGCTGATCACCCAGAACGGACTAGATGTGAGTGATGCCTCCCGGGTCGGCCCAGATCATGTGGTGGCCATCGAGGCCAGCACCGCTGAGCAGATTGAAATTCTACGCGGCCCGGCCACCTTATTCTACGGTTCTGGCGCTATTGGCGGCGTGGTAAATATCGTCGATGATCGGGTGCCATCCTCCAGTGAGCCAAAAGGGGCGTTCTCTCTTGGCCATAATATGGTGGCAGATGAAGATCACGCCTCAATAGCGTACACCGGCGGCAACAACCAGTTTGCTGTACATATTGATGGCTTTTGGCGAGATGGCGGTAATTACGATATTCCGGGCACAGCCGTTCTAGAAACCGCGGAAGAACACGAAGAGGAAGCGCACGAAGAGCACCGTGACGGCGTTCTGGAAAACAGCGCCTCGGAAAGCAAGGGTTTTAATATCGGCGGCAGCCTATTAATGGAAAATGGCTATATTGGTTTGGCTTACGGCCGTTTGGAACGGCTTAATGGTATTCCTGGACATAGCGATGATCATGAAGAGGAACATGAAGAAGGCCATGAGGAGATGAGCGAAGAACACGACGAACATGAGGAAGAGGAAGTAGGTGTTCTCTCCGATCTGAAGCAGGATCGCTGGCAACTGCTTAGTGAACTGTCTCTAGACAGCCCTTGGCTCAGCGGCGTTAACACTCGTATCGGTTACACCGACTACGAACACGCCGAGATCGAAAACGGCGACTTTGGCACGGTATTTCGTAACGAAACCCTGCAAGTTCGGGTCGACTTGCTGCTTCAAGAGTTCGCTGGCTGGCGCGGTGCTTTGTCATTCGAAGGTAAAACATCAGATTTTGAAGCCGTCGGTGAAGAAGCCTTCACCCCACCTAATCGCACTGACAGCTACGCCCTTGCTTTGATGCAAGAAAAGCACTTTGGCGATTTTCTGTGGCAGCTGGGCGCCCGAATCGAAACAGTAAGCCTTGAAGCTGACCCCATCGCCTTTGGCCATGACGAGGAAGATCTGCTGTATTTCGATGACCTAGACTTTGACCCTTACAGCCTGTCTGCTGGGGTAGTTTGGGATTTTACCGATGACTATAACGCCGCGCTCTCCCTGACCCACGCCCAGCGGGCACCTAGCGCCTCGGAACTATTTTCTTACGGCGCCCATATCGGCACGGGCAGTTTTGAGGTGGGCGCGCTGTTCTCGTTACACGATGGCGAGCACCCCCATTTCAATGATGGCAACGATGTCGAGGAAGAAGTCTCTACCAATATCGACCTGAGCCTGCGCAAGCATTCCGGCAATATCGGCTGGGTGGTAAACGTGTTCTACAACCAAGTGAACAACTTTTACTACCAGCGTAATACTGGCTTCAACAGCGACGATATTGAAGGCCACGATCGCGAGGAAGAAGGCGAGCACGAAGAGCATGATCATGGTGCCCTGCCGGTCTATGTGTTCGAACAGGACGACGCGATCCTTTACGGCATTGAGGCCCAGCTTGCCTGGCAGTTTGCCGAGCCCTTTACTCTGACTTTGTGGGGCGACAGCATTCGCGGCAAACTGGACAATGGCGGTAATCTGCCCCGCATTCCTCCAGTGCGGCTGGGTAGTAAACTGCGTTATCAAAGCCAGGGCTGGGAAGCGGAAATCGGCGTTGCTCGCTACTTTGAGCAGCAAAACAACGCCCAGCGGGAAACTGAGACCGATGGATATACCTTGGTAGACGCGGAACTGGCCTATACCGTCGCTGGCAATAGTAGTGATATGACAATTTATCTGAAGGCCAGCAACTTAAGTGACGAAGAAGCACGCGTGCACTCCTCTTTCCTGAAAAATCTCGCCCCCCTTCCAGGGCGTGGATTTAGTATTGGCCTCCGCGGAGTATTTTAAATATCAGTAAATTGCCACGATAAACGATGAGAAAAACATGATGATTGCATATTGTCGGTATGTGCTAACAATGCTGTTTCTATTGACAGCAGTCGCCTTTGTAAATGCTCAAGAGCAGGAGCTAAGCGCAGCTACTAATTTAGCGGCTCATACCCATGGGATAGCAATCTTGTTTGTCGCACTTGAAGGAGAGCAGCTCGAAATTGAGTTTCGCTCTCCTGCAGTGAATATACTTGGCTTTGAGCATCGCGCGAAAAACTCCGAACAGCAGGCTGCGGTAAACAAAATGAAAAACACACTCGCCGCAGCCGACACGCTATTCCTACTAGATGCTGCACGATGCGAGTTAATCGATTACGACCTCAATTATGGCGGCGTCAGCCAAACTGTCGCCGACAACAATACAAATAACACACTTGATGATCACCAGCATGACCACGAGCCTCACAAAAAGAGTGCAGATCATCGCGATATTGAAGCGCTCTATCATTATCGCTGCCAACGTCCCGAGCAATTAACGTCGCTGACAACAACTATCCTCCTTGAGTTTCCAAATATTCAGTTCTTACAGGTACAGTGGATAGTGAAAAGTCGACAAGGCGCAATAACACTGGATAATAACCAGCTTAACGTTAATTTCAGGTAAAGAGCCTTTAGGTAAACAAACTATGACCAACATTGCACACGTTCTTGCTCACGCAGAAGCAAGTTGCCGCGCCACTGGTGCCAGATTGACCGAAAAGCGTAAGCGCATACTCAGCGGCTTACTGCAGTCCGAAAAGGCGCAGTCTGCCTACGAGCTAATTAACTATATGCATAAGGAGTTCGGTGAATCGCTACCACCCACCACGGTGTACCGCATCCTCGACTTCCTTGCAGAAGAAAACCTAGTCCACAAATTACACTTAGCCAACAAATATGTGGCGTGCTCGCACATCAGCTGCAACCACGCCCACGAAGTACCTCAATTTTTGATTTGCGATGAATGCAGCAATGTAAAGGAAATTGGCATCAAAAAAGCCTTAATTAACACGTTGAAAGTCAATGTTGAAAAATCGGGGTATATTCTCAAAAGCCCACAACTGGAGCTGCACTGTCTCTGCCAAGATTGCGCCAAAACAGCGGCATAACAACACATTTAAGGAATAAGCGTGACACCTGTATCCACTCATATCGACAAAGCAGCCATCGGTCTTTCCTTTGTTTGCACTGTCCATTGCCTATTACTTCCCATTGCCCTCCTTATGGTCCCAACACTGGCGGCAAGTACCTTTGGTGATGAGCGTTTCCACCAGTGGATGTTAATAGCCGTATTACCCACCAGCCTAATTGCCTTAGCGATGGGCTGCCGCCAACACCAAAATAAAAGCGTTCTCATCATCGGCCTACTCGGTTTAACAACACTTAGCCTGGCTATCTTTTTTGGTCATGATCTACTCGGTGATATGGGCGAAAAAATAGCCTCTGTATTGGGCGCGTCACTAATAGCCCTTGGTCACTTTAAAAATCACACCCTATGCAAACACGCTCAGTGTCGCTGTGGAGCAAACTGACTTAGGAGAACAATATGCACGAAGACAACATTCTCTGTGTCGGTGCCGGTACTGGAGCAGAGATGATCCAACTAGCGCAAACATTTCCGCAGTGGACTTTTATCGCCGTGGATCCGTCGGACGTGGTGTTGGAGGTATGTCGCCAGCGGCTTGACACCCTCGGTATGATCGATCGGTGCACTCTGCACACCGGATCTGTCGAGACGCTAGCGCCGACCAAGACATTTGATGCAGCAACCGGTTTGTCAGTCTCTCAGACTATCATGGATAAAACCGCCCAAATTGCTTCTATCTCAAAGTAGACCCCACAAAGAAATCTATTTTTACTTATGGGAGAAAGAGTTGAAAGTGCGCTGCACTTCAATCAAAAATGCACGCCCAATGACCGAAGGCAATATTAATACTGAAAATCTGATGTTTTGGTAGAAGCCGCGAAAGCATCAAAGCGATACTCGAACAATTGCCATGGATCAAAGACTGCTGGCTTAAAGTCGAGCTTCAATAAAACCTGCTTACCCAAAATGCCGTCGTAATTAATCGAAAACATAACCCGCAATGAGATAGCAATTTAATGAGCAATGAAATTAACACCCCCATACCGCAGACACTGACGAATATCGAGTCTGGTTGTAGCGACAGAACGTGCTGTAGCTCAACAACACCCGTTACACGCACAGCGCCCAAAGTTGGGCGCAATGAGCCTTGTCCTTGCGGCAATGGCCGTAAATTTAAAAAATGTTGTGGGCAATCGCTATAACGATACTCTATAGACGTAAGTTGCTGTAGAACCGAAACTATTCTAAATCTATAGTCACTGGGTATGAAAAAAGAAATATACATGTTATCTAAAAACCCAATATGTCACCTACCTACGATTGCAGAAGGTGTCTCCTGAATATTCTAGTTTTTCAGAATCAATTGTGTCTGCAAACAATACGCTAATACAAAGCTATAAGGGCTCGGCCAATGAACGTTAACCATTCGAAAATTCTTTCGGTCCCCACCAATATCATCACTGGGTTTCTAGGCGCTGGGAAATCCACTGCGATACTTCACCTACTCAAACAAAAGCCCAGTCATGAACGCTGGGCGGTTTTGGTCAATGAATTTGGCGAGGTCGGCATCGACGGTAGCTTGTTTACGGGAACTGAAACAGAGGATAGCGGTGTGTTTATTCGCGAAGTATCCGGTGGTTGTATGTGCTGTGCCGCCGGACTACCCATGCAAATAGCATTAAATATGTTGCTCGCCCGCGCCAAGCCACATCGCTTATTAATAGAACCCACCGGTCTTGGTCACCCTAGGGAGGTATTAGCCGTACTGGCTGCTGAGCATTACAAAGATGTACTGGACCTACGCGCCACGATAACATTGGTAGATGCCCGTAAAGTTCAGGACGAGCGCTATACCAAGCACCCTATCTTTAACCAGCAACTGGCCATTGCCGATGTGATCGTGGCCAATAAGGCAGACCAATACCAGTCTGAAGATTTTCCGAAGCTGCTTAGTTTTTTGGAAAACAGCGTACACCTAAACAGTAAATCCGTTTTCCAAGTAAGTCAGGGTGCTTTACAAATAGACTGGCTTATGGGGAAGCACAAACCAATAGACCATCACGAACACCATCACCACAACGCACAAAGCAATGAATCACTACCCGAAACCCGTATCCTTCCCGACGCTGGCTACCTTAGCATCGACAATGAAGGCGAGGGATTTTACAGCCGAGGTTGGATATTCAAAGCTGACTGGGTATTCGACGCACGTAAATTGTACACCCTATTACTCGGTGTGAACGCGGAACGTATCAAAGGCATATTTATCACCGATCAAGGCATTGTCGCCTATAACAAAGCCGATGATGTGCTGACTGAATCACAGCTGGACGATTGCCTAGATAGTCGCATTGAATGTATCAGCTCCAATAAGCAATCACTTGAAAATTTGGAAGACGCCTTGTTTGATTGTATTATTGCTGAGTGAAATTTATTCGACATGGTGCTCAATTCGGTCGACCTTTGTTGCATAGGCGGCCGTGGCAGTATCATTTTCAAATAATGTGGTGCGCAGCACGCCCGATAGCCAAAATGAATCGGCAGGCAAAACCGCTACGGACATACAGAAAATATAAAATGTCAGACTTATCTTTTCTCAGCCCCTGCAACAAAACACCGCATTGACTGAGAAAACGGTTTCCACTCTAATGTCCCGTTTACCTCAAACAGAACACTTGCCTCATGCTTAAACTGGCCTCACTTCTCGGGCTCTTCGGGCTAATTCAAATATCGTCAGCGGGAAAATTCATTACCGCCGCAGGTGTTTCAGCGGGCATCGATTATGGCTTATTAACCGTCGCTAAGCTGACTACCGAAGTCTATGTCAAAGCGGTGCAGCTTTATATCGAGTACGATCCGCAACCATCTTGCAATGCATGTTCCCCAGAGGGGGCAGGTGAAGAAATCAGCGAGACGTTTATTACAATGTACTCTTCGGGAATTGACCAATTAAGACACGCCATTCGCAAGTAATACAATTCATTGCTCGAAGCACTCACCGCACTTTAGTTTGACTATTTACAGTCCGGCGCAGAACAAATCGAAACCTGACACTCAAGCGGTTTTAAAAGAGTAATTTGGCAAGCAGGTATATTTAATATCTCATTGCCGTACTGCAAATTTTTCCGACGTATAGCTACAAGCAACTCACACAGGGGTGCCAAGTAGTAACTAGCGTTTATTTATTCTATATAGGGTTCTATGCTATCCACCACGATTGCATAAGCTGACGTTGCGGTATCATTTTCAATTAATGTGGTGTGCAGCACTCCCGATAACCAAAATGGATTATACAGAGAAGTTAGCTTAAAGCCTTTTTCATAATCAGCATAAATTATTTGATTTGGCGGTGGCGGCGGGACATGAATGCAGGCGCCAAAATATGGCACTAAAAAAAACTTGGTAACATGATGCCGGTCTTTGCCAAATTCTAAGGGGACAATAAAGCCAGGTAAACGAATCGCCTGACCTTCAAAGCTCCCCACTATCTGTGTCGAAACCAACGCCTGTTGGTAGCGGCTATCTCCGGCTTTCTCAATTGCCACTTTAATTTGACTTGCTATTTCGTCTTGCAGAGAGCCATCGGCGATGTCATCGAGAGACTCTGGGGGGTTGAGCAAAGCCTCAAGGTCAGCCTGCGGCATCAAGTCGGTCCATTCGATATTTTTATAGCTGCCGACCTGCGCTACGTTGCTATCTTGAGAAAAGACAAATTCAGCGTTTAACAGCAACACTACCAAGAAACTGATTCTATTGAATGACGAAAAGTAACTAAGGTAGATCAAAATCAGCTCCACAAATAAAGTAATGACAGTCAGTAGCAATATCTCCGACAATAATGATATGTTATAACATATTTCTCGCGGTCACTTATATAAAGGAATTTGCAATTTGTTGGTGTCAGTTAAGGACTTACACTTTCGCTACAGCACTGACAACTCATCAATGCTGGACATTCCCGCGTGGTCGCTTGAGCCAGGTGAGCAGGTGTTTTTATATGGCCCGTCTGGAACAGGTAAGTCCACTTTCCTGAATTTACTGGCGGGTATTTTGTTACCCAATACCGGCGAAATCTGCGTCCTCGGCAAACGACTCAATACGCTTAGCGGGCGCCAACGTGATAAATGGCGGGCGCAACATATCGGCGTTGTATTTCAGCAATTTAACCTCATCCCCTACTTGGACGCAGTGAGTAATATTGCATTGGCTGCGCACTTTGCCGGAACCAAAAAGACCAAGCATCGCGCACTCGAACTACTCAACGCCCTGGGAATTGACCAAAACTTACATAACCAAGCCGCCAGCCTCTTAAGTATTGGCCAACAACAACGGGTCGCTATTGCACGAGCCCTAGTTAACAGCCCGGAATTATTGATAGTAGATGAACCCACCTCAGCCCTAGACCAACAAAACCGTGATGCGTTTATGTCGCTGCTATTTGATCAAGCGAAGCTACATCAAACTGCGCTGGTGTTTGTCAGCCATGATCTAGCTTTGGCAGATGCCTTTCACAGGGTGGAAGCACTCGCAGACTTAAATCAAGCTCAGGATAAGTACTAATGTTTTTACGTCTTGCCCTATCCAGTGTTTGGAGCCGTAAAGGGTCTGTCTTGCTCACACTCCTAGCGATAGCAGTGAGCGTCTTTGTACTGTTGGGCGTAGAACAAATTCGCCACCAGGCTAAGAACAGTTTTAACAACACGGTTTCTGGCGTAGACCTTATCGTTGGCGCCCGCACAGGCGATATCAACCTTTTACTTTATTCTGTTTTCCGGCTGGGAAATGCAACGAATAATATATCGTGGCAAAGTTATCAACACATCGCGGCAGACCCAAATGTTGCATGGACTATCCCCATCTCGCTAGGAGACTCCCACAAGGGCTATCGGGTGATGGGAACAACCACAGATTATTTCACCTACTTTCGTTATGGCCAGGCCACGCTGTTAGTGCTCGCAGAAGGAAAGCCATTTTCAGATATATTCGACGTCGTGCTCGGCAGTGAGGTAGCGTACAAGCTTGATTATCAAATCGGCGACAAGTTAGTACTAGCCCATGGCTTAGGCAATACCAGCTTTAGTCATCACAAGGACAAACCCTTTAAGGTAACCGGAATTTTAAAACCCACCGGTACGCCAGTCGATCAAACACTGCACGTTAGCTTGCAAGGTATGGAGGCTGTCCACGTCGATTGGCAACAAGGTATTAAATTACCAAGCGGCCATGCTTCTCACACAAAAACGCAACCAAACCTAACACCAGACAGTGTTACTGCCGTGATGTTGGGCCTAAAATCAAAACTCGCGAGTTTTAAGTTGCAACGACAAATCAATACAAACAGTAACGAAGCCCTGCTAGCCATCCTCCCAGGCGTCACCCTCACTCAGCTTTGGCAGACCATGGCCGTCATGGAAAGCACCCTGCGCCTGATTTCCGCTCTAGTATTCTTCGCGTCGCTGCTAGGACTCTCAGCGATGCTGTTGAGCTCTATCCGCGAGCGCCAGAAAGAAATCGCTGTAATGCGTGCCATAGGTGCTTCACCGTGGTTTTTACTGGCTCTTATCGAGGCTGAGGCTTTATTGATCAGTCTTGGCGGAACATTACTTGCTATCGCACTACTCGGTTTATTTACGACTTTATCAAGCAATTTCCTAGCAGAACAATTCAGTTTATATATTCGGAGCGATTTTCTCGTTCTCCAATCGTTGCTTTATCTACCAGTCATTATTGGTTGTACACTTGCTATTGGCATCATTCCCGGTATCAGTGCTTACCGGCAAGCGCTTCAACAGCAACTAACGTAATGGGTCTACACGGACAAGCCCGTTACGAAATCAGCAATGGGCACCACCTTCCACGGTGAGCACATTGGTATAGATCTCGGTACTTTATATCGACTTATGCCCCAAAAGCTGGCTGAAGATTTTCAGCGGCCGTGCTTGCAGCAATAGGTGGATCGCGAAGCTGTGAAGAAAGGTATGGCAGGTAATATTGATCGGCGCTTTGTGGAATATATGTTTATAGCTGCAGTGAGTTCCTCTATGGGCCGGTTGGAGGGCGATTTTAAGGCACCGCTCTCGCTACCGCTTGACGTTATCACCTGTACAAAAAAGTTATTTATTATTTAATTTCAGTTGGTTATCGTATCTAGCAAGAGTTTTGACCCTGAAATCGTCAGCCACCTCACGTTGGATAACCCACATCAAACGATTATAGATCTGTGTCACTAACCCCGTGTTAAGCGATCAAGCATCTGCGAACTTTACAGATGCTTGATCAAAACACGCCGGCTATTGCGCAGAAGTTATTACCAGAGTCTGGTATTAAAAACCGTACTGGATACCAACTAGTGTGGTGCGCGGTCGATTCGGCCGGGCGCCGTCTGGGTTGCGTGACACTATTCGCTGCTGGTCAAAGATGTTCTCAGTTTTCAGAAACACTTCAACATCTGGCGTGAGCTGGTAACGACTGATGTAGTCCATCACAAATAGTTCTTCAGTCTTTTTATAATTACCATTGGTCCGATTACAGCCGGCAACAGAACACATTTCATCAATATACTTAGCCACAATGTAGTTATTCCAGCCGCTTTGGTGCTCGAAGCCTGCCCGTAAACTAAAGACCCGCCCAGGAATATCTTTTCGATCGTCGCCTGATTCAAAGCCAGAAACGGCATTGTCTTTGGTGATTTCGGCCTTGGTATAAGTGAACGCTGCGTCCAGTGGAATCTGAAAAGCACCGATCGTAGTCACTGCGCTTATTTGTAGTTCAAGACCTGACACCGCCGATTCGCCAAGGGCGAAAGAACCAGAATCATCACCATTGCTGCATGGCGCAGCCACTGAGCAGTTTTCAGTGGTATCGGTAATGTCACTGTAAAATGCTATTGTTTCGATAAATATATGGTCGTTATTAAAGCGAACACCCGCCTCCCAGTTTTTACTTTCCTCCGGATCTTGCGATACTTTGGCACCACCACCTAGTGGCGAAAAACCCTTGTGAACACCGGCTAATAATTGTATTTGGTCGTTCACGTCGAAGCTAAATGATACCCCGGGCAACCAGATAGCCGTGTCGTTTTGGCGATTTTTATTAGTGGCAAACGTAGTGCGAGCGGTATCAGAATATTCTAGTCTGCTACTTTCAACATCTTCGTATCGCAGGGCCAAATTAATATTTAAGGCGTCGCTTACTTGCCATGAATCGGTTAACCAAAAACTAAGAGCGTCAGCTTCTTCCTCTCGGTTGTTACTGCCGGAAACCTCACCAGTATCAATGCTGCTAGATTGAAATACTAAGTCACCGTTTGATTCTTGCTTGTAGGTGTCTACTACTTGAAAACGATCCATTTCGTCGTGGTGACGCCTTAACCCTACAGCGAACTGATGAGCGCCCGCTTCGATATCAAAATTAAGCTGAACACCTTCCGAAATATACTTCCGATTGTTGTTCTTATAGCTCAGACCATCTTTTTCTGCGCTACCATCTAATATGGCTTGCTCAAGCGCTCCGCCCTCATTAGCAGCGCTAACGATATCTCCGCCACCACTTAACTTAAACCAATTCCTAGCAAAGTCATTTCTATATACCGTTGCGGTGGACGTCACGGTATCAGACCACTTAAAAACGTGGCTTAGGTTGAGTGCTTGATGATCATTATCCATCTCATCAATACTGCTTAAACCGTAACGTCGATTAGGATCTTCATTGAAGTCCTTATCGCTAAGCCCAAGATAGGTCTCATTGGAAATTTCATCTGAAGATTGTAATTTCAATAAGACATCCTGACGCTCACCGGTCCAGCCAAGCTTAAATACATAGTCAGAAATGTCATACCCTGGATTCTGACTGCTGCGGTCGATATCCTTAAAGCCCTCGCCATTACGCTGAACGGTTTCGAGCAAAAAGCGCCAATCGGCGTTCTGGCCACCAAAATAAGCATGAATATCTGTAGAGCCGCGTTGATCGGCGGTGACTAACACCGATCCACTCATTTTCTCAGGTATCGGTGTAGACAACATATTTACAATGCCGCCAGTAGTTTGAGGGCCATGACGTAACAAGGGCGCGCCCTTCAGCACTTCAAACAACGACATGCGAAGCGCCGTTGGGAAATAATATGCTTCTGGGTTTGAATACGGCGCAGGTGCGATTAACACGCCGTCTTCCATTAAGGTTATTTTACCGCTGCGCTCACTGGTCGCGCCGCGAATACCAATATTAGGACGAAGACCTAAGCCGTCTTCTTCGCGGATATAGATACCGGGAATAGTTTTAAGTACCTGATTAATGTCAGTGGTGACTTCAGTTCTCAACTGCTCTGAACTTATAACAGCACCTGAGCCAGGCAAACTTCTCGCCCCTTCAATGCTACCAATGACGAGCATTTTTTCGATACTGTCTATATCTGCGAATGCAGAAACTGCGGGCAACAACATAATACACGTAGATAATAGCGACTTCTTCACACCTAACCCCATCCTTTTAATGTTACTCATTACATCCACTTACGAATAGTAATGATAATGATTATCATATGATGAGTCAATGGAAGGCCCGAACTTATATAGTAAATCATAGGGAATCTGCCATTCCACTAAGGACAATTTACGAAATTCTTGCTGCGCGGCTAATTATGGCCACGGCATTTATTGGGACGCCACCCGTGCGGCACACCGTGATGAAATAGCTAAGATCTACTTTGAGGGTCAGGACGACATAGCTAAGTGAGTGACCTAAATTCTGGACAAGACTCATTTTCCTAAGTTAAAACTTGGCCGCCCCTCACTACCCCAACGGATTTTGCTGTGGTTAGCGGGCTATTCGCAGCAACTGACTACACGCCCGCAGACCATCGTTGATATTCAGATCCGCACCGGCACGCGGTCTAGACATCACTTACCCGGTACGCATACATATCGGAATTGAGCGAGGCCGCACGCTATAGAGCCTGCCCCGAAGATCTGAACGCATTACCGATGCAAAAGAATGCGCGATGTCAGAACTTAGCTAGGCTTTCACCAGATTGGGGGATGTTCGCGACCACGGCATAGATGCCGGCAATTCTTAAGACTTTCTTAACTCTACCCACCTAGTATATTCATGCGCTGTAAATTCAGGTCCATCTAACTAAGAGACAACTAAAACCGATGAAATACCAAATTAATCGAGCACCCGGTTTTCGCTTAAAGTCTTATCAGCTGCTAATAGTCATCACGCTGTTTTTAACAGCCACCGCTAATCTGACGTTCTTCACGCATGTGCTAGAAATTTACCCCTGGGTAGGAAATGCTGCGTTTCTGTGCTTCTTAGGCCTTGCCACTTTTGCCAGCTTGCTATTTCTAGCGGCTCTATTCAGTTTGGTACTGACTGCACGAATCACCGCCATTGTATTTTTGATCGCAGGCGCCATGAGTTCTTATTTTGCCGATAGCTTTGGGACAGTCATCGACGTCGATATGCTACGCAGTGTTATTGAGACCAACCCATCGGAATCTGCTGATCTGATAACAGTCTCGCTGGCAACAAGGCTTCTTCTAGCGGGAATACTGCCAGCGATCATTGCATGGCGATTTGGTCCACGCTATAAAGGCTTCACTCATTCGCTGCTAAGCAACTCCGCCACTGCCGTCGGTGCTTTGATCATGGTTGCCGCCAGTATCTCTATGTTTAGTAGTCAATACGCTAGCTTTTTCAGAGAGCACAAACAGGTTCGCTACTATATAAGCCCTGCCTACCCGCTGTATTCTGCATTGCAACTTGCTGCTAGCTCACTACCAAAGAGCGCACCACTGCCCTTTCAATCGCTAGGCGCACTCGCCAATATTTTAGAGACCCCGAGCGCACATTCAGAGCTGGTTATTCTAGTGGTGGGAGAAACCGCGAGAGCGGATCATTTTTCACTAAATGGGTATGCCCGCAATACTAATCCCGAGCTTACCAAAATCGATCGCTTAATAAGTTATAGCCAGATCCAATCCTGCGGCACGTCTACGGCTATTTCGGTGCCGTGTATGTTCTCTTATTCAAGCCACAATAGCTTTGACGTTGAACGTGCCCGCAACACCGAAAACGGTCTGGACTTGCTCCAATCAGCGGGAGTTAACATACTTTGGCGTGACAATAACTCCGACTCAAAGGGCGTCGCTGACCGGGTTCCGTTTGAGGATTTTCGCTCACCTGAGCGCAACCCGGTATGCGGTCACGAGTGCCGCGACATTGGCATGTTGGATGGATTGCAATCTTATGTCGACGGCCGAACGGGGGATATTTTAATTGTGCTCCATCAAATGGGCAGTCACGGGCCTGCCTATGCACGTCGTTATCCTGCCGAATTTGAAGCATTTACACCCGCCTGCCAGTCTGGGGAGCTCTCCGAGTGCAGCCAGCAAGAGATTATTAATGCCTACGATAATACGATCCTGTATACCGACTTTTTTCTATCGAAAGTGATTGCCTTCTTACAATCAAACGCTAATCGCTACGAGACATCGATGTTTTATGTAAGTGATCACGGTGAGTCACTGGGGGAGTCCGGTGTGTATTTACACGGCATGCCCTACAGTTTTGCACCCCGCGCCCAAACACACGTGCCGGTGCTCGCCTGGATTGGCGAAACATCCGACATCGACTACGAGCAAAGCAAACTATTGAAAGATGCGCCAAATACTCATGATGCAGTTTTCGATACGCTGCTTGAGATTTTTGAGCTAACAAGCGACTTAGTTCCGTCAGCTGAGGCTAAGCTGGTTATGCTCAAGCCAGAGGAGGATGAGTAAACCGCAAATGTCTCCCATTAAACATATTGCTATATCGCTTCTTGTTCTAGCTGCGGTGCTGCTGACTTTTGAGTTTACTAATCTCGATCTCTGGGTGCAGTCACTTTTTTACAATAGTCAGACCCAAAGCTGGGTACTCGATACCTCGCACCCTATTCTTCACTTCATGCTCTATGATGGCCCTAAGAAACTCTTGGTGATTTTTGAAGTTAGTTTACTTATTGCAGCGGTTTTTTTACATAAGCGGGCGCTCATTAAGTCTTATCAACAGGGGATTTTAATCGTCTTGATCGCCCTGCCGCTGGGACCGTCTTTAGTATCATCCCTGAAAAGCACTACCAATGTATCCTGCCCCTATGCGCTTATTCAATACGGTGGCGATCTGCCATATATTGGCGTCTTTGAGCATTACCCTAGCGACCAACAACCCGATAAGCGGCAGCGATGTTTTCCAGCCGGGCACGCAAGCGGCGGCTTTGCTTTACTTGCGCTGGTATACCTTATGAAAACGCTGCGTAGAAAACGCCAAATACTAATGCTTGCCATCACTGCGGGGGCCTTGATGGGAGGATATAAAATGGCGGTAGGCCATCACTTTTTAAGCCACACTCTTGTATCTATGATCTTATGCTGGTTTGTCGTTAATCTAGTTGCCCTTCTGGTTCTTCCATGGCCAGACAAGCACCGGCATGCGGTCGATGATTTTTTGCCAGAGGCCGCCTGTGCGAAGCCGGAATGAAATCAAAATTAAGCGTACCCTTCTGCAGCTCTTATTTGACAGCGCTGAGCGCAAGCAATCGTTCAATCAACAAAGTCCGCGGCCACCATCAGAAGCGATTATCACTTATTCTCCACCCGCTTCGGACTGTATTACGATTGCCGCCGACTATTAGCCTGGCTGACGTCACGTCATCTGTGCTCGAGTGATAAATAGATAGGATTATAATTATGGATCAAAATTTGGTGCGTGCCTTTGCGAGCAATTTTCTGGGAAATGCGCCGCTGTGGTATAAAAAGGTCATCGTTGGTTTCCTTATTATTAACCCACTTTTGTTTTTTACTGGAGGGCCTTTTGCCGCCGGTTGGGCGCTAATTGCTGAGTTTATTTTCACCCTGGCCATGGCGCTGAAGTGTTATCCATTGCAACCGGGCGGCTTGTTAGCGCTTGAAGCGATTGTTATCGGCATGACAAGCCCCGAAACCGTGTACATGGAAGCCAGAAATAATTTTGAAGTCATTCTGCTGCTGGTATTTATGGTGGCGGGAATCTACTTCATGAAGAACTTGCTGCTCTTTGTGTTCACAAAGTTATTGCTGCACATCCGCTCTAAGGTTGCATTGTCGCTGGTCTTCTCTGGTACGGCGGCTTTTCTTAGCGCCTTCTTAGATGCATTAACTGTTACTGCGGTGCTTATTGCAGTCGGTATTGGTTTTTATTCCGTCTACCACCGTGTCGCTTCTGGCGGGCATCATTCACACAGTGATCACGATCATAGCTACGACGACAAGGTCACTGATCATTCGCGCTCCGACCTGGAACAATTTCGCGCGTTCTTGCGAAGCCTGCTAATGCATGGCGCTGTGGGTACCGCGCTTGGTGGTGTGTGTACCTTGGTGGGCGAGCCACAAAACCTCTTAATAGCTGAAAAAATGGGCTGGAGCTTTCTGCATTTCTTCAAAGTTATGGCGCCCGTTTCCATGCCGGTTTTATTTGCTGGTTTACTAACCTGTGCCCTATTGGAGGTTTTTGGATGGTTTGGCTATGGTGCAAAACTGCCCCAGAGTGTGCGCAGTGTTTTACTTGAATATGATCAAGAGCAAGATGAGAAACGCAGCCCTGCCGATGTTGCAGAACTTATTATACAAAGCATCGTCGCAGTATTTTTGGTCGTCGGCCTTGCATTGCACTTAGCGCCAGTTGGGCTGATTGGTCTCACCGTGATTGTCTTACAAACCGCATTTAATGGCGTTGTCGACGAACATCGCATTGGCCACGCTTTTCAAGAGGCCCTGCCCTTCACTGCTCTGCTGGTTGTGTTCTTCGCCATTGTTGGCGTCATTCATGAGCAGCATTTATTCACGCCCATTATTGATGCGGTACTGGCGCTACAAGGACAGACTCGTACAGTGATGTTCTTCGTTGCGAATGGTTTACTCAGCGTCATAAGTGATAATGTATTTGTGGCGACCGTTTACATTAATGAAGTCAAAACCGCTTTTGATGCGGGTAATATCAGCCGTGAAGAATTAGAGCATCTGGCGGTGGCGATTAACACCGGCACCAATATTCCAAGTGTGGGCACACCCAATGGCCAAGCGGCATTCTTGTTTTTATTAACATCCGCGCTGGCTCCGCTAATTCGCTTGTCTTACGGTAAGATGGTTATCATGGCGCTGCCCTATACCATCGTAATGAGCAGCGTCGCCTTGCTGTCAGTGTGGTTTTTTAATTAGGACGTTCACCGCTAAGTGAATAAAAAAGGGCCAAAAGGCCCTTTTTTATTAGGTGAAAATATTCAACTGAAATCTAACACTGCAGCTTAATCAAAATAATTTTCATCACTCTGAAACCTAAGAATCTTATCTTCGTTAAGTTCTTCACCACCTGATACACCGTCGGCACCCAAGGTGCTAACTATAAAACCAGGCGGCGCTGCGGAGCTTTCATAGAGATAAGTATTATTCCAAGGATCGTAGATTAGCGTTTGACGATTTATATACGGACTTCTCCAAAGGGGAGCAAGCGGCGCCGTTGTCGGCTTTTCAAATAGAGCAATCAAACCTTGTTCAGTGCTTGGATAACGATTGTTATCCAATTTATACTGATGCAGAGCCATCGATATCCGCCGGAAATCATTATCTACCTGCTCATTCATTGCTGACCCGATGCGCTTAGTGACCATAACCCCAACGACCAGCGCAATGGCGGCAGAAATCGCTAAGGCCAACAGCACCTCCCAACGTTTTATTCCCTGCTGTCTGTGTCTCGACATTCTGCTATTGTGCCTAGCGACTTCGGTATAATGTAGGTCAGTCAAAATTACCCGCTCTTAAAACATAAGGCTATATTGTCGCCTGAATCCCGGATCTACAATAAATTGGGCGACAGCGATAATTTGCTATCGCTTTGCGCCCCTTATCCCCAGTAACGATTTTGGCTTAATTTACCTAACATGGTATTTAAAGTTCGGTTAAAAGCACTTTCTGCGGCAAAACCAAGACGCTCAGGCAAGCTGCGCTTTTGGCGATACTTCACTGAAAACAAATCAGTGTCCTTGCGCTTACTCAGCAGATAGTCGTCGCTGGTAGAAAGCTCATCGATCAACTTTTCATCTAACGCACGCTTACCATACCAAACCTCACCGGTGGCGATATGATCGATGTCTAACTGTGGCCGATTTTCACTAACAAATTCTTTAAAAAGAATGTGGGTGTCTTCAAGTTCTTCTTTAAATTTTTGACGACCTTCATCGGTATTCTCACCAATCATGGTCAGAGTGCGCTTATGGGCGCCGGCCGTGTGAAGCTCAATATCGACATCATACTTCTTAAGCAAGCGATTAAAGTTAGGGAGCTGGGCAACCACGCCGATAGACCCAATAACGGCAAACGGCGCCGCTAAGATTTTATTGCCAATACAGGCCATCATATAGCCACCACTCGCGGCAACTCTGTCAATGGAGATAGTCAGCGGAATCCCCTGGCTTCTAATACGCTGCAATTGCGAGGAGGCTAGACCATAGCTATGCACCATACCGCCCGGGCTTTCTAAACGCAGTAAAATTTCATCTTCAGGCTTGGCAACGGTTAACACTGCAGAAATTTCATGGCGCAAAAACTCCACTTCTGAGGCGCTCATATCACCATCGAAATCCAGCACGAATAAACGTTTTCGCGGCGCTTCGGTTTTATGCTTACGCTCTTTCTTTTCGTGCTTTTTCCTGGCTTTATGCTCTTTCTTAAAAGTGTCTTCGTCAAGAATTTCAAACTTGAGCATGTCTTCCCAGTCCTCAAACTTATGGTTTAAGGTGGTGACTTCTATATGACCATCGCTGCTCTCACGTTTATTGCGCTGACTCGCTACGGCTATGGCACTGACCACAACGATAACGGCAATAACGATGGTGACCGACTTGGCCAAAAATAAGCCGTATTCCAGTAAAAATTCCAACTACGTACTCCCGAGATTTTAAAAGTGCCACATATTGGTATGGCAGTGAGGTGCAAGTCAAGCCGACCAGCTGCCTAAGGCCTTGACCGCAATTGGGTTTTCGGCCTGAATAAACAGGCCACTGCGTCCCAGATAGACATTGTATTGAGCGCCATCGACCATAGGCGCAAACACCGCATTTCCGTAGTCTGCATCAACCCACTTGTGCAGATATTCATTGCTGCGCAGCCAGTCCCAAATATCAACGGGCTCGGAAAGATTGATAAGATAGATAGTCCGAGCCAAATTGCGCTCTTCTTCAATACTTTGATAGCGGCCTGACAAGCGCTCTAGACGGTAAAGATTATTGAAGCCCAGCCGCGCCACAGCGAGCTTCCAGCGGACAACCCTGCTGTCGAGCTGCCATTGGTCGCCCATCACTAAGAAGGTCTGCAGCGGCTCATCGTTAACGGTGTCAACGCTCACCATAAACTGTTGCGAGATTTTACCCGACACAAAAACTCTTGCGACAAGCTGCTCATCAGCTAAATGACGGTAGCTATAAACATCCTTGGTAACAACAAGTGTCATGCCGGTAAAACTGACGGACAACAAAACCGCCACTAGACCGCTAAAAACGTGACGACGCAAGCGGATAAAAGCAAGAAAACACAGTATCAGGCCGACGCCCGTGATTATCAGTAATAGTTGGTCCAGCCCTATCATAGTATCCATACTCTTACTTCATTGCCCTTAGTGTTGCGATACTGTCTTCTGCAACCAGCAGAATGCTCTCATCGGCAATATGCCGTCGACCTAACTCATTCAAATAATATTCAATGCTGATCATCGCATCGGCGAGGGTTTCTAGTGCTTGTACGTCTGAGGCCGGATTGACAGTTTCTCGGCCGGCAAACCTGGCGACAAACTCAGTTGCACCCTGGGTCAGTTCCGGTAATTTATGCGCGTTTATCATCACAAAAGCGCCCCGCACGGAGTCAAGTAAATGGGGAAGATTAGCGATATGCTGACTGTCAAAACCCGAATCGATATATGCCGAGATCGCTCGTTTTACTAAACTTATCGCCGCCTTCGATTCTTCAATGACAATGCTGCGTGCTTCGCTGACCTGATTATCAGCACTGATCTCGTCACGACGCTCCAAGGTTATTTCGCCCAGGTCTTCATAGTTTAATTTGCGGCGATCAATTTGTGCAAGGCTGCCATCTATAAACAGTAGGGTTTCGGCGAGGTCTTCAAGCCTGCTGCGCTCTTTACTTAAATCGCAGCCTACCAGGGCATTTAAGGCCTCGACATGGGCGGTTAAGGTACCTGCAAGGGCGGGTAAATTAAGTACAGCGAGAATATCAGCGCTCTGTTTTAATACTGACGTAAGTGGCAATAACTCTTCACTTTTACTGCGCTGGTGTTGTGCCAATAATTCCAAAACATCCTTGGCGTGTCGCAATTCAGTTCGCAACTCATGAATAACCGACGACACTGTGTCATAGCTCAGTCCTAACATAATGCCGCGGTAAGTCTTTAGCTGCTCATCATTGACCTCAGCCACATGAATTTTTGCCGCTTTGATTACCTTGCCCACAAGGCCTTCTCGGTATGAACTCACACTAAGAAGAAATACTATTTGCCGTTCTAATACTTCGTTAAGGGCTGGTCGGTTTTTTAATCGCCCTCGCATCTGCCCTTCTAATCCGGCCAATACTCGCTTGCGATGTGGGTTCAGCTCCAGACCATGATTAACAAATGCGTCTAGCACCGCATTGGCCAACAACCAAAAACGCTGCTGTGGACCTGAGACTATCGCACCGCGTAAACGCCTAACGGCGCGGGACATAATTAGCAGTTGCATTGGGATGTGGGCGTCGCGCAGCAAACCCAGCAAGCCACTTTGATAAAGATGGCTAATCCGTTTTAAATTGGTGTTAAGTTCAGGCTCAACTAAAGGCTTAGTCCGCAACGTGATATTGGAATCGCGGCTGAATAAGTAGGCATCATCTTTGCTGAAATAACTATCGGGCAACAGCAGCTGATGGTGAGCGACCCGCAATTCATTGACGTGGGAAATCACCAATTGAGGGATTTCTGACTGCCTAGACTGGACAAACTCCAAATACCGCGGCAGCACGAAAAAAGCAGTGCTCAAGGCGTTTAACTGGCTCTCCGGCACGGCGACCACACTTTTCAAAATAGCGCTGCACAGCATGCGCATTTCATCAGCTAGCAAAGCCGCACCTGAAATTTGCAGCATGCGCAGGGTGCCGCCTACTTGGCGCAAATTCGCTTCACACTGCTCCAATAGTACCAAATTATGGCGTTCGGACAGAAATGTTTCAAAAACATTGGTGGCCTGTTGCAAGGTTTTACCCAATTCATCTGCCACCATGGCATATGAACTGGTATTGATCTCTACTTTCGCTCCCACACAACATCCTTATAGCCCGTCCGGGCTTACCATCAAGTTTTAGCTTTGACGCTCAAGGCGATTCGAAACAACGCTACAGCACCCTTAAAGAGACTAGCAAAACGCTTCCAAAGCCTCCCTTAACTAACGGTTATTTAAAGCCTTCTCAGCATTAAACGGACGCAAAGCACAGTATTATTATTGTGCGTAGCGCGCTGAGTATACCGCCGCCCCTATGACGCCAAGCCGCTCTAATGGCTTTAAATTACTCTTGCGGTGGCCGCTGCCAAACACAATTGCCGTCACTGGCTTTAGCGACTTCGGCTAATTGTTTTTGATGTAAAACCAGCTCCTCTGTGTTGGCACGAATGACGCGCAAGCTTCTCGGAGAGCTGTCTAAACGGCGGTGATCGCTGGCCGCCCCGCCTTCGTTCTGCTGCGAGCCATCATCACCGGCCAGGGCCAGCGCGGTTTGACCGCCGGTCATCATTAAATAGACGTCAGCAAGAATCTCTGCATCTAACAATGCGCCATGCAAATCCCGCTGAGAATTATCGACGTAGTAGCGCTGACACAATGCATCGAGACTATTGCGCTGCCCCGGGTGCTTTTGGCGAGCCATAATAAGGGTATCGATCACCCCGCAAATGGTATTTATCTTTGGCGTTTTGCGCCGTAACAATGCAAATTCCGCATCGACAAAGCCTAAATCAAAGGGTGCGTTATGGATAACAAGCTCGGCGCCGCTAATGAAATCAAAAAACTCATCGGCTACTTGCGCAAACCGAGGCTTATCTGTGAGCATCTCGTTAGTGATACCGTGCACTTCTATAGCGCCCGCATCGATCTCTCGCTCTGGGTTTATATATTGGTGGTAATGACGTCCTGTTAACCTTCGATTGACTAGCTCTACGCAGCCAATTTCAATAATACGATGCCCGGAAGCATGATCTAGGCCGGTGGTTTCGGTATCCAGTACTATTTGTCTCATTAGGCTTTCTCTAATTCATCAATGCCGCGATTGGCGAGCATATCGGCAATATCGTTTTCACGGTGGCCGCTATGCCCTTTCACCCAGTGCCATTCAATATTGTGCCCTTGGGTCGCAGCATCTAGTTGCTGCCACAAGTCGGCGTTTTTAACCGGTTTTTTAGCCGCTGTTTTCCAACCACGCTTTTTCCAGTTCACCATCCACTCAGTGATCCCGAGCCGCACGTATTGGGAATCTGTGGTTACAGCTACCTCGCAGGGACGTTTCAATGCCCGCAAGCCTTCAATCGCTGCCATCAATTCCATCCGGTTGTTAGTGGTGGCTGCTTCACCGCCGAACAAATTACTCTCTTTTCCCTGGTACCGCATTAACGCACCCCATCCACCGGGGCCTGGATTACCGCGGCAGGCGCCATCGGTAAAGATTTCAACTTTCTCTGGGACTTTGTTCATAATCTGCTCGTGATTTTATGGTTCGGGTTGCTCCTGCCATCCGAGGATGACGGAGAATTTTTGCCCGACGAGCTAAACTTTGTGCCGAGGGACTTAACGGAGCGCGGTATTTTGTCGCGCTAAGGATAAAAACACCACCCATAGGTAAATTTTTTGCGGCTGGCTTATGAGACATGAAATAACTCGGACTACTTACCGGCAGGCGATGAAAGCCATACTCCACCACACTGACCTCAAAGCCTAGCAGCGACAGCCAGTCTTGTAAGCGGTGGATTGGCAATCGATGATTTTGCCACATTGGGCTGCCTTTAATACGGCCAAGCACTCCGCGCATTGCCAAAAAAGAATAAGGGTTGATCCCACAGATGACCACTTTACCGTGAGGAACGATGACACGTTCCACTTCACGGAGCACTTTATGAGGATTATCTACAAACTCTAGTAAATGATGTAAGACAACAACATCTTGTGATTCGCTGGCCACCGGTAGGTGCTCAAAATCGCATAGTACATCGAGCACTTGGCTCAGCCCATAATGCTGCATTCCACCCAGACAAAATTGACGTTGGAATACGTCACTGGCGATCGGGCAGCGCTCCGGTATTACGCTCAAGTTTAATAGATTGTATTTTGCAGTCGATGCATCACTAATCGCGTCAGCAATTAATGGCCGCTCTTCAGCTAATACCGTTCTTCCAACTGGACCCTGAAACCAGTGCCGCAAGGCTGGCAAAAGGACTTCAGGTGAGTGTTTAGTACGCCAATATGCCATGCTTTTCCCCTACTGAGCCCCCAGCGACACCTATTGCAGGGAGACTCTGGAATGTTTATGCTGCTCTGCCGAAAATTAAAATAATGATTATGCTGTCAATATCACCCATTTCTGCATTCAGCGACAACTATATTTGGTGTGTCGCACACGAAGGAAAGGCAATTATTGTCGATCCAGGCGACGCTGCGCCGGTACTAAAGTATTTAGACGAAAACGGCTTAAGCCTCTCGGCCATCATTATTACGCATCATCACTACGACCACGTCAATGGCATAGAGTTGCTCTGCGAACGCTACCACAATACTCCAGTTTACGGCCCGGAAAATCAATGTAAAAGTATCACTCAGCGCCTTAAACACGATGACACAATTACCCTTCTAGACCTATCATTTCGGGTGTTTGCCGTGCCTGGGCATACCCTAGATCATATTGCTTACTATCTTGAGACGTCGCCATCTGGCCCAGCTCTATTTTGCGGTGACACCCTCTTTGCCGGCGGTTGCGGGCGTCTGTTTGAGGGTACGCCAAAACAAATGCTCAACTCGCTTGGGCTGATCCAAGCCCTAGCGGCAGACACCGAGGTGTACTGCGCACATGAGTACACCCTGAGCAATCTGCGCTTTGCCTGCGTTGTCGACCCCGAAAACCGCGATTTGCTTTCACGTTTGGAAGACACCCAAGCTCGACGACAAGCAAATTTACCCACAGTCCCTTCTAAGCTGGCACTCGAATTGCTAACAAATCCATTCTTGCGAACGGATAATGCTACCGTCCAACAACAAGTTGCGACGCACGCGGCACTTAAGTATTGGAATCAAAACGATATTTTCGCTAGTTTACGTGCTTGGAAGGATGACTTTTAAATGACACTAGCGACTATATTTTATAATGACAACTCTCTATAGCCCCTTCAATAAGTTCACCTTTGGCGCGTTGCTAATACCGCTACTGGTAGCCTGCGCCCAAACACCGCATCAATACGGTGCGCGCCACAAAAATACCACCCTGTTCTGTGATCGAGTAGAAAACCGCAGTAGCGAACTCTGTCGGTATCAAGAGGTGGTAAAACGAGACTACGCGAGCAGTGACTCTGCAAAACAAATACGTGATGGCCTCAAGTTTAAGTCCCAGTCCAAGTTGCAGACCGCCAAGGCAGCAAAGCATAGCGCCGAGGCAAAAACCGAAGCATCTCGCGAGACGCCACAAACCACCAAGCAATATCAACAATTATGGCCTCGCTTAGCGTCCGAGCTGCAGTTTGATGCCCTCGCCGGGCACGCCGATGTTGAGGACCGAGAAGAATGGTATGCAGAGCATTCCTATTACCTCGCCAAGATTAGTAAACGCGCAGCGCGCTATCTCTACTACATCATTGAAAATATCGAAGAGCGAGGCCTACCCAGCGACTTGGCCTTATTGCCCTTTGTAGAAAGTGCCTTTGACCCTTTCGCCTATTCACATGGACGCGCCTCGGGCTTATGGCAGTTTGTACCCAATACTGCCAAGCATCTGGGGATAGACCAAAATTGGTGGTATGACGGCCGTCGTGACGTTATCACTGCCACAGACTCGGCACTTGACTATCTCACTGATCTAAACCGTCGCTTCGATGGCGATTGGTTGCTGACATTGGCCGCATATAATGCTGGCGCAGGCACAGTGAATAAAGCGATTATCCGCAATAAGAAAAAGGGGCTGCCAACCGATTTCTGGTCTTTGAGGCTCCCCAAAGAAACCAAAAACTATATTCCCAAGATGCTGGCACTGGTTAAGATTTTCAAAAACCCGGCATCCTACAACCTCACGCTTCCTCCAGTAGCAAATGAGCCGCACTTTATCGCGGTGAACACCGGCAGCCAGCTTGACCTAGCGCAAGCCGCTAAATTAGCAGACATAAGTGTTGATGAGCTATACCGTCTGAACCCAGGTTTTAATCGCTGGGTAACCGCACCAGAGGGACCGCACCGATTACTAATTCCGCAGGCAAAAGCAAAAACATTTGCCTCGCGCCTAGCCAAAATACCGCCACGTGATCGCTTGCGCTGGCAGCAGTATAAAATACAAGCCGGCGACAATTTAGTGACTATTGCGCGCCGTCATCATGTTGACGTTGCCACGCTGCGGGCCAGCAATCAGCTTGATAATGACATTTTAAAAATTGGCCATGTTTTACTTATCCCTGACGCCGGCAATGGTGTCTCACCACACAAAGGCGTCAGTCAGGGTTTAGCCTCATCAGAAGCCTCTCGTATAGAGTACAAAGTGCGTAGCGGCGACACCGTCAGTGGTATTGCTAAAAACTACGGGGTAAGCAGTAAAAAGATACTTACTTGGAATAAACTGGCCTCGAATTCTATTATCAAGCCCGGTCAGAAGTTAGTGGTGTGGGGAAAGGCGCCGCAGCAATCTGCCAAGGGCATTATTCGCAAGGTAGGCTACAAGGTCAGAAATGGCGACTCGCTGGCACTTATCGCCAGTCGATTTAATCTGCGCATCCGCGATATCGTGGAGTGGAACTCCATTAAAACCAGTCAGTATTTGCGCCCCGGTCAATCTTTAACATTATATGTTGATATCACTCGCGCAGATCTTTAACGGCGTTTTGATATAGTATAGCCTCTTCGCTTTGCCAAGGTTTTGAACGCGTTTATGACAGGCTATTTCGTTCGCCGTTTTTTACTAATTATCCCCACCTTTATCGGCATTACTTTATTGGTATTTGCCATTACCCGCGTTGTTCCCGGTGGTCCGATTGAACGTCTGATGACGCAAATTCAGTTCGGTGGTGAAACGGGTTCCTTGCAGCGCAGCCAGGGTGGCGGCACGCTGTCCGATGAACAAATGGAAGAGCTTAAGCGCTACTACGGTTTTGATAAACCAATGCTTAGCAGCTACGTAATTTGGCTAAAAAAGGTAGTCT
Source organism: Zhongshania sp. (assembly GCF_047636175.1). Classification (GTDB taxonomy): domain Bacteria; phylum Pseudomonadota; class Gammaproteobacteria; order Pseudomonadales; family Spongiibacteraceae; genus Spongiibacter. The sequence goes on along the minus strand of NZ_JBLIKC010000005.1, from coordinate 79,494 downwards.
CCTTTGACCTGGGTCTTTCTACCCGCTATCAAGATCCTGTTTGGCAAATTATCAAAGAACGTTTCCCAATCTCAATCTACTACGGCCTCACTACCCTAGTACTGACCTACTTGGTGTGTATTCCACTTGGCCTAGCTAAAGGCATGTACCATGGCAGTGCCTTAGATAGCTGGTCGTCGGCGGTGGTTTTTTTAGGCTACGCCCTACCCAGTTATGTTATCGGCATTGCCCTAATCTCATTGTTTGCCGGCTATTGGGATATATTCCCTCTGGGCGGTTTTGTGAGTGACAATCACGACGAGCTCAGCACCTGGGGCAAAGCCTCAGACATCTTTATGCACTCGGTATTGCCGCTAATCGCTTACCTAGCCGGCAGTTTCGCCGTCACCACTCTAATGATGAAAAATTCGCTGATGGACAATTTGTCGGCAGATTATATGCGCACTGCCAGCGCTAAAGGCTTAAGCCGCGCCGAAAGCGTTCGCGGTCATGCGCTTCGCAATAGCCTGATTCCCGTGGCCACATCGTTTGGTAACAATATTTCTCTGCTGCTCGGTGGCTCATTTTTGATTGAAACCATATTCAATATCGATGGTATTGGGCTGCTCGGCTACGAGGCCATTATCGAACGTGACTACCCGATTGTAATGGGCATATTGGTGATTTCATCGCTGCTGTATCTGCTTGGCAACATTTTGTCGGATATCTGCGTCGCCTTGGTCGATCCACGGATTCGCTTCGGCGGGCGGAGTGACGCATGAGTGCTTTTAAAAACCCGGTCGCCCAAAAACGTTGGCAGCGCTTTCGTCAATCTCGTCGAGGCTATTACTCAGCGTGGATATTACTTGTCCTTACGCTGTGCAGTTTTGGCGCAGAAATGCTGGCCAATAATCGCGCTCTAATTGTCGTCTACCAAGGTGAATGGCACTTCCCTATTTATGGTGATGTGATTGCAGGCAAGGATTTCGACCTAGATTACAACTACGAAGTAAACTATCGCGATCTTAAAGACAGCCTCACAAATTCCGATAACAGCTGGGTGCTAATGCCCCCAATTCCTTTTAGTCCCTTAGAAACAGATTTAATCGCCGGGGATTTTCCCCCGCACTCTCCATCGCTCAATACCCGCCATTATTTGGGTACCGACACCAGTGGCAGAGATGTGGCTGCGCGTCTGATTTACGGCTTTCGAACTGCGATTACCTTCTCCTTGTTGCTGCTGATATTCAACTACGCCGTCGGTGTCGCTATTGGCTGCATGATGGGCTTTTGGGGCGGTGCTTTTGACCTTATCTTTCAACGGATTATTGAGATCTGGTCGAATATCCCTTTCCTCTACGTAATTATGATTGTGGCCTCGGTTATTACCCCAGGATTCTGGACATTGCTATTTATTATGGCTTTTTTCGGATGGACTAGTATGACCTGGTATATGCGCACCGCGACCTATAAAGAAGTGGCTCGAGATTACGTTATGGCCGCCCGCGCCTTAGGGGCCTCAGGACCGAGAATCGTATTTCGGCACATACTCCCAAATAGCGTGTCTACGTTAGTGACGTTTGTACCCTTTTCGGTTGCCTCAGGTATCACCTCGCTAACGGCCTTAGACTATTTAGGATTTGGCCTACCACCGCCGATTTCCAGCTGGGGAGAACTGCTAAAGCAAGGCACCGAAAATTTAGAATCATTGTGGTTGGTGGGCTCGGTTGTGGTTGCGATGACCGTTATCTTGATGTTGGTCGCCTACATTGGCGAAGCCATACGCGATGCCTATGATCCTAGAAAATTCAGCTTTTATGAATAAGTCTTATTATGCGTAAGTTAGTACTATTTTTTCTTATCAACGCGATAGCAGTATTCAGTCTGAGCGTGCACGCACTGCCGGATAATCTGCCCGTTGACTTGGTGTGGCAGACAAATGTAAGCGACCCGATTTTTGCAGACCCGACAGCACAACGCGGCGGTCGCTTCCGCACCTTTGTCACTACCTTCCCGCTAACCCTGCGCTTGGTTGGTCCAGATTCAAATGGCAGCTTTGCAGGGTATATGCGCGCGAATAATTTAAGTTTGGTGGGCATCCATCCCAACACGCTTAAACCTATCCCTGAATTGGCAAGCCACTGGGCGCTCGGCAGCGACGGCCACAGTATCTATTTTCGTTTAGATCCCGATGCGCGCTGGTCTGACGGCACTCCCGTGACCGCCGACGACTACGTTTTCGGCTTGGAGTTCATGCGCTCCAAATACATTTTGGCACCTTGGTATAACAACTATTTTAGCGAAATCATCACCGGCCTAGTCAAATACGATGACTATACCATTGGCATCGAGGGCGCAACGCCCAAACCCGAAGACGAAATGCTCTTTGAATACAGCGTGTCACCCGTGCCCCGACATTTTCATACCTTGGACGAAAATTGGGTGCGGGAATCCAACTGGCGCGTCGCGCCAAATACCGGCCCCTACCTGATTAGCGAAATTCGAAAAGGTAAATATGTGGAGTTCACTAGAAAAAAGGACTGGTGGGCCAACAACAAGCACTACTTCAAACATCGCTATAACCCAGACCATATCCGCGTAAAGCTTATACGCGACCTGAACATTGCCTATCAGTACTTCCGCAAAGGTCAACTCGATACATTCCCCTTATTGATGCCGCGTTTCTGGCATAAAAAAGCACAGGGCGATATTTACGAAAACGGCTACGTGGGTAAAATAAAATTTTATAACGATGTACCACAACCCATTAGTGGCTTGTTTTTAAATGAAGATGCGACGCCCCTGGACGACATCAATGTGCGCTATGCCATTGCCCACGCCCTCAATGTGGATAAGGTCATAAACACAGTATTACACGGCGATTATGAACGACTGCAAACAGCGCATGATGGCTATGGCGACTACAGCAACACCATAATCCGTGCCCGCAGCTTTGATTTAAAGACAGCAGCTAATTACCTCGACAAAGCCGGTTGGAGCGAGCGCGGCAGCGACGGTATTCGCGTTAAAGACGGCCAGTCCTTGAGCATTCGTATCACCTATTACAACAGCGGCCACAGTGACCGCTTGGTTATCCTGGCTCAAGAAGCCCGTAAAGCCGGTATCGACTTTCAATTACAATTACTGGATGCCTCCGCGGCATTCAAACAAATTATGGAGAACAAACATCAGGCGGCGTGGATGGGGTGGTCTGGCGGTGGCTTATCTCCGCGCTACTGGGAATTTTATCATTCAGATAATGCCCATAAACCGCAAACCAACAATGTCACCAATACCGACAATAAAGCCCTAGACGCAAAAATTATGGCTTACCGGACTGCAACAGAAAAAACGACTAGGGTTCAATTAGCCCATGAACTCGAGCAAATGGTTCACGACCAAGGCTCATTTATTCCCACCTTTAAAGTCCCGTATACCCGCGAAGCTTTTTGGCGCTGGATAAAGCTGCCGCCAAACCACGGCACCCGCACCAGTGATGTTTTATTTGACCCCTTAGGTGGCAGCGGCGGGCTTTTTTGGATTGATGCGGATGAACAACAAGTCACATTAGATGCCAAAGCAGATGACCAGGCACTGCCGAAAGTGATGATTATAGATAAGACCTGGATGGTGTCGCCATGAGTTTACTGTCGGTACAAGACCTGTCGGTCGCCATACGAGGGGACGATGGCGTACCCCGCGAACTCGTCAGCTCAATATCCTTTGATATCGGCGCCGGTGAAACCTTGGGGCTGGTTGGCGAATCTGGCTGCGGTAAAAGTCTTACCGCCATGTCTATTCTAGATTTATTGCCAAAACCTCAGGCTATGCGCAGCAAGGGGCGGATATTATTTAATAATGAGGACATCAGCGCGGCGACCCCTGCCCGCCTCCGAAAAATTCGCGGCAAGAATATCGCGGTAATATTTCAAGACCCAATGACAGCATTAAACCCGGTGCAAACCGTGGCGCAGCAAATTATCGAAGTACTCGGTATTCACTTCCCCGCCATGTCTCGCCAAATCCATCGCGACCGCGTGTTATCACTTTTGCGCGAAGTCGGGATACCGGCGCCCGAAGAAAGACTATCAGCTTATCCCCACCAGCTTTCCGGCGGTATGCGACAGCGGGTGATGATTGCCATGGCGCTGGCTTGCGAGCCCGATTTATTGATAGCAGATGAACCTACGACCGCCTTAGACGTGACAATTCAAGCCCAAATCGTTCGACTGTTAAAAGGCTTGCAGGCAAAAAATGGTATGGCCATGTTATTCATTACTCACGACCTCGCCTTAGTTTCTCAGGTGAGTGATCATATTGCGGTGATGTACGCAGGAAAGATCGCCGAGTACGGGCCTGCACAGTACGTCTTTGCAACCCCCCGTCACCCGTATACTAAGAGCTTGATTGCAGCGCTGCCAGGCGTTAACCATCCACCTAAGTCGGCCTTATATGCGCTCGGAGGCCAAGTGCCAGCCATAGAAAATATGCCCACGGGTTGCCGCTTTGCAAATCGCTGTCGCCATGTTGCCGATATCTGCCATCGCGAAGTCCCGCCGCAGGACAAAACGCGCGACTCAACTATGGTAGCCTGCCATCGGTGGCAGGAGATCGCGCAATGAGTGAGCTCATTCTTGATGTTCAAGACCTGCAGCTCCATTTTTCTCAGCGCAGTGGTATTTTCGGCCGCGAGCGCGCCGTGGTTCGGGCTGTCGACAATGTCAGCTTTCAACTAAATGCTGGGGAAACACTCGGTCTGGTTGGTGAGTCTGGCTGCGGCAAAAGTAGTTTAGGCAAAGCGATATTGAATCTGCACCGCCCAACCGCCGGCCGCGTTATCTATCAGGGCAAAGATATTGCCGGTCTTTCAGACCGATCCATGCGGGCATACCGGCGCTCTTTACAAATGATCTTTCAAGATCCTTTTGAATCCCTAAATAGCCGCCACACCGTCGCTACTATTATTGAAGAACCACTGCTTATCCACGGCATTGGTGATCGCGAGAGTCGACGCCGGCGCGTAGCAGAACTCCTCAATTTAGTCGGTTTACCAAGTTCAGCGAACAGTAAATACCCCCATGAGTTCTCTGGCGGCCAGCGCCAGCGTATTGGTATTGCCAGAGCCATCGCGCTGAACCCAAGTGTCTTAATATGCGATGAGGCGGTTTCTGCATTAGACGTATCGGTGCAAGCACAAATTTTGAATTTACTGTTAGAAATACAGCGTGAACTCAAGCTCAGTATGTTATTTATTTCTCATGACTTGGGTGTGGTTCGGCACATGAGTGACCGCATCGCTGTGATGTATTTAGGCCAGATTGTCGAAATTGGCGACGCCCAGAGTATTTATCGCCAGGCCCGCCATCCCTATACCCAAGGTCTACTGGCAGCCATACCAAAACTAGGCAGCTTAGCCGAGGATGTTAGCCAAATTGGCGGCGATATACCCTCTCCTATGGCACCACCGCCTGGTTGTCGTTTTCACACGCGCTGCGCCTTCGCGCAGGCAAAATGCAAAAGTGATCCGCCATTGCTGCGTGCAGAGGATGGCGAGCATTTTACTGGCTGCCATTTCTGGGAGAGTCTCAGCGCAAGCCCAGGTTAAACCGGCGAAATATCGCGGCGCATAAGGTCCTTCTTGCCGTCAATACGCGGTAAACTCTTCCGCGTCAGTACAGTAGTTCAAATATGCGGGTTTCTTTTTGGGGATCTGTGTAACCCATTCATAGACTTAAGGTTTAGCGTGCGTAACATCCACCCCTCACACAAAGATTGTGTCCCGCTAAAATATGCGCGCAGCATGCTCCAGGTTGCCGAAGCTCAGGGCTATAACGGCGAAGATTTATTGCGGTCGCTGAATTTACCCATTGACCCACTCGCGCCGAATGCAGATTTGGATTCTTTGATTGACGGCCGCTACTACAGCAAAATATACCGCCGCGTGATGTGGCTATTGCAAGATGAATCCTTCGGCTTAGGCTTAGACCATCGGACTCCAGCCGGCAGCTTTAGAATGCTGTGCTTGTTTATCATCCACTGTGAAACCTTAGAACAAGCTTTGCGCCGAGCCGCCGAATTTATCAACTTTTGTCATACTCTCACCGAAACATCAAATAGCAATAGACGGCCCATAGAGCGTTTGGGGGATGGCACGGCACTCTACCGCTTCCCGGAGAATGTCGGGCTGGTGAGCGACACGAATGCGTCTATTACCACGATGGCTCATACCATGGCGATCTGGCGGCGTTTCTGCCAGTGGTTAATAGGCAAGCCACTTGAATTAATCGCCGTCCATTTCCAAGGCGAGGCGCCGGAAAGCGCGGAATATTTTGAGCAATTGTTTGGCTGTGAAGTCCGCTTTGCTTGCGATCACAATGCCTTTTTACTCGCGGAATACTGCTTAGACTGCCCACTGATTCACACCGAAGAGTCGCTGCAAAAATTTCTTCGCAACGCGCCCTACCATTTATTGGTATCACAGGAAGACGACGACAGTTCACTGCTATCACAAATGAAGCGCATCGTCGGCAGCGATCTAAGTCATGAATTTCCCAGTGTGGTGGTCATGGCTGAGCAATTAAATATGTCGGTAAGAACCTTGCGCCGGCGCTTAAAAGACCTCGACACGACCTACCAAAGATTTAAGGATGAGCTGCGTCAAGAACACGCGACCCGATGGCTTAATCAACCGGAGCTTAAAGTGAACGCGGTATCCGCGCTGCTTGGCTTTGATGAGCCCAGCGCGTTTCACCGCTCTTTTAAGAAATGGACGGGAATGACTCCCGGCGAGTATCGCGCCAGCCGCCAACCTCATATGAACATTGATAAAACGTGATCTCAATCTAGACATCACAAAAGGTAGCAAGCTTAAGACGATGAATACTATAGATTTAATTCACGCAACACCGTACGCGGATGCCGATTCCATACCGGCAAAAACTCGTGTCATACCCGCCTTGCTGCCGGAATCTGAGCGGGAAGCAGCGCGTAAATTGACGTTTGACCGCATGCATAATTTCCGCGATCTAGGCGGCTATCGCACCGCCGACAAACGCCAGCTTAAGTGGGGCCGCGTTTATCGCTCCGACAAACTCTCATCGCTCTCTGAGCAAGATCAAGATTTTATTTTGCGTTTAGGCGTCAGCCAAGTCAGCGATTTCCGATCCGATGAAGAACGCCGGGACTCGCCCAACAAGCTCCCCCTCAATGGCGGTATCACGGTTAAGGAGTTGCCTATTACCGTGGACGCGGCGCAGATAGAGCGCATCACCCTACGACTGCAAGAAGACAATGCCACCGCCGATGATATGGCACACTTTTTAATCGAAGCTAACCGGGAAATGGTTGAACGCTTTACGCCTATTTATCGACAATGGCTGCAAGCGCTGTTGTACGAAGACAGCTACCCTCAGGTATTCCACTGCACTGCCGGCAAAGATAGAACCGGCTTTGGCGCCGCCTTGCTGCTAAGTATTCTCGGCGTGCCGCAGGAAACTATCTTGCAGGACTATCTCGCCACCAACACCTACACCGCGGCAAGAGTGGATAGCATTGTGCATTACGTGTACGAAAAAACCATGCACCAGGTAAATCAAGACGTTATTCGCACCCTTTTTACTGTGCAGGCTCATTACTTGGGTGAAGCTTTTAAAGCGATTGAAGAGGAATACGGTGACATCGATAATTACATCGAGACCGCCTTGGGCTTTGCTCAAAGCCAACGTTTAACGTTGCAAGCCCTATTGCTTGAGCCGGTAAGCGACGTTTAGATGCCGCAGCTTGCCCAGTTCGACACGCCATTTGCTAGCCTGCAACTTAGTCGCCGCCCCCATCGAGACCGCGAAACACTTCAGCCATGGGACGCCGCAGACGAGTATTTACTGCAGCATCTTGCTAGCCAGAACATCGCAGCCGACAGCCGCATTCTGATTGTAAATGACAGCCAAGGTAGCTTATCTGCGGCCCTATCCACATACCGCTGCACGCTTTGGGCGGACTCCGCTATCAGCCAACTCTCTGCGAATGAAAACTGCGCACGCAATCAGCTTGTGGCGCCAGAATTTATTCCCGCAAGTGATATACCACAGGGAAGTTTTGATTATATTTTATACAAACTTCCGAAAGCGCGATCCTTGCTGCAATATCAATTGCAACACTTGGCACCCCTGTTCAGCCGCCCCGAGCAGTTTATTGGCGCCGCAATGGCGCGCCATATTGATCAAAATGTGGTAGCCACATTTAACAAGTATTTAGCCCCAAGCGGACCCAGCTTGGCGCGTAAAAAGGCCCGTTTGATCGAGTTGCAAAGTGCGTCGCACACTAGCGCATTTGACGATGACTGCAAGATCGTCGAACTTCCAGAGTTAGGCTTAACGCTGCACAACCGAGCTAACGTTTTTTCCCGTGACAAGCTAGACCAAGGTAGCCGCATAATGCTGCGCGCTATGGATACCTTAGCCGCTCCAACGCGGGTCGCAGATTTAGCCTGCGGAAATGGCTTACTAGGTGTTTACGCGCAGGTTATATGGCCTGAAGCCGAGCTTCACTTCTTCGATGACTCTTTTCTAGCCATCGATTCCGCGCGCCGAACAGTTCAGGCAAATTCACGAAAACCCAACATTGAATCCAGTTGCACCTTCAACGCCGATGACTGCCTATCAAATTATCACGGTGAGCCATTCGATTTGATTCTGTGTAATCCGCCGTTTCATCAGGACCACCATGTTGGCGATCACATTGCCCAAGCTATGTTTCGCGACAGCCTAAAACACTTAGCGCCAAACGGCCGCCTATGCGTGGTTGGCAATCGGCATTTGGGCTACCACCACATTCTCAAAAAACTTTTTGGGCGCTGTAACATTATTGATTCCAACCCTAAATTTGTGGTTCTGTTGGCCCACCGCTAATTACTTATTTTAATACCCAACCCACCAAATGGATGATGTAGCATTATCGTATGAGTGCTATTTTAACGGCATAAATTTGCTATTTGGATCGCCTGTATTGTAATGCCAATTCATGTTGTTTTTGTTTGCCTGGGTAATATCTGCCGTTCGCCCGCGGCCCAAGGTGTATTTGAGCACTTGCTACAAAACACCGGGTTAAACACTTTGATCACTGTCGATTCCTGCGGTACCGCCGCATTTAATATCGGCAAATCACCGGATTCTCGATCATCGGCGGCTTCACTAAAGCGTGGCTACCGGATTGACAATCAAATAGCCCGACAAATCGATGACGGCGACTATGAGCGGGCTGATTATGTGGTCGCAATGGACCGCATGAATCTGACCAATGTGACTGCATGGGCACCGGTTGGCTACCAAGGTGAGATAAAGCTATTGATGGATTATTGTGGCCACGCTGGCAATACCCAGGTTGCAGATCCTTACTATGACGATGATGCTGCCTTTGATCAGGTTATTGCGCAAATTGAAAATGCCGCAAGCGGCCTACTGAATTATATCTGTGAAAAACACAATTTAGCAGCGAAGCACTGATCATGGCGCGCTGCCATGGCCCATAAAAATAATAGGACGCTACCATGCACTTTGTTATATCGACGTCGTTTAGCAGCGTCGCTGACTTAAAAAAATTGGCGATTACTGCAGATAGTTGTGGCTGGGAGGCAATGTCATTCTCAGACCATGTGGTAAATCCAGAAAAACTCAACACGCCTTATCCCTATACTGAAAACGGCGAGCGCCGCTGGCAGCCATTTACCGATTGGCCAGACCCTTGGGTGATGATAGGCGCACTGGCAAGCATTACCACTAAGCTGAAATTCACCAACAATATATTTGTACTGCCAATGCGAAACCCGTTTTTGGTGGCCAAGGCGATTAGCACTGCCGCCATTATTTCCGACAATCGCGTTATCCCCGCCATCGGTGTAGGTTGGTCAAAGGATGAGTTTGAGTTGCTGCAGCAAGATTTTCACACTCGTGGTAAGCGCGCTGATGAAATGATCGAAATTATGCGCCTACTGTGGACGGGTGAGATGGTCGAATATCAGGGTAAACATTATCAATTCCCACCCTTAGAAATGAATCCGGCGCCTAGCACTTACATCCCCATCTGGGTGGGCGGCATCAGCGACGCGGCCATGCGGCGAGCGGCGAGAATCGGCGATGGCTGGGTCACAGACTTACAAACCAGCGAAGATATCTTAGCCAGTATCGCCAAAATACAGCAGTATCGCAGGGAGTACGGCCGCGAAAATCGCCCGTTTTCGGTAATGGCAACACCATCAGATGCCTTCACTCCCGATGCCTACCGTCGCTTAGAGGACGGCGGTGTTAGCCATATCCTGACCCAACCTTGGCCCTTCTACCACGGCAACACCCAGGATTTAGATAAGAAGATAGACGGGATCAAACGTTATGCGGATGATTATATCGCGGCAGTAAATCCCTAACAGGTGCCCGCTCATGCGCTTTAGCGTGCTAGGAAAACCACACTTTCTACATGGTGGGTATGGGGAAACATATCGGCCATTGTGGCCTGTGAAATACTAAAGTCCGCTGCAGATAAAATCGCCAGATCTCGGGCCAAGGTCGCCGGATCACAGGACACGTAGGCAATACTGCTGACGACTTTATTGGCAGCCAATTGCTCACACAAGATTTTCGCGCCGGCGCGCGGCGGGTCGAGAATGACTTTATGACAGCCTGCCGGGATAGTGATCGCAGCTATATCAAAAAGATCCGCACAGAAATAGTCAATCGGCAGACCCGCGTCTAAGGCTTGCTGAGAAGCGCTACTAATCATACTTTCGCCAGAATCAAAGCCCGATACCCGAGCCCCGGCGTTTGCCAGGGCCAAGCTAAAATTACCAAGACCGCAAAAGTAATCGGCTATTTGCTCATCAGGCTGCGGCGCCAGCCAACCCAAACATAGATCAATAATCTGCCTGTTCACCGCGCTATTAACCTGAGTGAAGTCCCCGGGTTGATAGCGCAGTGCCAGCGCGTCTAGCGTTTGATAATACAGCGGTGAACTTGCGCCAAGCCAAGCTGGGCCTTTGATGCCAGTGACGCTATATAAAAATGCCGGCGCCTCGATATCAGCGGCTAGCTGTTCACTGCGTTTTAAATCCACAAATCCGTCTTTCTGAATATGTATACCAACGCGTCCGTCGCGATCCGCGCTAAACGACACCTCCCCTTTTGCCTTGTCACCGAAGTAGCGGCATATCGAATTCCGGTTTTGCGCCAAGGCGGTATTGATGCGATTTTCTAATAGCGGGCATTGTTCAACTGCAACAATATTGTGACTAGACTTAGTCTTAAAGCCGAGTTGACCATTGTAATACGACAAGCGTGCGCGATGACGATACTGTGTGTCGCTAGCCTGCAGCATCGCCGTCTTTGCGGCAGCGCCACCATTCGCAATGATAACTTTATCTAACTTGGCGCGCTTATAGGCAAGCTGACTCGGGTAATTTAAGTGCTGTAACTGGCAGCCTCCGCATTGATCATAAATAGCACAAATAGGCGCCACCCGATCCGCTGAAGCAGTTATAATCTCTAGTAACTCAGCTTCATCAAAGCGCTTATGTAAACGCGATGCTTTCGCCAACACCGTTTCGCCCGGCAAGGCATCTGCAACAAACACAACTTTATTGCCATGGCGCGCAACCCCACGGCCATCGTCAGCCAAACTATCAATTTTCAGCTCTATGGGCAGCGAGCTAAGTTTAGTGGCGATTTTTTTTGCGGGTTTAAAGGTATTGATGGCGCGGTGTTTTGCCATTATTTAAGGGCCTTTTTAGGAATAAATTGTTGGTACTTGGAAAGACACGCTTGCTTACGCTGCGCTAGTTCGCGCTGCTCAGCGGGAGTGTGGGCCTCTGCGCTGGCAAGTTGCTCGCAGGATCGCCCAATAAAGCTCTGCTCTTGAAGTTGATCTATTCGAATCTGTGGCGTCATTTTAACAACTGGCAAATCGTCACCGCCATCTGCATGGGCTGTTGCAGCAGTCAAAATAACGCTCAGTAGGATTGATATTCCTAGGACTGATATTGGCCAAGCGATAGGCAATTGACGATTTACTTGGAATTTATTTGGGCGCACAGGGCGATATTCCATAGAATTTGCGGGTATTTTACCTGCCTAGGACGGTGCTGGATATTTAATTGGCATACTTTTACGTTAGAATAGCCAGCTAAGTTGAGTTTATAGGTCTCCGAAATCGGAAGTATTATGTCTAACACTGTCATTGAAAATGTAAATGTTGATGCCCAGGAAATTCTTATTACTCCTGCGGCATTAAAAGCGGCACTGCCTATGAGCGACGCTGCCAAAGAAGTGATTTCACTTGGTCGTGAAACAGTAAGAAATATACTGGACGGCAAAGATCATCGCATGTTCGTGGTAGTGGGTCCCTGCTCTATCCATGATGTTAAAGCTGCAATGGACTATGCTCGGCGCTTAAAAGTGTTAGCGGACGAAGTTAGCGATACCCTCGTGATTATTATGCGTGTGTATTTTGAAAAGCCGCGCACCACCGTTGGCTGGAAAGGCTTAATCAACGACCCCTATCTCAATGACACCTTCAAAATTGAAGAAGGTTTACACATTGGGCGTAAACTCCTGCTTGATATCAGCGAGCTTGGTCTACCGACCTCTACCGAGGCCCTAGACCCGATTTCGCCACAGTACCTGCAAGACTGCATCTCATGGTCGGCCATTGGCGCACGCACCACTGAGTCACAAACCCATCGTGAAATGGCTAGCGGTTTATCGTCAGCCGTCGGCTTTAAAAATGGTACTGACGGCGGCTTAACTGTGGCACTTAACGCGATTGGCTCGGCGGTTAAACCCCATCGCTTTCTGGGCATTAACGGCGAAGGGCAAGTATCCGTCATTCACACCCGCGGTAATGCCTATACCCATATTGTGTTACGCGGCGGCAGCCAAGGCCCCAACTATGATTCTGTTCATATTAAATTATGTGAAGCTGAATTGGATAAATCCGGCATACCACTAAATATTATGGTTGATACCAGTCACGCCAACTCCAGCAAGCAACCTTCGCTGCAGCCACTGGTCATCGAGAATGTGACCAATCAGGTTATTGAAGGCAGCAACTCCATTATCGGTTTGATGATTGAGAGCAATATTAATGCTGGCAACCAAAGTATCCCTGAAGATCTGTCTAAGCTCGCCTACGGCGTATCAGTTACTGATGGCTGCATTGGCTGGGAAGAAACAGAGACCGCGCTGCGCACGATGCGCGAACGCTTAAAAGACGTTTTGCCAAGTCGAAAGCGGTAAGTATTTTAACATAATACCTAAAGCGCCTTCCGGCGCTTTTTTTTGGACTGACCATTACTATCCCATATACCCTATCCGTTATAAGACCGGCTGCGTCAATTACTAGTTTCACAACCATAATGCATGGTTTTTTTTGCCCCTAACTTCAGGGGCTTTTTTCTACCCACCTTTGGCCAAAGTTTGGTTTAACGCCGCTAAACTTCAATTTCTAGCTCTGCATATAAAGCGCAATGGTCAGACAATGATCGCCACGGTTCGCCACTCAAGCGTTTTGCCGCTAGCGCATTAAACCCTCGAAAATAGATTCTGTCTAAGCGCAACACCGGTCGCTTTGCAGGAAATGTCTTTGCCAGTTTACCGTTCGCTTGCACTGAGGCTTCGCGCAATTTGAGGCTATTTTTAAAGTGTGAATGCAGTGACCCGCTCCAATCGTTAAAGTCACCCGCAATGATGAGTGGTGCGTCAGCCGGAACTTTCTCCTCAATCACCGCCATTAAGCGTTTAAATTGTTGGCGCCGCTCCCAGCCCAACAAACCCATATGAACACAAATAACATATATACCTGGCTGTATCAGGCTAAGTAGCAGTCCGCGCTGAGAACGCCGGTAGAGTGAGATATCAATATTCTCACTATTGATGATGGGGTATTTGCTAAGAATGGCATTGCCGTGATGGCCATGGTTGTACACCGCATTTTTACCGTAGGAAAAATGTGGCCAGACCGTATCGGCAAGAAATTCAAATTGGCCCTCGTCAATCCAGCCATCAATCTGTGAGGCATGCTGAGTATTTTCGCCAACGACTTCCTGCAAAAAAACCACATCGGCATCAACGACACGAATACTCTCACGAATTTTTCCAAGCAGAAACTGCCGATTAGCTGAGCAAAACCCCTTGTGTACATTATAGGAAAGCACTCTTAAGACCGACATTCGACGCCCCTATTCCGGATGACACTTCTTTAACTTGCGCCCGCTACCACACCAGCATGCTTCGTTTCTAGCCAGTGAAATAGGCGGCAAAATATCACCATCAACATAAAACCAGCACCCCTCCTCAAAAACGAAGCGCGAGCGCTCATGGAGCTGGCCGCTAGTATCACCGTCTAGATAAAAAGCGGCAAATTCAACCTCACCGCGCTGCTGGCCGCAGATACCTTGCTGACATCGAATAACTTTTAATGAGCACCATTGGGTGCCACCAAAACTGCGTAACAATGCTTTGCGGCTATCCTTAGCGCGAGGCTCTTTATGAAGGCTTGCCAATAAATAATCTGCATCTTTTAAACAAAACGCAGTAAATCGAGAGCGCATAAGCGCCTCAGCCGTCGGTGGCTTTTGCTCGCCGCGCAAATAATGGGCACAACAATTTGCGTAAAGTTTAGCACTACCGCAATAGCAGCTTAGTGTATCTATTGTCATGCGGTGTAAGGCTAAGTCGCTATTGACGGTGGCACGACACCACTGAGGTCCGTTGTTTGCCAATCATTTGGCAAACCGGTTGAACTGCGAGTTTCACGGTCAAAACCTACCAGTACAGTTTGGCAGGTGGTCGCTTTTTGACCATTGGCATAAATAACATGCTCAATGGTCATGCTTTTATTACCTTTTTTTGAGCACCAAGTATCCACTACTACGCTGTGGTCGAAGCGAATCTCCCGGAGCATATCCATTTTTACGCTAGCGACAACGTACTGTACATGGCGGCGCACGTATAATTTTTCGATATTTCTAAAAAACGTCACTCGCGCCAAATCGAAATACTGTGCGTAATAGCTATTAGATACGTGACCTAGCATATCAAGGTCAGAAAAACGCACCTGAATATCGATGCGCGAATGGGGTAATTGCATGCTGTGCTTCTCTAAAAAAACCAAGCCAAAAAACACTTGGCTTGGCTGCATTGACGTGTCGAGCGCTAAGGCTTTAGGCTATTTAAAATACGCATTTTCAGTGTTGCTGTGGTCGGTCGTATCTTTAACGCCCGCTAAACCCGGCACTTTCTCAATCAAGGTCTTCTCAACACCCTCTTTCAGCGTCACATCTACCATGCCGCAACCTTGACAGCCGCCGCCGAATTTTAAGATGGCAAAGTTGTCGTCGGTGAGCTCCTGCAGTGATACTTCACCCCCGTGCGCTGCCAGCGACGGATTTACCTCGTTGTATAGCACATAGTTAACTTGATCTTCCAATGGACTATTTGCATCAACTCTAGGTAAGCGCGCATTCGGCGCTTTAATCGTTAGCTGACCGCCCATGCGATCCTTTGAATAATCGATAAATGCATCGTCTAAGAAGGGGATACTGCGCCCCTCAAAGAAGGCTTTGAATTTGGGGTAGTCGCGCACCTCATCACTGTCGGTCATATCACCTTCGCGGCAATAGGCAATACAAGTCTCGGCTTTTGGAGTACCTGGCTGCGTGATGAACACTCGTATGCCCATCACGTCGTCCTGCTTTGTCAAGAGATCGGCAAGGTAGTCTTGGGCAGTCTCTGTGATCGTCACATTAACGGCTGTTTGCTCTGTTGACATAATAACCTCTATATATCTCGCTGTTTTGCCAAACAATTTCAATGCTGGGCTGTGTATCTGTTAGAATAGTAGAGTTTACCACGAAGCCCTTTCCGGCCACAGTCCGAGACACGTTTTAGTACTTTAATTATTTAATCGTTAGGATATCCATGACCCAGCCCGCGTCCCGTATCACCCAACTTACTCAAGCCCTCCAAAACCGAATATTAATTATAGACGGCGCAATGGGCAGCTTGATTCAAAGTTATAACCTTGAGGAAATGGATTACCGTGGGCCACGTTTCGCAGACTTTCACAAGGACTTAAAAGGAAATAACGATCTACTAACACTGACTCGGCCAGACGTTATTCGTGAAATCCACCAAGCCTATCTCGATTCTGGCGCTGATGTTATCGAAACCAACACCTTTAATTCCACCGCTGTCGCCCAAGGAGATTACGAGCTGGGCGAGATCGCCGAGGAACTAAACCGCGTTGGCGCCGAGTTAGCCCGCGAAGTCGCTGACGCTGCAACCGCCAAAAACCCTGCCAAACCGCGTTTCGTGGCAGGCGTTATTGGTCCGACCCCGCGCACCGCATCTATTTCACCCGATGTAAATGACCCTGGCGCCAGAAATATTAATTTCGATCAACTTGTTGAAAACTACTATGCTGCGACGCGCGGGCTGATCGACGGCGGTGCTGACATCCTGATGATTGAGACCGTTTTCGACAGCTTGAACGCGAAAGCAGCGGTCTACGCAGTACTACAATATTTTGAGGACAGCGGTAAAAAGCTCCCTATTATGATTTCGGTGACTTTTCCCGATACCAGTGGCCGGACCTTGTCCGGGCAAACGCCCACGGCGTTCTGGAACTCTATTGCGCACGCTAAACCTCTGATCATCGGTACCAATTGCGGTCGTAGATTCAGCGAGATACGTTCATTTGTTGAAGAACTTTGTGAAGCATCGAATTGCTATTTCAGTGGTCATTTTAACGCCGGCTTACCCAATGAATTTGGCGAGTATGACGAAACACCAGAAGATATGCGCAAGGAACTAACGGAGTTTGCCCAGCGCGGTTTCCTAAACTTGGTGGGCGGCTGCTGTGGCACCACGCCGGCCCACATCCAAGCGATTGGCGATGCAATGGAAGATATTGCGCCAAGACCATTGCCCAACCGCGAACCAGTTTGCAGATTGGCAGGGCTTGAGCCCTTCCACATCGGCCGAGAATCTTTATTTGTGAATGTGGGTGAACGCTGCAACGTCACCGGATCTGCAGCTTTTAAACGCCTAATACTAGAAAATGATTACGACGCCGCCTTAGCGGTTGCTCGCCAGCAGGTCGAAAACGGCGCTCAGGTTATCGATATTAATATGGATGAAGGCATGCTCGATGCAAAGCATGCCATCGTCACCTTCCTTAATTTGGTGGCAACAGAGCCTGATATTTGCCGCGTGCCCATTATGGTCGACTCCTCCAAGTGGGATGTGATTGAGGCCGGTCTAAAGTGCATCCAAGGCAAGCCCATTGTTAACTCAATATCGTTAAAAGAAGGCGAGCAGGAGTTTCGCGAGCGCGCCCTCTCCTGCCTTAAATACGGCGCGGCCATGGTGGTTATGGCTTTTGACGAAGATGGTCAAGCTGACACCTTTAAGCGTAAAAAGGATATCTGTAAGCGCAGCTATGATATTTTGGTTAATGAAATTGGTTTTCCGCCCCAAGACATTATCTTTGACCCTAATATTTTTGCTGTTGCGACCGGTATCGATGAGCACAACAATTACGCCGTCGACTTTATTGAAGCCACTGCCTACATCAAAAAAGAGCTACCCTACGCCATGGTGTCTGGCGGCGTATCGAACGTCTCTTTCTCCTTCCGCGGCAACAATCCGGTACGTGAAGCGATCCATTCGGTCTTTTTATACCATGCCATCAAAGCCGGCATGGATATGGGTATTGTTAACGCAACCCAGCTCGCAATCTATGACGACCTACCTAGCGAGTTAAAGGACCATGTTGAAGACGTCGTCCTCAACCGTCGCAGCGATAGCACTGAGCGGCTGTTAAATATTGCCGCCAAATATAAGGGCGACGGCAGTGTCGCAGAGAATAAAGAGGACCTTAGCTGGCGAGAGCTGCCAGTTAATAAGCGCATTGAGCACGCCCTGGTAAAAGGTATTACGACTTATATAGAAGAAGATGCAGAGATCGCTCGCGCCGCAGCCGTTAAGCCTATAGATGTTATCGAAGGCGCCTTAATGGATGGCATGAATGTAGTTGGCGACCTATTCGGCGACGGCAAGATGTTTTTGCCTCAGGTGGTAAAATCTGCCCGCGTCATGAAACAGGCTGTCGCCTATCTCAACCCCTTTATTGAAGCAGGCAAAGGCGCTGGCGCAAAAGCCAACGGCAAAGTGCTAATGGCAACAGTAAAAGGCGATGTTCACGATATCGGTAAGAATATCGTCGGCGTAGTGCTGCAATGCAATAACTTTGAAGTTATCGACCTTGGCGTAATGGTGTCTTGCGACAAAATACTGGAAGCCGCAAAACGCGAAAATGTTGATATTATTGGTTTGAGCGGGCTAATTACTCCGTCGCTAGACGAAATGGTGAACGTCGCCAGTGAAATGGAGCGGCTCGGTTTTACTATACCGCTGATGATTGGCGGGGCAACCACATCCAAAGCCCATACCGCGGTTAAGATTGAGCCCAAGTACAAAAATGACGCCGTAGTTTATGTGCCGGACGCCTCGCGCAGTGTTGCGGTTGCAACTCAGCTTATAAGCCAAGATCTTAAGGCTGGTTTCGTAGCTGAAAGAAAAGACGAGTACGAGCGCGTGCGTGCGCGTCGGGAAGGTAACAAAGGTAAAAAACGGCTGCATACTTACGAGGCTGCTTGCGATATTGGCTACCAATGGGACTGGGATAAGTACACTCCTCCAACACCCACTTTCCTTGGTACGCGCACTTTCACCAGTTACCCGCTGGAAGAATTGCGAGACACCATAGACTGGACCCCCTTCTTTATCACCTGGGGACTGGCGGGCAAATATCCCAAAATTTTACAAGATGAAGTTGTCGGTGAAGCGGCTCGCAGTCTATTTGATGATGCCCAAAAGATGCTTGATCACTTAATAGGCGACAAGCTACTGCAGGCCAATGGCGTTATTGGTTTCTGGCCGGCTCATCGCTCAGGTAGTGATGATATCGCCGTATTAGACCCAGACACTGGGGCGCAACTTGGCATGCTTCATCACCTTCGCCAGCAAGCTCAGAAGCCAGACGATAAGCCCCAGATTAGCTTGGCTGATTATATTGCACCTCAAGACAGTGGTGTTAACGACTATGTTGGTGGATTTGCTGTTACTACAGGTTTAGGCGCTGACAAACTTGCCGCAGAGTATGAGAAAGCCAACGACGATTACAACTCCATTATGGTGAAAGCCTTGGCAGATCGTTTAGCAGAGTCCTTTGCGGAGACCTTACATCGTCGGGTACGCAAAGAATTCTGGCACTATGCGCCAGATGAAGAGCTGAGTAATACCGAACTTATTAAAGAAAGTTATCGGGGTATTCGTCCGGCGCCAGGCTACCCCGCCTGTCCAGACCACACTGAAAAATCAACGCTGTTTAAATTGTTAGATGCCACTAACGAGACGGGGATTATATTAACCGAGCACCTTGCGATGCACCCTGCCGCAGCCGTGAGTGGTTTTTATTATTCACATCCCGAATCGCGTTATTTTGCAGTCGGCCGTATTGGCAAGGATCAAGTTACATCGATAGCTCAACGCAAGGGCATGGAAATGAAGGTCATGGAGCGCTGGTTATCGCCCAGCCTGGATTACGACCCCTAGTCGCCGCGTTCATCTTAAGCGCCAACCGACTTGGTTATTGAAAAGGGCCACGCAATGGAACAACCTGAAGATAAAGCAAAAAAGCCCAACCTCATAGCTGTGATTGGTAGCGTCATGTCGGCGGCGTTTGGGGTGCAGAGCAGCAAGAACCGTGAGCGCGACTTCACTCACGGAAAATTTCGAAACTATGTCATTACTGCGATTATCTTTGTTGGTCTCTTTATCGCAAGCGTATTCACAGTGGTGCAAATTGTTTTGAAATAATTTGATTTAACTATTCCTGAAGCCATAAAAAAAGCCGCGAAAGCGGCTTTTTTTATTTACATTCGCGGCGTGCTAGCTCGGCATACCGCTCAACCAATAAAACACAGTACCGACAACTAAGGCAAAAATAGCAACCGTAGCGCAGACATCGGCAAAATTATCATCACGCTCTTCTTTGGATTGATCAGACATAGGAGCCTCTTAATATGAGTTAAAGACGCCGAGGGTCGGCATATAATTCGCGCTCATTGTAGCAAGAAATGAATACTGGGTTAGCATTAATTCATGGCGATAATCTGCTTAAGGGCTTATGAACGCGTAAAATACGGTTCAATAACAATCCAAAACAACTATCTGTACAAATGCTGGACGCGGCGCTACCTTTATCGAAATGGCGTATAAGCATTACTCACAAAATCAGTTAGCGCTTTAAATGCATAGTCATTACCATCATAAAACGTGAACTCGGATGGTATTAAGCGTAGACTCTATACCGGTTTTTACCTGCGCGCGGCAGAATCGCGATTTTGCCCGCCAAAACTATTAAGAAAAAGGTTTCTATGTACACTTACGACCACTTTGACCGTCAGATTGTCAGTCAGCGAGTCGCGCAGTTTCGCGATCAAACCCAGCGCTTCCTCGACGGCAAAATTACGGAAGAGCAATTCTTGCCACTGCGCTTACAAAACGGCCTGTATGTGCAGCGCCTAGCACCCATGATGCGAATTGCCGTCCCCTACGGTACCTTGAATGCGCCGCAGTTGCGCAAGCTCGCGGATATTAGCCGCAAGTATGACAAAGGTTACGCGCACATCAGTACTCGACAAAATATACAGCTGAACTGGCCAAAACTAGAAGAAGTACCCGATATCCTGGCTGAATTACTTGAAGTTGAAATGCATGCCGTTCAAACCAGCGGTAACTGCATTCGCAACACCACTGCAGATCAGTTTTCCGGCGTTGCCGCCGACGAGATTGAAGACGCCCGACCCTACTGCGAAATTATTCGCCAATGGTCGACCTTCCATCCTGAGTTCGCGTTTTTGCCGCGTAAATTTAAAATTGCGGTCTGCGGCTCAGAGTCCGATCGAGCTGCAATAATGATGCACGATATCGGCTTGCAAATCGCTCACAATGACAAGGGCAATACCACCTTTAAAGTGTTTGTTGGCGGCGGCCTGGGCCGAACGCCAGTGATCGGCAGTCTTATTTATGAAGAACTCGAAGCAGAACACTTGCTAACATACTTAGAAGCAATATTGCGGGTGTACAACCAGCTGGGGCGCCGCGATAACAAGTTTAAGGCTCGAATTAAAATATTAGTCCGCGCTATGGGCGCTGAGGCATTTAAAGCCGAGGTTGAAAAAGAATGGGCACATATAAAAAACGGGGACCTTAGTCTTACTAAAGAAGAGATCGCCCGGGCCAAATCATTCTTTGTACCGCCAAGCTACCAGGCATTGCCGCAGCAAGACATGCAGGCATTAGCGATGGAAAGCGCCGACTTCGCTCGCTGGTTACAGCATAATACCCACGAACATAAAGTGTCAGGCTACCGCATCGTCACGGTTGCCCTAAAAACCGTGGGGGTTGCTCCTGGAGATATTACCGCCGAACAATTTGAAACGGTAGCTGACTTATCAGAGCGCTACGGTTTTGGTGAAATTCGCAGTACCCATCATCAGAACTTAGTACTTCCGGATGTACAACAGGGCGATCTTTTTGCCTTGTGGAAAGAACTCGTCGCGCTCGAAGTCGCCTCCCCGACCGTTGGCACGCTAAACGATATTATTTGCTGCCCCGGCGGCGACTTCTGCTCACTGGCTAATGCGAAATCAATTCCTATTGCCGAAGCAATTCAACGCCGCTTTGATGATATAGATTATGTATACGATCTAGGTGAGATTGAACTTAATATTTCCGGCTGCATGAACGCTTGCGGTCATCATCATATTGGTAATATCGGTATATTAGGTGTCGATAAAAAAGGCCAGGAGTTTTACCAGATCTCACTGGGCGGTAGTCAAGGCCTGAATGCCACGATTGGATCGATTCTCGGCCCCTCCTTCGCACAAGATAAAGTGCCGGATGTTATTGAGAAAGTATTAGAAACCTATGTAAATCTACGCCAGCCGGAAGAACGCTTTTTAGACACATTCCGTCGCGTTGGCATTAGTCCTTTTAAGGAGCGTGCCTATGCATAAGATTATTAAAGACCAGCAAATCTGCGCAAACGAGTGGCAAGTATGGCGCAATACTGAAGATCTACCCAAAACGGGTGGCTACATTGTGCCCTTAATCTTGTGGCAAAATAATAAAGACTCGCTCAAAGCCTTAGGCCCTGTCGCGGTCTTTCTTGCCAACGATGAATCGCCAAAAGCCCTTGCTACTGAAATACAGGATTTTGATCTTATTGCCGTCGATTTCCCAAAATTCGCTGATGGCCGCGGATTTTCATATGGCCGCGAATTGCGCGAACAATTGGGCTACCAAGGTGAACTGCGCGCGATTGGCGATTTTATTCGCGACCAGCTCTATTTCCTTAGTCGCTGCGGTTTCACTAGCTTTGCACTTGAAACCAGTGATCTTGAAGAATCGCTGGCGAGCTTCCAAGATTTTTCTGAGTCATATCAACCAAGTACTGATCAGCGATTACCCCTGTTTCGTCGCCGCTAAAGTGTGTTTAAGCACCTGATATAACCGAAAATGCCGTCTATAGGACGGCATTTTCTATTTTCCGTATTGTTTCGCTACATACCCCTGTGTGATGATGATTTATACGCCACAGTTTGAGGTATAACGCGTGGAAGCCAGTCTGACTTCGTCTTTTTTCATGATATTCAGCGGTGCCGCGGTTCTGGCGTCAATTGCCCTTTATACCAGACAGCCGCTATTAATCGCATATATCGCCTTGGGCGCGATAATCGGGCCTTACGGCACTGGCTGGGTAACCGATCTTAAGTTACTCGCTGAAATCGCCGAGTTCGGTATTATCTTCCTGCTGTTTCTGCTCGGCTTGGATATGCAGCCGAAATCCCTTTTAAGCACCTTAAAAAAAGCCACTATTGTGGCCCTAGCAAGCTCTCTTGCGTTCGCCGCGATCGGATTCGGCCTTGCATATAGTTTCGGTTTTACTCGAACTGAAAGCTTGGTGATTGGCGCCGCCATGATGTTCTCGAGCACTATTATCGGCATAAAATTGTTACCAACAACGGCACTTCACCACCGTCGCACCGGCGAACTCATGGTGGGCCTATTGTTATTACAGGATCTAATAGCCATTTTTGTGCTGCTCATTCTATTCAGTATGAGCCAAGGCGAATTTTCTTTCACAAGCTTATTGAGGACTCTAATCGCCTTACCGATATTGGTTTTATTTGCGTTCGCCACTGTACGTTATGTACTTCTGCCAATGCTAAGACGCTTCGATCGCTTCCACGAATATATTTTCCTGCTCGCCATTGGCTGGTGCCTGGGTATGAGCGAGGCCGCACACAGTTTGGGCTTGTCTGCTGAGGTTGGAGCTTTTCTAGCGGGAATTACTCTGGCAACAAGTCCCATTTCACAATACATCGCCATCAATCTAAAGCCACTTAGAGACTTCTTTCTAATACTATTCTTCTTTTCACTTGGCGCGAGATTTGACCTCGGCCTACTCGGTGACATTCTGATACCGGCAATACTCCTTGCCACACTTATGCTGACCTTGAAGCCGATTATTTTCCGTTACTTAATACACGGAATGAGCGAGACCAAAAAGCTCTCATGGGATTTGGGTTTTAGGCTGGGGCAGATCAGCGAGTTTTCACTGCTTATTGCTTATGTGGCGGTAGAAATGGTATTAATCGGCAGAGAGGCTTCACACCTTATTCAAGCCACTGCGATTATTAGTTTTATAGTTTCATCGTATATTGTGGTATTAAATTACCCGACTCCTATTGGGATATCAGATAAATTGCGGCGAGACTAAGCCCGCCGCAAACCTTATTACTGGAAAACCACCGAGAACGTCACTGGCACAACAAGGTCGATATTCGTTAAGGCTGCCAAACTGCGAAGCTTATCGATACCGGGGGCAAGATCGAAACTGTTGGCACTAATAAAGGCCGGCGAAGTCGTTACAGCGTGATAACTGTTATCCTCACGTTTGGTAACTATCACGTTAAATTCAAGTGGCGATGTTTGTCCGTGTAGCGCGAGCTTGCCTTTCAATTCGAGAGACTTTTGCTCACCAACCACCATGTCGTTCAAATTTGCTTTCTTTACAGATGTGGTGAAAATTGCAGTTGGAAAAGTATCAATCTCAAATAGAAATTCGCGCATACGTTTGTTACGAATATTAATCCCACTCGCAATACTATTTAGATCGACACTCAATTCTGCATCGCCGGTTTCTTTATTGATGGTCCCGCTTAGCGAGTCAAAAGTCATTAGCTCGGCAACAGTATCATTCTTCACTGTAACAAAATTTAATACCGACGAATCATTGTTTAATTCTAGAGCATTCAAACCGGAAAGCGGCAATGACAGCACAAGCGCGTATATCAGTTTCTTCATAAGAATCTCCTTTAGATTTTGCAACGACGTTGAATACTTTCCCCAGAAATATGTATTTTGGTATCTTGCGCTACGAACGCGTACATATTGGGAGTAAATTGGACAATGAGACGTAGATATTATCTAACTAATATCTACGAATTAGGCAAAAAAAAGCTCGGTTATAAAACCGAGCTTTTTACGCACTATGTTAACGCACGTATTTATAGGCTTGAGTTAAGCTCTGGCACGGCGACGAACAAATCAGCAACTAGACCGTAATCTGCAACCTGGAAAATCGGCGCATCTTCGTCTTTGTTTATAGCGGCAATGATTTTAGAATCTTTCATACCCGCTAAATGCTGAATAGCGCCGGAAATACCGACAGCAATATATAAGTCAGGGGCAACGATTTTACCCGTCTGACCGACCTGCATATCATTAGGTGCAAAACCAGCATCAACCGCAGCGCGTGATGCGCCGACTGCTGCGCCAAGCTTATCCGCCAATGAATACAACATGGCAAAATTGTCGCCATTTTGCATACCACGACCACCTGAAACTACAATACTTGCCGCAGTCAATTCAGGTCTATCACTCTTGGCTACTTCTTCGCGAACATAACTAGATTTACCGGCGTCATGTGCACTAGCAATAACTTCGATAGAAGCACTTCCGCCTTCAGCCGCGACGGGGTCAAATGCAGTAGCACGAACCGTAATGACTTTAATGGCATCTGAAGACTGCACAGTGGCGATAACGTTACCTGCGTAGATTGGACGCGTAAACGTGTCAGCACTTTCTACTGAAATGATCTCAGAAATCTGCGCAACATCAAGTAAGGCAGCTGCACGCGGCAAAGTATTTTTACCGTTCGTCGTGGCAGGCGACAGGATGTAATCGTAGTCTTTACCGAGTTCGGCAACTAGCAAGCTGACGTTTTCGGCCAGTTGGTGACCATATACCGCATTGTCAGCGACAAGGACTTTACTGACACCGTCAACTTTTGCCGCCGCTTCTGCGGCAGCACCGCAGTTTTCACCAGCAATAAGAACAACAATGTCGCCACCAATTGCTTTCGCAGCAGTAACTGTGTTCAAGGTAGCGCCTTTGATAGAGACGTTATCGTGTTCTGCAAGAATTAAAATACTCATCCGATCACCTTCGCCTCGTTTTTCAGCTTATCAACAAGTTCAGCAACATCAGCGACTTTAACGCCGGCTTGACGTTCTGCGGGCGGCTCTACTTTAATAGTAGTCACTCGCGGAGTCACATCAACACCTAGTTCTTCTGGTGTCATTGTGTCTAAGGGCTTCTTCTTGGCTTTCATAATGTTTGGCAGTGACGCATAGCGCGGCTCATTCAAACGTAGATCTGTCGTTACAACAGCCGGCAGTGTCAATTTAACAACCTGTAAGCCACTGTCGACTTCACGAGTAACAGTGACGCTGTCGCCTTCAACAACAATCTCAGACGCAAATGTCCCCTGCGACATACCCGTTAAAGCTGCAAGCATTTGGCCTGTTTGGTTGTTATCACCATCAATTGCCTGCTTGCCAAGAATAACCATACTAGGCTCTTCTTTATCAACAACCGCCTTCAATAACTTGGCGATAGCCAATGGTTGCATTTCCACATCGGTTTCAACCAAAATACCGCGATCAGCGCCCAGAGCGAGTGCAGTACGGATCTGTTCCTGACAAACTTTTGGTCCAACAGAGACTGCAACTATTTCCGTTATGACGCCTTTTTCCTTTAAACGTACAGCCTCTTCTATAGCTATTTCACAAAATGGGTTTATCGCCATTTTGACATTATTCAGATCAACGCCAGTACCGTCCGATTTCGGACGCACTTTTACGTTGTAATCAACTACTCGTTTGACAGCAACCAGAACCTTCATGGATTCCCCATTACGCGCTTAAAATTAAATGATTGGCTAAATACCGTTACGCTGTAGGATCGAAAACAGATCCCAACCGGATAAAGCCACTTTTCAAAACGCACTTATTTTGACGCTTATGAGACCCGAGGTCAATAATAGTAGGACATTCACTTAACGAAAAACAGTTATCATCCAACAAGCCATGCCCGTATTCCAATTTAGTAAGTTTTAATTAGAATAAGATTTTTTATCGACGTAAAACGGAGAAATAAGGTCTATGTGTCGAATAAAACCGTACCTAAAGTAGCGTTTTGAAGCCTCTAGTTTTATAATTGGCTTCTGAAATCAGCCACAAATCGCCCAGAACAGGGGCAATGCTGTTAAACCATCCAGAGGAGAAAGTCTGTGGAACGCGAATCAATGGAATTTGACGTCCTAATCGTTGGGGCTGGCCCAGCCGGATTGGCAGCGGCGTGTAAAATTCGTCAGTTGAGCGAAAGTACTGGTAAAGATATCAGCGTTTGCGTAGTGGAAAAAGGCTCCGAAGTCGGCGCCCACATAGTGTCTGGTGCGGTGTTTGAACCCTCAGCCCTAAATGAATTATTTCCAGATTGGAAAGAAAAAGGAGCGCCGCTGAACACGCCGGTCACTGGCGACGACATCTATTACATGACCAGCGCTGAAAAGGCCATTAAGGTTCCCAATTTTGCTGTGCCTAAAACGATGCACAACGATGGCAATTATATTATTAGCCTCGGCAACTTGTGTCGCTGGATGGCTGAGCAAGCAGAAGGTATGGGTGCTGAAATTTATCCCGGCTTCGCAGCTGCCGATGTATTATTCCATGAAGATGGTAGCGTAAAAGGCGTTGTTACAGGCGATATGGGCATTGCCGAAGACGGCAGCCATAAAGATAGCTATATGCTGGGTATGGAGTTGCACGCCAAGTACACCCTGTTTGCCGAAGGCTGTCGGGGACACTTAGGTAAGCGCCTAATGGAAAAATTCGATCTTAATGCGGGTAAAGATCCTCAACATTACGGCCTTGGCATCAAGGAACTTTGGAAGATAGATCCCGCCAAGCATGTAGAAGGTAAAGTTATTCATGCCACTGGCTGGCCCCTTGCTGAGAACGGCGCGCTCGGCGGTAGCTTCCTCTACCATATAGAAGATAACCAAGTGTCGATTGGTCTCATTACCGATCTTTGCTATGACAATCCTTATTTATCACCATTTGAAGAATTTCAACGCTTTAAAAAGCACCCTACTATCGCTCAATATCTGGAGGGCGGCGAGCGCATTTCATATGGCGCACGCGCCATCACCAAAGGCGGCCTGCAGTCATTACCAAAAATGACCTTCCCAGGCGGTCTACTAATTGGCTGTGACGCGGGCACTTTGAACTTCGCTAAAATCAAAGGCAGTCACACGGCGATGAAGTCAGGCATGATTGCTGCGGAAGTTGTGCATAAAGCAATTAGTGAGAACCAAGCAACGGGAGCGGAGCTGAGCGAATACGCCACTGCCTTTGAAAGTTCATCTTTATACAAAGAATTAAAGGAGCAACGTAACTTTGGGCCTGCACAGCACAAATGGGGCAACTTAATTGGTTCCGCCTACGCGTTTATCGATATCAATATTTTCGGCGGTAAACTTCCGTGGACAATAGGCGACGACCACCCAGATCACGCACAAATGAAACTGGCAGCCGATTCAAAGGAAATCACCTATCCGAAACCGGATAATAAATTAAGCTTCGATCGCCTGACGTCGGTATTTCTGTCTAATACCAATCATGCGGAAAATCAGCCCTGCCATCTCACGCTAAAAGACCCCGAACTGCCAATTCGGGACAATCTACCTATGTACGCAGAACCGGCACAGCGCTACTGCCCTGCCGGTGTATATGAAGTGGTAGAGGACGCCGCAGGGGCGCCGAAGTTCCAGATTAACAGTCAGAACTGCGTCCACTGTAAAACCTGTGACATCAAAGATCCCGCGCAGAATATTGTGTGGATAACGCCAGAAGGATTGGGTGGACCCAACTACCCCAATATGTAATTAAAAAGGGCAGCTTTCGCTGCCCTTTTTTATACTTCAAACTACATCGAACCAAATTAAATTTAACTAGCTAAACCGAACCTAGCTCAAACTCCTGCCCTCCTGCGAACAATATCATTGTCTCATTACGACACTCTGCCAGCTCGACTAAGTTGTAAAAACATGGCCTACTCACTCTAGCCTGTAGACCATGATTGAGCTGAACTGCCGGCTGTGGTTCTTGTGTAGCACCATCGGTAACAACGCTAAGTGGGTACTGTTTGCCAAGTTCGACCCAAGTGTCAACATTGGTCTTCACCACAATACGACGTCCGGACGCTACATCATTCACTTCAAAATCAATAATTTGTAGCGGCAAATCTTCTACCGTAATGCGCCATTTTTCGACAGGTGTCAGTAAGTAATACTCCCCGTCTTCTTCTCTGCGCAGTATTGAGGCAAACAATTTAACCAATTTATGGCGCTTAATCTCACCTCCCTCATGAATCCAGCGACCATCAGCTTTTATCACAATATCAATGTCACCGCTCAGTTCAGGGTGCCAATCAGCAATCGGAGGCGCACCACGTTGATCGCGCAATAGTGATTCAATTTTATTTAATGTCGTCACAAAAAATTCTCCAGAGTTCAGTATTTACTGCGGCGCGATAGAACGAGAATTAATGAATAACTCTCACATTAATGACACCTTCCAATGCTGCCAATTCAGCAAGAAGTTCCACGCTAATCTCACCATCTAAATCTATCAGGTTATACGCAATTTCATCGCGACTTTTATTCAACATATCGAGAATATTAATATCGGCATCAGCCAATATACTCAAGATGCGACCCAGAATTTTAGGAACATTGTGATTGGCGACAGCGAGTCGACAATGACCACTACGCTCTAACTGTAGACTTGGAAAATTAACCGAATTTTTGATATTTCCGTTCTGTAGAAAGTCCGCAATTTGGTCTGCCGCCATGACGGCGCAGTTATCTTCAGCCTCGTCGGTACTGGCACCAATATGTGGCATCAAGATCACATCGTCACGACCGTTTAACGATGGCACAGGAAAATCGGTGATAAACTGACGAAGCAGGCCCTTATCAAGCGCGGCAATCACTGCATCAACATCCACAATCTCTTCACGCGCGAAATTTAACAAACAGCATCCAGGCTTGCAGTTCGCAAGCAAATCAGTATTGACCAAGCCGCGAGTAGAATCTAATACTGGCAAGTGCAGGGTAATATAATCTGCCTTGGCAAACAGGCTGTTAATATTCTCCATTTTCTTTACAGAACTGGGTAAGCGCCAAGCTGCATCAACTGACAGCGCCGGGTCATAGCCGATAACGTGCATATTTAAGCTAAGCGCAGCGTTGGCTATCAGAGACCCAATTGCTCCCAAACCGATAATACCTAATGTTCGACCGGCTAGTTCATTACCTTTAAAACGTTTCTTTTCTTTTTCCAGCAACTTGGCCATTTCGCCTGCGTCATCCATATGACCCAAAGAATTGACATATGCAATACCGGGTAAGATACCGCGCGAACCCAGGGCCAAGCCAGCAATCACTAGCTCCTTTACCGCGTTGGCGTTCGCGCCCGGACTATTAAAGACCGGAATACCCAGATTTGTGCATGCCGCTACGGGAATATTATTTGTTCCTGCACCCGCGCGACCAATCGCTTTAACACTGGGTGCAATATCATCGACCTGGAGCTTATGACTGCGCAGCAAAATGGCGTCGGGCGCAGCACACTCGTTGGTTATTTCATAGCTTTCAGGGGGCAGACGGTCTAAACCGATAGTAGAGATTTGATTTAAAGTTAATACTTTATACACACATCAGTCCTCAAATTTATTATCCGTTCATGCGGTTGCGAGGACCGCTCGCACTAACAGGGAAATGGTTAAACGCCTCATCGGCACTCAGCTCCACCTTGAGCCCAAGCGGAATACTATGAGCATAAGCTATGCCATTTATTTTTCCGCCCATTGCGATTGCCGCAGTGTAGTTAATATTTTTACATACGATACTGAAGTCCCAGCGATCAGCCTCTGGACCAACAAAACTAGTGAAGGCACCCTGCTCGTCTAATACCACGGAAAAATCGTGCAGAGGGATAGAGAGGCCTTCTCCACGCGCTTTTATATAAGCTTCTTTAAGCGTCCAGTAACGGTAAAAATAATCAAGCTGCTGATCATCAGCGCGACTATTCAATGCTTGCAGCTCTAAAACCGAGAAGTAGTCATCAGCCATATTGAGAACGCTGCGGCTTTCCGCGCGGCTTTCAACATCGACACCGATGTCATTACCTCGAGTCACGACGCACACAGTGAGCCCACTAGTGTGTGCCGTATTGAATTGGATAGCTCCCTGCTCGTCGCTATTGCTTAGCTCAGGCTTACCATAAGCATTCACGCAAAAACTGATTTTTTCAGGGGCCAAGCTGCAGTAATCTGCAAGCACAGTTCTCAATAAAGCGCGGCTGACAAGATAATCTCTGCCATTACCACCAAACATTAGCTGCTGGTATTGCTGTGACTCAGCAGACGATAACATCGCTTCGTATTGCTCTAATCGGTTATCAAGACGGTGATCATCTGTAAAACAATACCAGACGTCGACATGGCCCGTTAAAGGCCTTTTTTCTCCAGCGGAAATCATTATTTTTATTCACCCAAGTAATCACCACGCCGTTAAATACGCGGCGAAGTGATTACGTTAAATCAATTAATTTTAATCTCGGCGTTTTCCCATAAGCTATTAAAGTAAGCGGAGAACTCCTGAGATGACTTATTACGGTAAGCATTTTTTTTGGCTTCCAGCACAACATTTTCTTTCAGCGTTGAAATATCACCGTAGCGGATATCCAACAGCTGTAATACAACTCGATCGCCGTTATTTTTACGAAGCGTACTTACACTCGTTTGGGATTGCGACCGAGGCATTGAAAATGCCTGATTACGGACCGCAGCGTCGATATTAATATCGCTGCGCTTACCATCCATTATCGCATTCCACGTTAGACCTTGCTTCTTCGCAACATCCTCAGCTCGGCCGCCAGCGGCAAGCGCTGCCTGCAAGGATTGCGCTTGTATTTCAGCTGCCGCCTCGGCCTTATTTTCAACCAATATTAATTCAATATCGGTCTTTACGCTCTCCAAAGATTTTGGCTCTGGCGCTTTATATTCATCAATGTGAAGAACCACATAGCGATCAGATGAAAGTTCGATTACATCGCTATTCAAACCCTGATTACGAAGCTCTGCGTTAAACGCCGCTTGCTTCACCGCTGGATAGGCAAATAAGCCTTCATCAGACTGTTGACTGCGCCAATCGCTCAGCTGAACCTGCAACTGCATTTCATCAGCGGGCATAGCGAGGCTTTCTGCATTAAATACTAAGTCTTTTAAAGTATCGACAGCGCCGACTAACCGAGGCCGCGCCTTTTGCTCGCGAAGTTGCTCTGTGATTTCGAGGCGCGCCCGGTCAAAATTAGGAACCTCTGGCTTACGAAGACTCACCAGCTTTATGAGATGCAATCCCGCTTCGGTTTCAACCACCGGCGATAACTCATCCACGGTCAAATCTGCCAAAGCCTCTTCAAACTCGATAGGGAAACTGTCGCCGCTAGTAAATCCTAGCAATCCATCACTCGTTGCAGATCCAGCATCCACTGAGTATTTCTTTGCCTGATCGCCAAAGTTAGCCCCAGCGACAATATCGGCTCGAATTTTTTGGAGCTCTGCCAAGGCAGTCTCGCGACTGCGATCATCAGTAATATCAATCAAAATATGCGCAGCTTCGCGCTCAGCCTGGGCGTTGCTGGTATTCACTAAACGCTGATACTCTGCCTGTACTTGATCTTCTGATACGGGCTCGTAAAATTGTGCCTCAGTCAGTTCAATATAAGAAAACCGAACCTCCTCATCACTTAAAAATGACTCAGTATTGGCTGCGTAATACCCCGAAATTTCCTCATCACTGACACTGATATTTTGGGTATACGTGGCGAGCGGCAAATTTATAAAGTGAAAATCACGTGATTCATGCAACAAGCCCACAGACCGAGCTAATTCAGCATCAGTAATAAACGCCGAACCAACCACCGCCGTTGACAATTGCTGGATTACTAAATCCGAGGCCAGTAGCTGTTTAAAAAAGCTACCGTTATACCCTTGCAAGCGAAGTACCTGCTGATAGCGCTCTTGGGAAAAGCGACCATCCTCATGAAATTGAGGCATTGCCGCAATCGTGGCATTAAGCTGCGCAGTTGAAATTTCAATATTTTCGTCTTTGGCCGCCTGAAGCAGTAACTGCTGCTTGATCAGGGTATTAAGGGCCGGTTTCCGAAGCATTGCATCATCTAGCATGCTTGGGTCGATTTGATCCCCCATCATGCTTAATAAACGCCGCTTTTGCAGGGTAATCGCCTGCTGTAATTCAGCCGCCGAAATCTTTTCACCGTTAACGACCGCCGCCGCTGATGGCGCCGAGCTATTAAATAAGCTATCGATCCCGAATAGTGCAAACGGCACTATAATTATCGCGATGATAACTTTCGCCCCTGTTCCTTGGATATTATTGCGAATATTTCGTAGCATTGATGCTAAACCTGATTCTGAATCAAAAAAAAAGCGCACCTCTCGATGCGCCTTCTGTAAGAGGTTTTACCCCTACGGCCTCCCGCATGAGCGGGAATGACAGTCTATACCTTAGTTGCAGGCATCCTTCAGCGCCTTACCGGCTTTAAAGCTTGGAATTTTAGCAGCTGAAATTTCAATTGGTGCGCCAGTTTGTGGATTGCGACCAGTGCGCGCGGCACGATCTTTAACACTAAAAGTACCAAAACCAACCAAAGAAACTGAATCATCTGATTTCAGTGCATTAGTTATAGCTTCTACGGCCGCATCAAGTGCACGTCCTGCCGCTGCTTTAGACAAATCCGCAGATTCTGCAATAGCGTCGATTAGCTCAGATTTATTCACTTATTCTTCCCCTTCAAATTGTTATAAAAAATATTTATGCATTAACTGACTGGTGACCGTCACAAAAATACGCAGGGCTAAAAAAACCGACTGCGTAAGGAGTGGGATTTATACCAACTGCGCCGTATATGGTCAAGGTATCTCTGCGTCTTAGTGGGCGTTTGCCCGCGATTCTCCGAGAATACCACCGTTTCCGTCTACGTTTTTATGACTGTCGTCGATACCAGCAAGATAGGCTTCTTCTGAAATTTCTTCGGGAAGACTTTCCAGCGCGATATCCAGAACTTCATCAATCCACTTAACTGGACAAATTTCTAAGTCGGCTATTATGTTTTCCGGAATCTCTTTCAGGTCCCTTTCGTTTTCCATAGGGATTATAACGGTTTTTATGCCGCCACGGTGAGCCGCAAGCAGTTTTTCTTTTAAACCACCAATGGCTAGTACCTGTCCACGCAGCGTAATTTCACCTGTCATAGCCACATCCGAGCGAACCGGAATACCCGTTATCACCGAAACCAAGGCCGTGCACATTCCAACGCCTGCAGAAGGCCCGTCTTTTGGGGTTGCACCTTCTGGCATATGGATATGGATATCGTGGGTATCATGATAGCGAGCGGGAATGCCTAAGCGCTTAGAGCGGCTTCTAACGACTGTAGTCGCCGCTTGAATCGACTCCTGCATCACATCGCCCAAAGAGCCGGTCTTGATGTGACGCCCCTTACCGACTACCGACACCGCTTCAATGGTGAGGAGTTCGCCGCCTACCTGCGTCCAAGCTAAGCCCGTCACTTGACCGACCTTATTTTCTTCTTCGGCCTTGCCGAAGGTATATCTCCGCACACCCAGATAGTCTTCCAAATTAACGCTAGTAATAGAAACAATACCGCTGTCTCCGTTCAAAGCGACATTTTTAACGACCTTACGACAAACCTTCGCCACTTGACGCTCTAAACCACGCACACCCGCTTCACGGGTGAAATACCGCACTATATCTTGAAGAGCCTCATCATTGATCTCAGCCTCAGTCACTTTCAAGCCATTGTTCTTCAATTGCTTGGGTATGAGATAACGGCGAGCTATATTAATTTTCTCATCTTCGGTATAACCAGGAATACGAATAACTTCCATTCGATCCATTAATGCCGGCGGAATATTAAGAGAGTTCGACGTGCAAATAAACATGGTATCTGATAGATCATAATCAACTTCAAGGTAGTGATCATTGAAGGAATGGTTCTGCTCAGGATCTAAAACCTCCAGCAACGCCGAGGCGGGATCGCCGCGGTGATCCATGCCCATTTTATCTATTTCATCTAACAAAAACAGAGGGTTTTTGACCCCTGTTTTTGACATTTTTTGAACGACCTTACCGGGCATAGAGCCTATGTAGGTTCTGCGATGTCCGCGAATCTCGGCCTCATCACGCACCCCACCTAATGCCATACGCACAAATTTACGATTGGTGGCACGAGCAATAGATTCACCCAGGGAAGTCTTACCCACACCCGGAGGGCCAACCAGGCATAGCACCGGTCCTTTTACTTTCTTGACCCGTTTTTGTACTGCGAGGTATTCCAGAATGCGATCTTTAACCTCTTCAAGACCATAATGATCTTCATCTAAAATTTCTTTAGCCTGTTTAAGATCATGTTTGATACGCGACCGTTTTTGCCAGGGAATATTCACCAACCAATCGATATAACCGCGAACCACCGACGCCTCAGCAGACATTGGTGACATCATTTTAAGTTTGGCCAATTCAGCTTTAGCCTTTTCGAGCGCCTCTTTGCTCATTCCCGCTTTCTGAACTCGGCTTTCAAGTTCTTCCAGCTCGTTCATGCCCTCTTCAGACTCTCCGAGCTCGCGTTGAATTGCTTTCATTTGCTCATTCAGATAGTACTCACGCTGACTCTTTTCCATCTGTTTTTTAACACGACCGCGAATCCGCTTCTCAACCTGAAAAAGGTCTATCTCACCTTCCATCAGTCCCATCAGGTGTTCCAGCCGCTCGCGCTCATTTGCCATTTCAAGAACAGCTTGCTTCTGCTCTAACTCCATTGTCATGTGAGCGGCGATGGTATCGCCAAGACGGCCGGGATCATCAATACCCGATAGAGAGGTAAGAACTTCGGCAGGAATCTTTTTACTTAAATTAATATACTTCTCAAACTGCGAAATTGCCGAGCGAAGCATAACCTCTGACTCATCGGCAGCAATGCGCTCACCCTCTAAAGCAGTGATTTCAGCACTAAAATAGTCCTCTTCAGCCGTTACCGCATTGAGTTGGGCGCGGTAGCTACCTTCCACCAATACCTTAACTGTGCCATCAGGCAATTTTAGTAACTGTAAAATATTTGCGACGGTACCAATATCGTAAAGATCATCGGTGCCCGGCTCATCCAGATCCGGGTTGCGCTGCGCGGCAAGCACAATTTCCTTATTACTGGCCATGGCCAGCTCGAGCGCTCGAATAGATTTATCCCGCCCTACGAACAAGGGAATGACCATATGGGGATAAACCACCACGTCGCGCAAAGGAAGCAGTGGCAATTCCAGTATTTCGTGTTTGTCAGCCATTACTTTTCCTCTTGATTAATCTGGCCCAATCCACTTGCAGCGGACCTTCGCCAACTATAAAGACAGCTTAGTTCTAAGATGGGGATTTGCAGTGTTAAAAACAAGACTTGACTTGTAAAGAAACTAACAAAAAAGACGAACGCTGCGAAAAGAAGCTTCTCGCAGCGTTATATTTAGCGGGGTTTACTCTTTTGGAGCCGCTTTACGCTGCTCACTGTTGTGATAAACCAATATTGGCGCGGAATCACCTTTGATAACCGACGCATCAATAACGACCTTACTCACGTTATCCATTGATGGCAGATCATACATTGTATCGAGGAGTACCGACTCAAGAATCGAGCGGAGGCCCCGTGCACCAGACTTACGCGTCATGGCCTTCTCTGCCACGGACCGCAAACCATCGTCACGGAAATCAACCTCTACACCTTCCATATCAAATAATTTAGCGTACTGCTTGGTCAATGCATTTCTAGGCTCGGTCAAAATGCTCACCAGGGCGTCTACATCTAACTCCTCAAGTGTTGCTATGACCGGCAGGCGACCAACAAATTCAGGGATCAGGCCGTAACGAACCAAGTCATCGGGCTGAACATCAGCAAGGATTTCACCAACATTACGCGCCTCATCCTTAGTTTTGATTTCAGCACCGAACCCAATACCGCCCTTCTCTGAACGATCACGTATAACGCGATCTAGGCCAGCAAACGCGCCGCCACAAATAAACAGTATATTTGAGGTATCTACCTGCAAAAATTCTTGCTGTGGATGCTTGCGCCCACCTTGTGGCGGCACTGACGCAACCGTACCCTCTATTAGTTTAAGAAGTGCTTGCTGAACACCCTCGCCGGATACATCACGGGTAATTGAGGGGTTGTCAGACTTCCGCGAGATCTTGTCGATCTCATCGATATAGACAATACCCATCTGGGCTTTTTCAACGTCGTAATCACATTTCTGCAACAGCTTTTGAATGATATTTTCAACATCTTCACCAACGTAACCGGCTTCGGTTAATGTTGTCGCATCGGCAATAGTGAACGGTACGTCGAGCAAACGCGCCAAAGTTTCTGCAAGCAGCGTTTTACCACTACCTGTTGGTCCTATCAGCAAAATATTACTTTTGCCCAGCTCTACATCGTCTTTGTGCTTATCGCCATAACGCAAGCGCTTGTAATGATTATAAACAGCCACAGCCAATACTTTCTTGGCGCGGGCCTGTCCTATAACATATTGATCTAGCGTGCTATTAAGCTCCTGTGGCGTGGGCAGCTTATCGCGACCAGCCTCACTCGCTGCTTCCTGAACTTCTTCCCGAATGATGTCATTACAAAGATCGACACACTCATCACAGATGAAGACAGACGGCCCGGCTATTAATTTGCGGACTTCGTGCTGGCTTTTACCACAGAAGGAACAGTACAGCAGTTTGCCGTTGTCATCTGTGCCGTCTTTACTACTCATTCATACCTACCTTGTTCTGATTTTGCGGGATTATAGGGGCACCCTGCATTAAAGATGACGCTTTTTTCTCAATTTTGCAAGTTCGCACTACTCAAACCTCGATCCGAATAGTGCCGCCACATTCGCTATGAGCGAGACGTGAGAACTTCATCCACCAAGCCGTAATCACAAGATTGCTGCGCATTCATGAAGTTATCACGCTCAGTATCGTGCGCGATGGTTTCGTAAGTCTGGCCAGTGTGTTCAGCCATTAGGTGATTGAGTTTTTCACGGATAATCAAGATCTCGCGAGCTTGAATATCAATATCTGTCGCCTGCCCTTGGGCTCCGCCACTAGGCTGATGAATCATGGTGCGGGCATTTGGCACAATAAAGCGCTTGCCTTTAGCACCACCACTTAACAAAAAAGCACCCATGCTAGCAGCTTGTCCAATGCACATTGTGCTCACGTCGGGCTTAATAAACTTCATGGTGTCATAAATAGACAAGCCGGCGGTAACAGATCCACCTGGCGAGTTAATATAAAGATGGATATCTTTATCAGGATTTTCAGATTCAAGGAAAAGCAGCTGGGCCACGATAAGATTGGCCATATGGTCTTCAACTTGTCCTACACAAAAGATAACGCGCTCTTTAAGCAGGCGGGAGTAGATGTCGTAGGAACGCTCACCACGTGCGGTTTGCTCTACAACCATCGGCACTAGACCTAGATTGGTTACAGAATTATTGCTCATACCATCGAACGAATTGCGGGACATATTGAATACTCTTCCGTACGTAATTAGTGCGTTAAATTTACGGCCAGCAGAAAAAAATCAAGCGACGGAACTTACGTTCAGTCGCTTGACCGGAAAAAACAGAGTGCCCTTTTCAGATTAGGATTCTTCTGCCTCTTTCGCTGGTGGCGACATAACCTCTTCGTAGCTTAAAGTTTCTTCGCTAACCTTCGATTTTTCAAGCAATTTTTCAACAACTTCTTCTTCAATAACCATACCTTCGATTTGTTGAAGCTGTTCTGGGGTGCTCATATACCAATTTATGATTTCTTCTTTATCTTCATAGCTTGCCGCCATCTCTTCCAAAGCAGCACGCACCTTCACTTCTTCAGCCTTTATACCTTCTACGCTAATCAGTTCATTTAAGACCAAGCCCAGCTTAACGCGACGCTCAGCATTTTCTCGGAACAACTCATCAGGCAGGATGTCAGCGGCATTCAATTTTTCTGCCATTGCACCAAATTGCTGCATTTGCTGATTACGCAACGCTTCAATTTCTTGTAATACCAAAGCTTTTGGTACCTGTAAGTCAGCATGGACGGCAAGCACACCTTCCATCACTTGATTCTTAATGCGGGACTTAGTGGCGTTTTTCAACTCCCTAGCCATATTTTTTTCAACTTCTGCGCGAAATGCTTCTTCGCCACCCTCTTTAACGCCAAAGGCTTCAAACAGTGTCTCGTCCATTTCTGGAAGCTTTTTCTCAGTAACGCTATTCAAGGTAATCTTGAATTCAACCGCGGCACCTTTAAGATCTTCGCTGTGGTAATCATCAGGGAAAGACAATGACAGCACTTTCTCTTCACCAGCACTCATACCAACTATACCGTCTTCGAATCCAGGAATCATACTCCCAGAACCAAGCTCTAGATCACTACCATCAGCCTTGCCACCATCAAACTCGACACCATCTTTGGTACCAAGATAATCAATATTGGCTTTATCACCGCTAACCGCAGCGCGATCAGTTGGCTGCCAGTCCGCACGTTGCTGACGGAGATTTTCAATCATCTTGTCGACATCGGCAGCAGTAATTTTTGTCACTGGCTTTTTAACTTCTATTGAACTGTAATCTTTGGCTTCCACGTCGGGGAAAACTTCAAACGTTGCCACAAACTCAATGTCTTTACCTGGCTCTAAACTTTTAGGCTCAATATTCGGACGACCAGCAGGCTTTAAGCCCTGTTGCTGGATAGCCTCGTAAAAGCTTTCGTTCATAACCTCGCCGAGCACTTCCATACGCACAGACTCGCCGAAACGCTGGCGAACAACGCGCATAGGTACTTTACCGGGGCGGAAGCCGTCTAACTTGACAGTGCGGGCAGCATTTTGCAGGCGTGAATCAACTGCACTTTCAATGCGTGCAGCGGGGACGCCGACAATCAGGCGACGCTCTAGGCCAGAAGTCGTTTCAACTGAGACTTGCATGGGGGGTCCTCAAAACAGGGCTGTTAAACATAAATGGCCACAATCATAAATAGAGTGGCCACTTAAAAGAATTCTATGAAATGGTGCGGATGGAGAGACTCGAACTCTCACGCCTTGCGGCACCAGAACCTAAATCTGGCGTGTATACCAATTTCACCACATCCGCACACCTGTAAAACCGTCTTAAGGTATTGAATTATCACGGTTTACAAATGAAATCGCGCAGCATGACTGCGCGAGGAACGAGATTGTGCCACAGGCCATGAGCGCGATCAAGCAGACCTGCAAACAATTATCTCTAAACACTACTATTGCATGAAATTCATACAATAGCGGCCTTTAAAGACGGGTTATACCCGCTCAATAATTGTACTAATGCCCTGCCCCATACCAATACACATGGTAGCCAGACCTACAGAGGTGTCACGCTGTTCCATCACGTTAATAAGCGTAGTGACAATCCGGGTTCCAGAGCAACCAAACGGA
This sequence comes from Zhongshania sp., assembly GCF_047636175.1. GTDB lineage: Bacteria > Pseudomonadota > Gammaproteobacteria > Pseudomonadales > Spongiibacteraceae > Spongiibacter. Next base: position 39,398 of record NZ_JBLIKC010000005.1, on the reverse strand, counting down.
TGGCCAAGCGCTATAGCACCGCCATTAAGATTTACTTTATCTTCCATCTTGTCTAGCAACTTAAGATCTTTAAGCACTGGCAATGCCTGCGCTGCAAAAGCTTCGTTTAGCTCGACGGTTTCTATGTCGTCCATGCTCATGCCAAGACGCTTTAAAGCCTTATGCGTTGCCGGCACAGGACCGTAACCCATAATGGATGGATCAACACCCGCCACTGCCATACCGACCACTTTCGCACGTGGCGTTAGACCTAAGTCCATTGCCCGCTGACCAGACATCATGATCATGGCCGAGGCGCCATCAGCAATCTGCGAGCTAGTACCAGCAGTCACGGTGCCATTACGCGGATCGAAGGCCGGACGCAATTGCGCCAGACTTTCAAGCGTCGTTTCCGGACGGATTGTGGTATCAGCTTTGATCAATAGTTTACGACCATCTTCGCCATGACCTTCAATGGCAATGATTTCCTTATCAAAGCGACCATTGGCCCGTGCATCAGCCGCTAATAGATGAGAGCGCATGCCAAATTGATCCTGCTGCTCACGACCAATACCGTGCATCATCGCCAGGGCTTCTGCAGTCATCCCCATCATGCCGGCAGCGCGAGCAACGTATTTACTGGCTTGCGGATTAGGGTCAACGCCGTGGCTCATAGCTAAATGTCCCATATGCTCAACACCGCCAACCATAAAGGTATCGCCATAACCGCTCATAATTGCCTGCGCCGCAGTATGCAGAGCCGACATTGACGAGCCGCACAACCGGCTAACAGTCTGACCAGCAACTTCATGGGGAAGTTTAGTCATTACTGAGATCATCCGCGCAATGTTCCAGCCCTGTTCATTGGTCTGGTTTACACAGCCCCAAATCACATCTTCAAAAAGAGCCGGATCAATACCGGGGTTACGCGCCAACAAACTGTCGATCAAAGATGCCGACATATTCTCCGCTCGCACATTTCTAAACACGCCATTTTTTGAGCGCGCCATAGGAGTACGGGCGCAATCGACGATTACTACATCATTTGCTTTGTATGTCATGGTTATATCTCCGCCCGATTATTTAAAGAATGATTCGCCATTAGCCGCCATTTGACGGAGGCTTTCTGTTGGGTGGTATAGCGGCCCAAGATCCGCGTACTGATCTGCCATCTCACAAAAGGCTTTCACACCCATTTGATCGATATAGCGCAGCGCACCGCCACGGAATACTGGGAAACCGATACCCATAATCAAGCCCATATCTGCATCAGCAGGGTCGCGCACGATGTTTTCATCAAGACAGCGAACCGTTTCAATGCACATAGGAATCATCATTCTCGCAACAATATCATCGTCGGATAATTCAACAGATGCTTGCTTGGCGGATTCGGCCATCGCTAGCGCAGCTTCATCTTCGCATTTCTTAGGCTTGCCCTTGGCATCTTCCTCATAGCGATAAAAACCAATACCGTTTTTCTGGCCATAACGCTTGGCTTCAAACATTAGCTGAGAAATGCCGGTAAATTCGTGACGCATTCTGTCTGGAAAACCTGCCGCCATCACCTCTGCTGCGTGATAACCGGTGTCAATACCAACAACGTCCATCAGGTAAGCAGGCCCCATTGGCATACCGAAACCTTCCATCACTTTGTCGATCTTACGGAAATCACCACCATCGCGTATCAGCATGTCAAAACCGGCGAAATACGGAAACAACACACGGTTTACGTAAAAGCCAGGGCAATCATTAACAACAATCGGCGTTTTACCCATCTGCAAAGCGTATTTGACCACTTTTGCAATAGTTAGATCGCTCGTCTTCTCACCGCGAATAACCTCAACTAGAGGCATCGCATGCACTGGGTTAAAAAAGTGCATGCCGCAGAAGTTCTCTGGTCTCTCGAGCGCTTCAGCAAGGTGAGTAATAGAAATTGTTGAGGTATTAGAGGCCAGCACAGCGTCTTTACTGATGTGCTTTTCAGTCTCAGAGAGAACCGCTTGCTTAACCTTGGCGTTCTCTACTACCGCTTCAACAATCACATCGGCTTTATCAAAACCGTCGTAATTAAGCGATGGTCGGATACTGCCTAACACGGCTGACATTTTATCGGCCGTCATGCGACCGCGAGACACGCGCTTGGCAAGTAATTTACCCGCCTCCTTCATCCCAAGTGCAAGACCAGCATCAGCGATATCCTTCATCAGAATAGGCGTGCCTTTATAGGCCGACTGGTAAGCAATACCACCGCCCATAATACCCGCACCCAAGACTGCAGCTTGTTTGATATCACCACCGGTTTTGGCGAAACCGCGAGCGGCTTTACTCACCGATTGCTCACTCAAAAACAGCCCAACAAGGGCGCTAGCCTGGGGCGTACGTACCAATTTAATAAAATGATCTATCTCAACCTCAATGGCTTCGGCCCGATTCAAACCGGCACTGCGCTCCATTGATTTAGCCGCCGTAAGTGGCGCAGGCATATGACGTCCGGCCTGCTGTGCAACCATGGCTTTACCTGTGGTGAATGACATCATGCGCTCAATATCATTCAATTTAACAGGCGAGGTTTTCTCAGTTCTGCGTGCTTGGTAATCAAAATCACCCGCAATGACGTTTTTAAGCAAATCTAAAGACGCGTCAACAAGTGCCTCCGGCGCAACGACGGCGTCTACACCACCATCTTTAAGCGCTGCGTCAGGCTTTTGTTGCTGACCGGTTGCCACCCACATCATGGCGTTATCGCAACCGATAACCCGCGGCAATCTTACTGTGCCACCAAAACCTGGATTAATCCCCAGCTTCACTTCAGGCAAGCCCACTATCGCTGCAGTTGACATGACTCTGAAATCACAAGCCAAGCACAGTTCAAAACCGCCGCCCAAGGCGACGCCATTAATTGCCACCACAGTCGGCACTGGTAAATCTTCAAATGCATTAAAGATGTCGTTTGCCTTAGAGGTCCACTCGCGAATCTCAGCGTCTGGTAGCTTAAAGAGTTCGGTGAACTCGGTGATATCCGCGCCAACAATAAATACTGATTTAGCGCTGGTAACAAGCACGCCCTTCAGACTGGTTTCAGCAGCTAACGCTGCCGTCGCTTCGCCTAACTCTTGCAGAGTAACGCGATTAAATTTGTTGACTGAGTCGCCCTCTAGGTCGAAACAGAGTTCCGCAATGCCTTCTTCCAGGTACTTTGCAGTTAACGCCTTGCCTTGATAAATCATTTTTTTTCCTCAAATTGAGTTGTGGCGGCGGTATTTGCCATACTTTTATGTTTACCATGTAAACATTGGGTGCTAAAACTACCGTATTAGCAAAATATTGGCAAGCACCTCCGCCATTTAATCAGTCAAACAAGCGGGGTCAAAACAATAGCCCTCACCTATCCAATCGCAAACTTCAGCGGCCAGAGGATGGGCTATTTTACGGTAACTATTTATCAGCTCAGCCTTCTCTTCTGCAGTGATGCCGTCTAGGCCTTTTTCTTGAAAGAGTAATGCATCTCGCAATATTAACACCCTCAACTGCACCGGCAATCCAGCAATCGCAGCCTTAAACACCTCATCAGGATTGTAGCTGGCCCCGCTAGTATAGACGGCTCCCAGCGCTGGCAAGACTAACATGGATAAATGAAATTGATTCATGGGATTAGCGGCGTGACCGCGACACCACTGAGCCATCTCTGGCGACCGACCAGTAAACGGCGCCAAATGCAGAAAACGGCTGGTTTTACGGCCATCATTGACAGGATAGTTATCCCAAATCAGGGGTTTTCTACCCAGTAACTCTGCTGCGCGCTGGCAATCATCGCCAGTATAGCCGTCACTGATAACTTTATTACCCGTCCACAGCAGGTCAACATCCTGAGTAAGCCCGGCATTCAGATCACTAAAGTAATGGTCCGGGCACTTACCAAACAACTCTTCAAGTATCGGATCAAAACTGTAATAGCTTGGGCACATTGCCAGCTGAACACCGGGCAATTGCTGCTTAACATCGTTAACCACGGAAATTTGATTCTGCGCTAACTGCGGGTTTCCCGCCGGCAGGTCATCAAATAAAATCCATAAAATATCTGGATTAAGCTCTTGAATTTCCTTAACTTTACATTTCAATAACTGCTTTTCACTCGCGCCGTAACTTGCCTGCAAACCGACGGGAGACAAACCCAAACCCCAGTTTAAACCAGACGCATGGCAGCTTGCGCCAAGGGTCTCTAAATTAACTCTATGACTTGCCTCAAAAGGTTGCGACCAGTTATTCCTTAAGCTGGCGTCGCCCTTTGGCGCGTAGATGTAGCTGCTGTACCGCCATTTCGCAACTAGAGCCGGCAAGCTGAACCGCTGCGCCCAAGTCCACTGACGCCCATAAAACCCTTCGATAATCGATGTTGTAAAAGGTTTACTCACAGCACCTCCCTCACAATGGCTAACCGCGATAATAGCGCTGCCCCACAAAAGGTGAAGGCCTAAACATCACCGGCAATTGTTTGCCCCGCACACTGGCAAATAACGGCTGCTGTGCTTTAAGCGTCGCAGTCGACACATAGGCCATAACAATTGGCCGTCCAACACTGGGACCAAAACCGCCACTGCTCACCCGCCCGACAATATCACCACTGGCGGTGACAATATCGGCGCCTTCGCGCACCGGCGCCCTGCCCTCCACGTCAATCAGGACCCGTTTTTCTGCTACGCCGTCTTTTAACTCCTTAGCGATGACTTCTGCTCCAGGATAACCGCCGCTGCGCGCGCCATCCGGTCGCCGAGCTTTTGAAATAGACCACAGCAAATTAGCTCTAATAGGACTGATGGTGTCATTCATGTCGTGTCCGTAAAGACACAAGCCGGCCTCTAGCCGCAGTGAATCTCTTGCGCCCAGGCCAATAAATTCGACTTCGGATTGAGCCAGCAGAATGCGCGCTAGCGCGTCGGCCTTTTCCGGCGCCACAGAAATTTCAAATCCGTCTTCGCCAGTGTAGCCTGAGCAACTTAGCCAACACTCAATACCGTCAATCGCGCAGTGTGCAGTATCCATAAACACCATCGCCGCGGTCTCAGCCGCTAAGCGCGATAATACCTGGCGCGCCTTCGGTCCCTGCAATGCCAGCAAGCCCTGATCCTCGAGCATCTGCATGTTGACACTGGTCGGTAAATGTTTGCGCAGCCACTCAAAATCTTGATGTTTGCAGGCAGCATTCACAATTAAAAGAAAGTAATCGCCACAATTGGCAAACATCAAATCATCTAGAATGCCGCCCTGCTCATTCGTCAGCAGGCCATAGCGCTGCCGATTAAGGGGCAGACCCAAGACATCCTGCGGCATTAGTTTTTCTAATTCAGCAGCGACATTTTCGCCACTCACCCGAATTTGACCCATGTGGGACACGTCAAACAAACCCGCTGCAGCGCGCACATGCAAGTGTTCTTTAAGCACACCCAATGGGTATTGCACTGGCATATCGTAGCCCGCAAAGGGCACCATTTTTGCAGAAAGCTCGCGATGGAGCGCATTTAACGGGGTGATTAATAAATCTTCTGTGCTCAATGCACTATCTCCTAGGGCGTAAAGGACTGGTTATCCTAGCGTGGGATCATTTTGCTAATGGAAACAGACACTCAAAGTTTTGGGTGGTGTGGCGTAATACATCTTGGTAAGACAAGCCCTTTAACTCCGCAACACACTCGGCCACTTCAACGACATATTTAGGCTCATTTTTCTTGCCGCGGTAAGGCACCGGCGCAAGATACGGGGAGTCGGTCTCGACCAGTAAGCGCTCAATGGGAACACGACGAACTACTTCGCGAAGCTCGTTGGCATTTTTAAAGGTGATAATGCCGGAGAAGGAAATGTAGTAGCCCATTGCCATAGCGGCTTCCGCCATTTCCCAAGATTCAGTAAAGCAATGTAAAACACCACCTACTTGAGGGTCGCCATGCTCGGCAATAATCGCCAAGGTATCTTCACGGGCCTCGCGGGTATGAACTATCGTTGGCTTACCGCAGGCAGCCGACACCTGCAAATGCTGGGCAAAACTGCGCTGCTGATCGACTTTACGCTCACTGCTATAATAATAATCTAAGCCCGTTTCACCGATGGCAACGACCTTGGGGTGGTCTGCCAGCTCCGTCAGCGTCTGCAGTGAACAGATCTCATCGCTAATATCGAGGGGGTGCACCCCCACGGAGGCGTATATTTGCGGGAATCGTTCGGCGATCGCGACCACGGCAGGCGCATTACTTAAGTCGATACCAATACACAGCATTTTCGAGACGCCGCGCTCGGTTGCCGCCTGAATGGCTAAATCTAAGTCACCACCATAAGGTTTCAGATCAATGCGATCAAGATGACAATGGCTGTCTACAAGCATGGGGCTTCCGTTTTAAATTTAGTGATTTAAATACAGGTCTGAATCGGCCTGCGATGGTTTACATGGTGTGCGTGGGTTTATCTGACTCAAGAATACCAGCAAGATAGGACTCGATTTTTTTATTGGCAACGCCGTCACCACCAATAAATTGAACACCAATACCCGCCGCACGGTTGCTCTGCGCACCGCGGGGAGTTATCCATACGACTTTACCTGCAATCGGGAGTTTTTCTGGCTCGTCCATTAAAGTCAGCAGCATGAACACTTCATCACCCACTTGATAGGTCTTAGTAGTAGGCACAAACAAGCCGCCGTCGACTATAAATGGCATATACGCCGCATAAAGAACGGCCTTATCTCTAATAGTAAGAGACAAAATACCGTTACGTGCACCCTGCGCACCGCTCATATATTCCCCCCTTACTCACAACCATTTACTTATAGCCAATTTCATCTACGCTACCCAATATAGCAAGGCTATCTTATGATGCCGCATTACGCTGGCATAGCGCCACCCATTCAAGAAAGAGAGTTTCCAACACAAGGCGCTTATTTAATGCCACACCCCGGCTGAACCCTGATCGCAATTCTAATCCGCGCTGCAATGTTTGCATGACCAACGCAGGCGGCAGCGTCTTAAATCTCTGCCAACTTTCCGCCGATAAGGCATGAGAAGCCAGCTGATGACGTGATAAATCCATCAGTCGTCTACACCACCAGTCCAACACCTGCAGGGTATCTTTATCAAGGAACTCTTCAGCGACTTGCAGCGCTGTTTTCTGGCCTTCAAACAGTGCGGTCAGCGCCGAGTCGAAGCTTTGACGAACGGCCAAACCGTCATCATCAAAGGTTTGCCGCGCCGCTAAGGGGCGGCCGCCAACCTCTCTTAACAAGGTCTTACTTAGCTCGCCGTCGCCAACATAATCACGCAACCATGATTGTGCGAGCGCTGTATCTGGCACCCCAAAACGCAGCTGAACACAGCGCGATCTTATTGTTGGCAATAACTGACTACTACTGTGACTCACCAAGATTAAAATTGTGCCAGCATTGGGCTCTTCTAAGGTTTTCAACAGTGCATTGGCGGTATATACATTCATCGCCTCTGCGGGATGAATAACGACGATTTTTTTACCGTTATCGCGGTGCGCATGTTGTCCTGAAAAATGCAGCAAGCTGCGCACTTGATCTATCCCTATCTGACGCTTGCCTTCATCGGGACAAATCTCACGATAATCCGGATTACTGGCGTCTATTTGAAAATGGCAACTCCGGCAGTGACCACAGGCCGCCAATTGACCGGGAGATTCACACAGTAAATATCCCGCTAGGGCTTTGGCAAAGCGCAGCTTGCCTATCGAATCCGGCCCAACCAATAACAAGGCATGAGGTAGACGGTCAGATTCTATTAACTGCTGCAAATGCTGCCACTGGCTCATTTGCCAAGAATACGCAACCAGCGGCTCAGCCATGTCGACCGCCGCTGTACTCATTAATTTGGGAAATTAAAGCCTGCTCTATGTCGGTCTGAACGGTGTTTAAATCTGCACTCGCATCCACCACCACAAAGCGGCCAGGCTCTTGCTCGACACGGTCTAAATAAGCACCGCGGACCTTATCAAAAAAGGCCTGCTTTTCTTGTTCAAAACGATCAAGCGCACCCCGCGCTCCAGCCCGCGCCATACCGACATCAACCGGCGCATCTAGTAGCAGAGTGCAGTCGGGACGCATACCTCCCTGCACCAGATCTTGTAATTGACTGATAAGATCTACAGATATTCCTCGCCCGCCCCCCTGATAAGCAAAGGTAGCATCGGTAAAGCGATCACATAGCACCCAAATTCCTTGCTCTAAAGCCGGCTCTATCAGATTCTTTAAATGCTGAGCACGCGCTGCGAACACCAGTAACAATTCGGTGAGTTCGCACATCGCCTCTTCACGCGGCACCACCAACACATTGCGAATTTCTTCTGCTAAGGGCGTGCCGCCCGGCTCTCTACTAACAATGTGGGGAATATTAGCGTCATCAAGCAAAGTTTGAATAAAGGCAATATTAGTCGATTTACCGACGCCCTCGGTACCCTCAACCGTAATAAAACGGCCTCTTACTTGCTCACTCATTTATTTCTCCGAGGCAGGTGGCGCAGAGCGATAATCTGCTCGACGCTGACTAAGTTGATAGCGCTTTACCGCCGCCTCATGTTCTTTGAGAGTAACTGAAAAATAATGACTGCCATCGCCCTTCGCCACAAAGAAGATTGTTGAACCTTCGGCTGGGTGCAGGGCCGCGTGAATTGCCTCGCGTCCCGCCGAGGCAATTGGGCTTGGTGGCAGACCATCCTGACGGTAGGTATTATAAATATTGGACTCGTCGCGCAAGTGTGAACGCCGTAAATTACCGTCGTAAGCAGCGCCTAATCCATAAATCACGGTAGGGTCAGTTTGCAAGCGCATACCGAGTTTTAATCTGCGTACAAATACCCCTGCGATCTCAGCGCGCTCTTCCGGCACGCCGGTCTCCTTTTCAATAATGGAGGCCATGATCAATGCTTGATATGCATTTTCGTAGGGTAAGCCGACATCCCGAGCTTCCCATTCGTCCTTTAAAACACGCTGCATACGCTTATAAGCACGCAGCAAAATACTGCTCGGTAAATCATCACGATGATAATTGTAGGTATCCGGGAAGAACAGACCTTCTGGTAAAACCGAAAACGGCTCATCAATTTTAAGTGACCGCCATAAGCTAGCGTCGTTCTGCAGCGCCTCCTTCTCCAGCAAGGGTTGATTTGCCAAGTATGAGAGCACTTGATCCACAGTCCACCCTTCTAGCAGGGTTAGCTGATGACGAACAACATCGCCCTTGCGCAATAACTCTAAACTCTCTGCCAGCGACACTCCGTGTTCAAATAGATATTCGCCCGCTTTAATATGCGTGATAGTCGGATTTAGACGACCATACAGCTTGAGCACTTGCGGGTTTTCTATCCAGCCACGCTCCTTAAACTGGTTGACCATGGTAGAAAAGCCAGTACCTGGCGCTAAGACAAACACCACAGTTGGCTCAGCCAACGGAAGCTCGCGATCTAAATAATCATCGAGGTACCAGGTTCCAGCAAGGACCGTGATAATGATCGGAACAATTAACGCTAAAGCGGCCTTAAATAATTTAAACATAGAAATAGCTGTGGAACTCCCGCTGGAATAGGCGGCTTACCGGCCCAATCTGCTTATGCATGCACTCAACTTTACTAACCGGCCAAATTCCGAAAACACTATTACAAACAAACACCTCGTCGGCGCGCTGCAATAAGGAAACGCCAAACTCTTTAATATTAATGCTAATTCCTAATTGATTTGCACGCGCCAATACATGCTGACGCATAACACCGTCGACCCCACAGCGGCTCAAAGACGGCGTGAACAACTTGCCGTCAAGAACTAAAAAAACATTGCTGCGACTGCCCTCAATAATTAACCCGTCCTGCATCATCAAGCCTTCATGATAGCCGCGCCTATGGAGCTCTTCTGCTGCTAGCACTTGCTCTAAACGATTTAAATGCTTAATCCCCGCTAAACGCTTCTGAGCGGAAAGCTGGGTCTGGCAAAGCCCCAACGCTATACCGTCATCCCATGATTGACAACTTTGCGTGTAAGCAGACAGGCTGAGGATACGATCAGACTCTGCAGCATAAGGCGTATAACCGCGCGCAACAGCCCCGCGTGTGAGCACTACCTTCAAAACAGCCGCACTAGTATTTAGATCAGCTAATAGCAGCGAACAGTCTCGCCTTATTTGTGAAATGTCGCAGGATATATTTAGCTGTCCGGCTCCGCTGGCAAGCCTAGCAAGGTGGTCATCTAGCCATAATGGCTGGCAAGCACGAACAAGAATCGTCTCAAATACACCATCACCATACGCTAAACCGCGATTACTGGCTGAAACCAGATCGCAAAACTGACCATTTACTAAGCTTAGAACTGCATTATTTGCCATTAATTTTGCAAATTGCCGAACAGTAGGCTGCCATTAGTACCACCAAAACCGAAGGAATTGGACAGCACACAAGCAATCTTTCGGGGCTGAGAAATATTGGCGACGTAATTGAGGTTACAGCCCTCATCAGGCTCTTCTAGATTTATGGTGGGGGGAGCCACTTGATCACGAAGCGCCAAGATCGAGAATATCGCCTCGACGGCGCCGGCGGCGCCCAGCAAATGTCCGACCATAGACTTGGTAGAACTTACGGCCACTTTAGCGGCCGCCGAACCCAGCAATTGCTCGATCGCTTTGCTTTCAGCAACATCACCCGCCTGCGTTGACGTGCCATGGGCATTAATATAATCGATCTGATCTGCGTTTAAAGCGGCGTCATTGAGCGCACTTTGCATAGCAGCCTGCGCACCGCGCCCGTCTTCAGGCGGCGACGTCATATGAAAAGCATCACAACTCATACCGAAACCGAGTAATTCAGCATGAATATGAGCGCCACGGCGCTTGGCGAATTCGTACTCTTCCAACATCAGCATGCCGGCGCCATCGCCCAAGACAAAGCCGTCACGCTGCCTGTCCCAGGGGCGACTCGCTCCTTGCGGATCATCATTGCGCGTGGACATCGCCCGTGCTGCGGCAAAACCACCGATACCAACTGGAGTGGTAGCCATTTCGGCACCGCCCGCCAACATAGCGTCAGCATCGCCGTAGGCAATCATTCTCGCGGCCATACCAATGTTGTGGGTGCCGGTGGTACACGCGGTGCTTATCGCAATACTGGGGCCTTGCAGATTATGTTTAATGGCCAGAACACCGGCCACCATATTAATAATGGCGCCGGGCACAGTAAACGGCGATAACTTGCGCGGGCCACTTTTATCAATGACTACTCGGCTATGTTCAATTAAGCCAATGCCGCCAATACCTGAACCTATCGCGGTGCCAATTCGGTGGGCATTCGCGTCTGTCACTTCTATGCCAGAATCAGCTAGAGCTTGCTCTGCCGCCGCAACGCCATAATGTATAAAAGGATCGAAGCGCTTGGCTTCTTTGGCCGCCATATAATCAGCAATATCAAAGTTCTTGATAGCGCCACCAATACGCGTGGCAAACTGCGATACATCAAAGCGGTCTATGGTTGTAATACCACTTTTACCCGCCAAAATATTTCGCCAGGTCTCTGCCACCGAATTCCCTAGCGGACTGATGATACCCATGCCGGTGACGACGACTCTTCTTTTAGACATAAACCCCTCCCGATCTCCTTTCATGCGCCATACACGTAATGTTCATACTACGGATGGCACATTCAGGCATAAAAAAAGCCGCACTACATTACGTAGAAACGGCTTTTTAAACGGCTAGGCCGTTAGTTCACTGCTTACTGTAGGTTTTCTTTGATGTAATCAATAGCTAAACGCACAGTAGTGATTTTTTCAGCTTCTTCATCAGGAATCTCAGTTTCAAATTCCTCTTCAAGTGCCATTACCAGTTCAACAGTATCCAAAGAATCCGCGCCCAGGTCTTCTACGAATGATGCAGACTCTGACACATCTTCTTCTTTAACACCAAGTTGCTCTGCAACAATCTTTTTGACGCGCTCTTCAATGCTACTCATGGTCGTTGGTGACTCCTAATTAAAATTAAAATTTTGGGCCTGCTTTATATTTTGCCAAGGGACAAAACCCTGTACAAAAGCGCAGCCGCCGAAACCGTGTTTCATACTGCCAGCACTTATGCGCACATTCTACCGCGACTGACACCGCTTGTGCATAGAAAAATATGAAAAATTCATGTTTGAGAAGAGTAATCCCTTCTTAAACATATGTTTACGCCATATACATGCCGCCGTTAACATGAATGGTTTCGCCAGTAACGTAGGCTGCAGCGTCGCTAACTAAGAATGCAACAACCGCGGCAATTTCTTCTGGACTGCCAAGGCGCTGCAATGGAATCTGTGCTTTTAACGCATTGCGCTGCTCATCACCCAATTTCTTGGTCATATCGGTATCAATAAAACCGGGCGCGACACCATTAACGGTGATTGACCTTGATCCGATTTCACGTGCCAAGGCTCGCGTGAATCCATCCATACCCGCCTTTGAGGCAGCGTAGTTAGTTTGCCCCGCATTCCCCATCGCTCCGACGACAGAGCTGACGTTAACGATACGACCCCAGCGCGCCTTTGTCATACCACGCAAGCACGCTTTACTTAAGCGATAGAGCGAGTTCAGATTGGTATCGATAACGTCATACCACTCCTCCTCTTTCATGCGCAGCATAATATTATCTTTGGTAATACCGGCGTTGTTAATCAATACCGACGGCGCACCAAACTGTTCATTAATAGATTTAACCACAACATCTACTGAGGCGGTATCTGACACATTGAGCATCATACCGACACCCTCGATACCTGCTTCACTGAAATGTGCAGTGATGGCATCCGCACCCGCTTGCGATGTCGCCGTACCAACAACCAGATAACCCAATTCGCCAACGGCTATAGCGATGGCCTGCCCTATCCCGCGGCTAGCGCCAGTAACTAATGCAACTTTTGCAGTCATAATGAAACTCCTTATTAATCTACTTCGCCAAAAAAATTAGCGTATGGAATCCAAGGCCGCGACTAAACTCGCCGGCGATTCAATATTGAGGCCATTTAATGATTTATTAATGCGCTTATTCAAGCCGCTAAGAACTTTTCCTGGGCCGCACTCAATCGTGGTGTTAATCCCTGCCGAAACCATGGTCTCAACGCAATCTACCCATTTAACCGCACTGTAAATCTGCTCAACCAACAGCGCTTTAATTGCTGCAGGATCTGATTCTGTTTTGCCGTGGACATTGTGAACCACCGGAATACTTGGTTGCTGCACAGTAATATCAGCCAATGCCAAAGCTAATTTCTCGCCTGCTGGACGCATCAATGAGGTATGGAAAGGTGCGCTCACGGGTAAGGACATGGCGCGTTTCGCCCCCGCCGCTTTTAATAGTTCAATGGCCTTATCCACGGCGGCAACTTGACCAGCAATAACAACCTGCCCAGGCGAGTTAAAATTTACCGCCTCTACCACGCCAGAGCCTGCCGCCGCCTCCGCACATATCTGCACAATTTGCGCGTCATCCAAACCCAGTATCGCAGCCATCGCACCTTCACCAACAGGCACCGCTGTTTGCATATATTGGCCGCGCGAGCGCACTAAACGCACTGCATCAGCAAATTCGATAGCGCCGGCGCACACTAAGGCTGAAAACTCACCCAGGCTGTGACCCGCTAATAGTGATGGCCTTAAACCACCCTGCTCACACCATAAACGCCAGACCGCCACACTTGCAGTCAATAATACGGGCTGTGTTGTCTCAGTAAGATTAAGCTGAGATTGCTCACCATTCTGCACCAAATCCCACATATCATAACCAAGGGCGTCAGATGCTTCGGCGAATGTGTTTTTAACAATACTAAATGATTCGCCAAGTTCGGCCAGCATACCGACTTTCTGAGAACCCTGGCCGGGGAAAACCAGTGCAAGTTGCTGAGTATCCATTAGCTATTCCTTTATTAATATCGAGTTTTTATGATTCAGTAGTATTTATTTGAGCTGCAATTAATTGTGTTAACTCACTGCGAACAGCTCTTGCGGCTTGATGAATTGCCGACTCAAAACTCTCCACACCAGAGCCGCCATGACTTTTAATAACAACGCCATTCAACCCTAACAAGACCGCGCCGTTATAACGCTCCGGGTTTATATCTTGCTGAAAGCCACTTAACACGGGTTTCACCAGCAGCCCTGCCAATTTGCCATATAGGCTTTGTTTGAATTTGGTTTTTAGCTGATCGCGAATGAAATTAGCCGTACCTTCACAGACCTTAAGCGCCACGTTACCGACAAAGCCATCACAAACCATGACATCAATCTGGTCTGAAAAAATATCGTTGCCCTCGGCGAAACCAACATAATTCAACCGTGAATCAGCAGAAATCAGCTCGGCGGCTTCTTTAACAACCGACGTACCCTTCAACAATTCAGCACCGACGTTTAACAACGCCAAGCGCGGCGTTTCAAGACCGTCTAAGGCCTTAGATAAAGCCGACCCCATAAGCGCAAATTGATAAAGCTGTTCGGCGTCGCAAGTAATATTAGCGCCGAGATCCAACATAAAGGTATAACCATTACGAGCGGGGACCGGAGCACAAATAGCTGGGCGACGAACACCCGGTAGGCGTTTTAATATAATACAGCTCATTGCGACTAGAGCGCCGGTATTGCCAGCACTCACCACAGCCGCAACGTCACCGTCACGCAATAGCTCAAGGGCGCGGTACATCGAGGAGTTTTTCTTGTATCTAAGAGTTTTAGACGGAATATCGTCCATTGCCACAACGTCGGGGCTATGACAAATTTGGAGACGAGTAGCGTCGTAGGTTTTTTCGGCGAGCGCAAGACGAATGGCAGGCTCATCACCAACCAAAGATATATGAAGAGCTGAATTCTGGTTCAGCGCATTTAAAGAGGCAGAAATAGATGAGCGAAGACCGAGGTCTCCGCTCATTGCATCAACGGCTAATCGCAGCGATGCCACGCAAATACTTAGTCGTCTTTACCGGCAACAACTTTGCGACCGCGAAAAAAACCATCCGCAGTAACATTGTGGCGCAGGTGCTTCTCGCCGCTAGTTTGATCAACAGATAGCGTTGCGCCAGTCAATGAATCATGTGAACGACGCTGACCGCGACGTGAACGGGTGACTTTACTTTTTTGAACAGCCATGGCCTAAAAATTCCTCGTACTTAAGATTAATCGCGGGGCTTTAATTGCCCCAAAATAGCAAACGGCTTACCACCTTCCTCTACGTCGCGAACGACCTCAACCTGCTCCGGCTCAGGTACAAAATCACGACACTCTTCGCTGTGAAAACTGACGAAGGGAGTATTTATGATTAGCTCTTCTTGCAACAAATCAGCAAGCACTAGACTCTCCTCCTCCAAGATCAAAGGGTCTAATGATTTTGGCAACGCCTTGGCCTGCTCATCCGTCCACACGATAGCTAAATTAAATTCAGCTTCAATGCATATAGGCATCGGGTTTAAACAGCGCTGACAAAGAACTTCAACCTGCGCAGCCGCGTTACCTTGTATACACTTAAACCCCTGCTCATCTCGAAAAAAACGCAGATCTACGTCTACCGAGCCGCGGCTATTGGCGAGGCCGGCAACGAAACGATCGAGTCCCTCAACTTGTCGATAGGCATGAATTTCCATACCTGAAACAACAAATTTACGAGCATCTACAAACTTGGGCAGGGGCTGTCTTTGCATAGGCGCGCAATCATAGGGACTTAGCAGACTATTGTCAAAGCAAAAACACCCGTATTATTGGGGGCTTAGGGACAAAAAGCACTACACCTTGTGTTTGCCGCAAAATACTACGGGCAACATGGTGAGAAACGGCAACACCGCGTAAAACCAATTCAAAACATGCAAGCCAGTAATGCAGGAACTGTGAAAATGCCGCCCAGCGACCAATTAACTAACACCCTGATATTAGCATCAAGCTCCAAATACCGATTAAAGCTACTTAATCAGATCGGCTTGCATCCGCTTTGTATAGCGCCAGACATTGATGAAACACCAAATCCACTCGAACACGCCGAGGCACTGGCAAGCCGATTGAGCGCGGGAAAAGCCCGCGCAGTAGCTAAAGATCACCATAATGCGATTATTATCGCCGGTGACCAAGTGTGTGACTTCGACGGCGCCATCCTTGGCAAACCAGGCGATGCGGAAACGGCAAAGCAACAATTAACACTGTGCTCCGGCCGGGAAGTGATCTTTCATACCGGGCTATGTGTATTGAACACCAGAAATAATAAACTGCAAATCTACACAGAGCGCGTGCTAGTAGAATTTCGCGCACTGAGCTCTCAAGAAATCGACACCTATATAGTGAAGGAGCCAGCATTTGACTGCGCAGGCAGTTTTAAAATGGAAGGCTTGGGCATCAGCCTTTTTAAACGTATACGCAGCGAAGACCCAAATTCACTTATTGGCCTACCTTTGATAAAGCTCTGTGAGTTTTTGCGCAACGAGGGCCTATCAGTAATCTAGCCATAGGACCTTTACCGCTACCGTTGATGCCCCTCAAGTACGGACAGCAACATCGAAAACTCATCCACTACCGACAGCGGTTTCCAGCGCATCAATCGCTCCACGCTGTGGACACCATAAGAAACACCAATGCGAGGCATGGCGATTCGACTCGCCATCTCTAAGTCGTACTCAGTATCCCCCACCATGACCGCATCAATGGGATTTATCCCGCGCTCGCCGCATAGCTGTTGAAGCATCAGCGGATCTGGCTTCGAGGCGGTTTCGTCCGCGCAACGGCTCCCGCTGAACAGTGCGCTGATTCCCAGCCCCGCAAACACCCTATCCAATCCCCTGCGACTTTTACCGGTTGCCACGCACAAATCATGCCCCGCACCCTTCAGCGTATGAAGTGTTGACTCTACCCCTGGAAACAATTGGCATGGCTGCTTATCTGCCTCTATGAAGCACTGAACGTAGCACGCCCGCACCCCCTCAACCGCCACTTTATTAAGCTCTGGGTACAAATACGCAATCGCCAGACTCAACTCGAGACCAATGATATTGCGGATCTCCTCAGAATCGCGTGACGCGACACCAAAATCCCTCGCTCCCTGCTGCATACAGAAAACAATCTTATCGCTGGAGTCTAAAATAGTGCCATCCCAATCAAAAATTATAAGCATTACAATTCACTACCAGCAACATCTAACATACTTTCTAGCTCTTTTGGCAATGGTGCCGTCACATTAATACGCCGGCCATCCAGCATAAAAGACAGGGAGTGCGCATGGAGAAAAAGCCGTTTTAAGCCCAACCTCTTGAAATTAGCGTTTGCCTCATCATCACCGTACTTTTCGTCACCGAGTATTGGGTAACCCGCATATTGACAGTGGACCCTAATCTGGTGAGTTCTGCCTGAGACCGGCCGAGCCTCAATTAAACTTGCACCGGCCACCCGCTTTATCAACGTGAATTCGGTAAGCGACTTTTTCCCCTCCAGCTCGACACGCACCATTCTCTCACCGGAATTGAGGACATTTTTTTGCAGTGGCGCATTCACTTGCTGCTTTCTCACCGGCCACTTACCGCCAACCAAGGCTAAATAACGTTTATCGACACCCTTACGCGCCTTCAGTAGCTCATGGAGCTGCTTTAACACGCTGCGCTTTTTGGCCACCATCACGCAGCCAGAGGTATCGCGATCCAGGCGATGAACCAATTCCAACCTTCGCTGCTCAGGATACATTTGCCGCAGGGCTTCAATTAAACCAAGGGAGATACCGCTACCACCGTGAACCGCCAAACCAGATGGCTTGTTAATGATTAATAAGCCGTCATCCTCATAAAGAATTGCGGATCGCAAACTCGAATCCAAGCCACCGGGAACTACCACCCCCTCCCGGACGGCCACTCTTACCGGCGGAACACGCACCACATCGCCGAATGCCAATTTTTGATCAGGCTTAACTCTAGACTTGTTGAGCCTGACCTCACCACGACGCAAAAGGTTATAAATCCGCGACTTAGGGACACCTTTTAACTCGCGCATTAAAAAATTATCGATTCGCTGCCCGGCATAATCAGCTTCGACAGTCACCAAGCGCACCGTTGGGTTGATGACAGTTTCTGAACTCACTTACACTCCCGTAACTCATTGAGTTAGTTATTGAATACTGGTATGATCGCCCGGTAGTTACCGGGTCCGGTTCCCGCCACAGCATGGCTGTGACGTGAGGGAAGACCGCTGGCCATCTACTAAGGTAAAGACTGCGGATTTCACGCATAGCCTTATTTCCATCAGTGAACAGCAGTGTACCGGCGGCATTCTAACGCAGTGTCGGTATATTAATTAACAGTACTGCCGATATTTGTTTAAACCACGGCTGTGAAAGAACTCTGAGAAAGCGACGTAAAGAACGTTACCAATACTGGCGCAGTAAATACGCGCCCAACAGTAATAGATGAAAGACGCCCAGCGCGGGGCTGTAAAAACACCAACCCCAGCGAACTGGAACATAAAGGCCAGGTTACAGGCCACACTGATGTATCCGTGCAGCGCAGCATAAAATACTGCTAAGCCCACAAGGTACTGCAGCGTACATCAGACCGCTTAAAGATGCTCGATCGCACGAGTGGCGCGACAAATCCCGGCTTTTGGGACTTTTAGCTCATGAAAAGAATGCTTATTAACGCGACTCAACCAGAAGAGTTGCGCGTTGCCCTCGTTGACGGCCAACGCTTATTTGATCTGGACATAGAAAATCGTACACGCGTGCAGAAGAAAGCCAATGTCTATAAGGGCACAATTACCCGTGTAGAACCTAGCTTAGAGGCCGCCTTCGTTGATTTTGGCGCTGAGCGTCACGGCTTCCTCCCCCTCAAAGAAATTTCTAAAGAATACTTTTATCGCAATCCTTCCGATGTCAGCGGCGGCCGTGCCAAGATCAAAGATCTTGTCAAAGAAGGCACTCAAGTCATTGTCCAGGTCGAAAAAGAAGAGCGTGGCAATAAAGGCGCGGCATTAACAACCTTTATCAGTCTTGCAGGCCGATACATGGTGCTAATGCCAAACAATCCGCGTGCGGGTGGCATCTCTCGTCGCATCGAAGGTGACGAACGCACCGAATTACGTGATGCCTTAAGCTCAATAAACATACCCGACACTATGGGCGTGATTGTTCGCACCGCGGGTGTTGGCCGCAGCTCAGAAGAGCTACAGTGGGATCTAGACTACCTTCTGCATCTCTGGTCTGCCATCAAACAAGCCTCTGAAGAGCGCAAAGCACCGATCCTGATCTTGCAGGAAAGTAACGTCATTATCCGCGCTATTCGTGACTATTTACGCGATGATATCGACCAAGTTCTCATTGATGAGGAAGAATCCTACAACGAAGCTATGCACTTTGTTGAACAGGTTATGCCGCACTTTAAAAACAAGATTCGACTGTATAAAGATCAAGTCCCCCTCTTTAATCGCTACCAAATTGAAAGCCAGATCGAATCCGCCTTCCAGCGCGAAGTGCAATTGCCCTCGGGCGGTTCAATCGTTATCGATCCGACTGAAGCATTGGTTTCTATCGACATTAACTCTGCCCGCGCAACCAAAGGCGGCGATATAGAAGAAACCGCTCTGCAGACCAATCTCGAAGCCGCTGACGAAATCGCTCGCCAGCTGCGTCTGCGCGACATCGGCGGCCTGATTGTTGTCGACTTTATTGACATGCTGGCGGCAAAAAACCAGCGTGAAGTAGAAAATCGCGTACGTGATGCCATGGAGCCAGACCGGGCCCGCATCCAAATTGGCCGCATCTCGCGCTTTGGTTTGCTAGAAATGTCACGCCAACGTTTGCGCCCATCCCTTGGCGAAACCAGCGCCAAGGTCTGCCCGCGCTGCAGCGGTCAAGGTACTATCCGCGACACTAACTCACTCGCCCTCTCCATTTTGCGTCTGGTTGAAGAAGAAGCAAACAAAGAGAAGAGCGCTGAAATTCGGGTAATCGTGCCGGTAAATGTCGCCTCTTATCTATTAAACGAGAAGCGCACCGCGATTTATGACGTTGAACAACGTAGCGGCGTGCGTGTTGTCGTTATTCCAACGCCAGCACTAGACACCCCACACTTTGAAGTTATGCGCTTACGTGAAAGCGATATTGGCGACGAGAGTGAAATCAGCTATAAAATAGTTGCTGATCTTGAAGCTCAGGCTGAAGCGCTGGACGAAGTTGCTACCAGTAACCCGGTACCCGCCGCAGTCGTTCGCACCCTCGCACCTAAGGCTCCGGTTGCCGCCGAAACCAGCACTGTAAAAGTAGAGGCTAAAGCCAAGGCAGTTGAAAGCGGCGAGAGCTTCTTCAGCAAATTGAGCAAGGCTTTTAGCAACCTATTTAAGACCACGGAACCAGAGCCAGAACCAGAGCCAACTCCAGCACCCCGGCCGCGTAGCAACAATACTCGCAATAGCAATAATCGCTCGGGGAATCGCAATAACAACCGTGGCGGCAGAAACCGTCGCAACCCAGATCAACGCGCACCACGTGACGACGATCGCGTCACAGACAACCGTGCTAGCAAATCAGACGTCACAGCGAAACCAGCAGCTGAAGCGGAAGTTAAAGTTGAAACGACTACAGCTAGCTCGGAGCAGGACGCCAACAGCGAAAACAGCAATAGACCGAAACGTCGCCCAGGCAACCGTAAACCGCGCAACTCTCAAGAGCGAAAACGCACTCCCGTGCCGGTTACTGAAGAAGATACCACTACCGCAGAAGCAAGCAATTCTGATGAGCAGGCAGCTAGCAATGAAGCCGAAGCACCGGTAAAAGCCGAGCAAGGAAATAACAGACCTTCTCGCTCAGCCAACCGCAACCGGGATCGCGACAACAGCGAAACAACGGCTGGCAATGCAGAGCCGAAACAAGTCGCCGAAGACACATCTGAAGCCAGCACACCAGCACCTGAAAACAAGGCCCCAGAAGTAACGGCAGAAATAAAAACGCCGCAGCCTGAGCTAACTGCGGCCTCGCCAGCAGAAACGTTAGCGTCGCCAGCCGAGGCCGAAATAAGCCCAGCCAGCGAAACCGCCAATGTCGAGAAAGTAGCAATCCCAGAAGAAGCCACTGCGCCCATCGAAACTACTGACGATAGCGCAGCTAAACCCGCTGCAGCGGAGGAGCAAGCCCCAAAGCTAGCAGAAATAGCCCCCGCAGCTATTGAAGCGGAAGTAAAAGATGCCGCAAGCGAAGCGACCGATACACCCGCAGCAGTAAAGCCTGCACCTGCGAAAGCAGCTGAGGCAGTTGCAGCCCCCACTGTCGAGCAAGCAAAGCCGCTCGGACGTGCAGCAAATGATCCACGCACAGCACCGCAGCCCGTTAAAAGCGTGCAGATCAACACTGCCAACCCAATGCCACCGGCATTAGACGCCAGCGTTGTCGCCCAGCCGGATCCAAACCGTCCGTCGGTGGCACGAGCAGCGAATGATCCGCGTAGTTAGATGAAAACGTTTGCCCTCAAGTAAATCAAAGCCCAGCTAAAAACTGGGCCTTGACTGCTTAAAAATTATTCAATTAAGCCCACATCAATCTGATTTATAAGTCTTTTTTATATTACTGCTTGTTTCACAACTCAAGCTATGTATAATCCTCGCTTCCGCGGAGGGGTGGCAGAGTGGTCGATTGCACCGGTCTTGAAAACCGGCGTCGGTTTATCCCGACCCAGGGTTCGAATCCCTGCCCCTCCGCCATTTTTCAATCCCCTTCGAAACCATCGAATCTTCCTTTGCAAGTCACTTCACACCCAGTATGATAAGGGTTGATTACGTCACCTTTTTTACATCATCTTTGTTTGGCAATTAACGGAGTAAGACATGCAAGATAAATCGGTCTTTCAGGCACACGCACAGCCGTTGGCCGCCTTGGAAACTAGCAAGGTCCTTCGCAACACTTATATGCTTTTGGGTATGACCCTAGTGACTAGCGCAATGTGTGCTGGGCTAGCTATGGCAATGAATATCGGCCACGGCACTGGGCTTGTTCTTATGATCCTCGGCTTTGTAATGCTGTTTGTGGTGAATAAAACGGCAGACTCAAGTAAAGGCATTGTGGCGATATTCGTCTTTACAGGCCTTTTAGGCGCGGCTTTAGGGCCCATGCTTAAAATGTATCTCTCTCTGCCAAATGGTGGCGAGTTAGTGATGCAGGCCCTTGGTGGCACGGCTTTGGTATTCTTTGGCTTATCGGCTTACGTACTGACAACCCGTAAAGACTTCTCATTTCTGGGTGGTTTTTTGATGATTGGCCTACTGGTCATTGTCGTCGCAAGCATCGCCAATTTATTCTTTCAAGTACCAGCAGCCTCACTAGCGATATCAGCGGCAGCGGTATTCATTATGTCTGGACTGATCTTATTTGATACTAGCCGTATTATTCATGGCGGCGAGACAAATTATATTCGCGCCACAGTGTCCCTATATCTAGATATATATAATTTGTTCGTTCATCTACTGCATTTATTAGGTATTTTTAGTGGTGACGACTAATCACCAGCTTAAAAACAGCAAGCAGTTCATTAAACAGAGGCTCTTATGAGCCTCTGTTTTGCTATTTTAGTGACCGGTCAGCCCTACTCTGATCAGTCGAGCAAAACCGCCCTACAATTTTGCAAAGCTATTATTGAACGTGAACACCGTATTTATCGTGTCTTCTTTTTTAACGATGGTGTGCATTGCGCAAATAAATTTATTACCCCGCCGCAAGACGAAAAATCCATCCCTAGCCAATGGCAAGCGTTTCAGCAGGAACATGAACTAGATTTAGTCGTTTGTGTATCTAGTGCCTTGCGTCGCGGCGTCATCGATCAAAAAGAAGCAGAGCGCTACAACGTCAGCGGCCATAATATGGCCAGCGGATTCAATATTGGTGGACTTGGCCAGTGGGTTGATGCATGCATGCACGCAGATCGCGTAATACGGTTTGGAAATTAGATGCACTTTCTCTATTTATTTACTCGCCAAGCTTACGGGCATAGTTTTGCACGGGAGGCGCTAGATATGGCCTTGGCAACGGCGGCCTTTGATCAGAAAGTTAGTATTGTCTTTTTACAAGATGCGATATATCAACTCTTGGCAGCTAACGATGCACCGCGTGTTGAGGCAAAACCGCATATGGGTGTAATTAACGCCCTGCCTCTATACGATATCGAATGTATCTATTACTTAGAGCAGGACCGGCAAGCGCGGCATATAAAAGAGATCGAGTTGGTGCCGCATGCGGCGGCTATTTCACCTGTCGCGCTCGAAGAATTAATGGCCACCGCTGATCGAATACAGAGTTTTTAATGCGCTTACACATACTAAATAGCCCAGACAGCCTGCCAAGGTGCAAAAGCGGCGTTACGAATGCAGACTCATTGATACTAATTGAAGACGCTGTGGTTTTATTACCCTCAATATATAGTGCCATCGACACCAGCACTGCGGTCTATGTACTGTTAGATGACGTTCAACGCAGAGGTATAAAGACGCCTGGCAATGTTAAAACCTTAGACTACCTACAATTCGTCGATTTATGTGCCGCACATACACATTGCATAAGTTGGTAATATGGTGAATTTTTCTGCACTCAATCAAGACATTGCCACCGACAAGGATGGCTTTCTAAAAAATCTTAGTGATTGGTCGCCCGATGTTGCCAGCGCATTAGCGACAACTTGCAACATCACGCTAAGCGATCAACACTGGGAGCTCATTGTACTAGTGCAGCGGTTTTACCAGCAATTTGGCCTATCCCCGGCGATGCGGCCGCTGATAAAATACGCAAAACTAGAACTGGGTGCCGACAAGGGCAATAGTCTCTACTTCTTGCGGTATTTTCCGGATAGCCCTGCAAAAAGTCTCAGTAAGATTGCAGGTCTCCCGAGACCTGACAACTGCCTTTAAATCTCTATGAGTAAGATCATGACGGAAGAACATCCCTTCGCGCAATACGTGCGCATCCTTGGCAAAGGTAAAACCGGCTCACGCTCGCTGACGCAAGCCGAAGCCCGCGATGCCATGGGAATGATACTGCGCGGTGAAGTTGAAGATGTGCAACTTGGCGCATTTCTTATGCTACTTCGCGTCAAAGAGGAGAGCCATGAAGAACTTGCCGGATTTGTTAATGCGGTGAGAGATACGCTATCGGCACCTGCCATTGCGGTCGACCTAGACTGGTCTAGCTATGCAGGCAAACGGCGTCAATTGCCGTGGTACTTACTGGCGGCTCTTGCCTTAGCCGATAGTGGTTTACGCGTTTTTATGCATGGTGCGGCCGGACACACAGCGGAACGCATCTACAGCGAGCATGTCCTTGACGCTATTGGTGAGTCGCCCGCCACCGACTGGCAGCAAGTGCGTGACAAACTTGAAACATCCAACTTTGCCTATTTACCCTTGGCAAAATTTTCGCCTATGCTGCAGCGGATGATAGACCTGCGCAATCAATTTGGCCTGCGCTCGCCAGTGCACACCCTATCGCGTTTACTCAACCCGCTAGCTGCCCCCTATTCGCTGCAGAGTATTTTTCATCCCGCATATGGCGCTAACCATCAACAGGCCGCCGTGTTGCTGGGTCAGCCCCACGCAGCCGTATTTAAAGGCGAAGCCGGTGAAGCCGAGCGCAAGCCGGAAGCCGTCTGTAAAGTAAGGATGGCTCACAATGGCGTGCTGTCCGAAACCGAATGGCCAAAACTGCTCGACGGACGTCAGGAAAAACACGAGACACTCAATGTCAACGATCTTGTTAACGCTTGGCAGAACGACAATATGACCCATTATGGTCGGCTAGCTATTTTAGGTACCATCGCCATCACGCTGCAATTACGCGCACCAGACCTCGACCAACAACAATGTTTTGATCGCGCCGAGAGTATCTGGCAAAACCGAGATCGCAAGCGCCTCGCATCACGCTGAAAAGCGCCACTATTACCGGAGCCGCTATGAGCTTAAATCCCGTCGAGATTAGTAATTACCCAGCCATCCTAGAAAATAAAGCCAGTGCGGTTACTGCGCTATTTAGCGATTTGGCGCTGCCGACGCCAACTGTTTTCCCATCCGAACCGGCACACTACCGACTGCGCGCTGAATTTCGCTTATGGCACGACAAAGGCTCCGCTTATTACGCCATGTTTGACCCTGCAGAGCCCAAAATACCGGTTAGAGTAGACCAGTTCGCCATAGCCTCTAAAGCCATATATGACTTGATGCCAGTGCTACTGGAAAAGCTCAATAGCCAGCAGACTTTGAGTAAGCGGCTTTTCCAAGTGGAATTTCTTAGCACCCTAAGCGGCGACATGCTAGTAAGCCTGATATATCACCGCCGCCTAGATGAGGAATGGGAATTACTAGCTCGAGATCTTGCCAATGCTTTGAAAATTCAAATTATTGGCCGCAGCAAGAAGCAAAAAGTGGTTCTTGATCGCGACTATGTCCTTGAAGAATTACAGATCGACAGTGAACGCTATCTCTATCATCAATATGAGGGGGGGTTTACCCAGCCCAACGGCAAACTAAACGCCACAATGATTAGCTGGGCCAAGGCTAGGGTCGGCGAAAATACCCACGCTGATTTACTTGAGCTTTATTGTGGCAATGGTAATTTCACAATTCCACTAGCGACGAAATTCCGAAAAGTGCTAGCAACCGAAATTTCAAAAACATCGGTTAAAGCCGCTCATGAAAATTTTGCACTCAATGCGGCGACCAATATTGAGGTATTGCGAATGTCGAGTGAGGAACTTACCTCGGCGCTTAATAAGGTGCGTACCTTCCATCGTTTACGGCACATAGATTTAGACAGCTATAACATTAATACCGTATTGGTAGACCCGCCGCGCGCCGGTTTGGACGACAATACTCGTCATCTCATTACCGGCTTTGCGAATATCCTGTATATCTCATGCAACCCAGAAACGCTGTATCGAGATTTACAAATATTAATTCAAACACATAACGTCGATGCCTTCGCTCTTTTCGATCAATTCCCCTACACTCAGCATATGGAATCAGGTGTATTTTTAACGAGAAGGGTCAAATCATGACAGTGAAGTTAACAGACGTAGAAATTAGTCATGCACTTAAGCATTTGCAGGACTGGGAACTGACAGACGGAAAATTATGCCGCGTGTATAAGTTTGACGACTTTATCAGCGCATTCTCATTTATGACTCGGGTGGCAATTCGCGCTGAAAAAATTGATCATCATCCCGAGTGGAGTAATGTCTATAGCACGGTATCTATCGCCTTAACCACTCATGATGCTGGCGGCCTTACCGCTAAAGATCTAGCGTTAGCAGAAGCCATAAAAATCGAGTTTGGCCGTTAGCAAGGTATAGCTTAGCCCTTTTTTGAATGTCGCGATTAATAAAAATCCACACCAAGCTGCTGCAGGTGGCGACTAAGATAATCGTCGAGCGTGGCGATATCTTCAGGGTGGATATCTAAAACCGCCAAGCCTAACTGCTTATATATTTCGGCTCGCCGCATACGCGCTGAAATACCATCTGAATGCTCATTCGCTCCCCAGTATTCAAGACAAACCGCACTGTCCGGCAAATAGAAATCACTGACTTGTAACTCATCAACCGGCAGCGAGCGATAAATATGGTAGCGAATCCCAGCGAGATAAAGCCATTGGGCGATAAAACAGTGTTCACGGTTTTTACATGCCACACCATCTAAGGCAACCCAGCCAGACACCTTCCCTTCAAACAAGTCATCGCTAGCTTGCTCGTCTAGCCGACACTGCCGCAGCAGGCGGATATATGCCTCACGCCCGCGGATATCTTCCGGCCACATGACATAACTCAAACTGCTCTGCTGATTTTCAAAAACCTGACCACCCAGTGAACTACCCGCGGCCGTCAGCTCCCAACCACGCAGACTAGCTTGAAGCCAGCCAAGCTCAACAAATAGCCGATTCAGCTGCCGCCCGCTGAGTCCTTCCACGCGACCTAGCGCCGTAGCAGACAGCAGCTTATTAGTTTCCATCGCCTTAAATAGCTGATGGTCTAGCAAGTTTGGAGGCCAGACAATATAACGACCATAGCGCTTGCTGGTTAAATAACTCCCGCCCTCAAACTCGCCCTTACTGGTTAGTACCCAGCCGTCATCGATTTTGCGTATCCAGCCATAATCCTTAAGAACAGAAAATAGCTGTTGAACAGAAATTTCGCCCTGCTTGGCTAACGCTGAAGTAGAAAGCTGGTCTGACGACATAATCGGTTCACCTACGCTGGATATCTTTCGACTAAACCTTGGTATACATCATCGGCAAATTTGAGTGACTGGACATCGGCGCTGGCTAAAATATCAACCAAGTGCACATTATCTTCTTGGCCCTGCCATATTTTGATATAACTGCCATCTTTATAACCGTGGTCTTGGCGGAAAAAATTCAACACATTCTTGCCAACATACTGTTTATAAAGATCGTCAAAACTGAGTTCGGCCGCCGTTATCAGGTCCCAAAATATAGGCACCGAAAATCCCTTAGTTCGCAAGCAATGTTCAGCTAAGGCCTCGGTGGCTTCTAATAGGCCTAATCCCGCCCCGCGATGCCCTTCAAGAGCGGCGAGTATGTCATCCGCCAGCGTCTCAATCTTGACACCCTCTTTAAATAAAGCGCTCATGCCGAAGTGCCATATATCAACAACTTCAAGCTGAACCTGCGCCATATCTGGCTGCTGCTTTTTCCACCACTTATAGCCGTAGTGATCCATAAGCTCGCCACACTCAATCCAAACCGCGCGATACCAAGCATTGCCTTGATTCATCCAATCGCTATGGACTTTACTATTCATACGGTTTTGCAGGTCCAGCATAGTAATAAATGCTGGTCGACGCATTGAATAAGACACTATTTCATCCACCCATCTAAAATCTGAGTGCACATGATAAACAAGGGGGAGCTATTAAGCAGCGACTATTTGCCGCTTTATAAATTAGATGGATTTTTAGTTCAAAGAGTCTAGCTAGACAGGTTTTCACCTAACTCAATAAAGTAATTCAGTAATTCAGCGCTCACGACTTCTCGGCAATCATTTCCTAGCCGATCACCGATAATATCGGGAATCTGCGCTAAAAAATTTGGACCATAACTTAAGCGTCGATCTTGCAGGCAAAGACGGATAGTTGATTGGGGACCATGCACTGAGTAGAACCTAGATTCTAAGGGTCGACTCTTTTGCATATAACTCATATTAAGCGCACCGCTGCTGCTGAACAGGGTATAACAAAGAGACCTTTCGACCGCTGGCGAAGTCCATGACCTGCAAAGATTTACCGGCTAATAAATGACTCACGACATTAGGCGGAATAGATGGCAGACATATAATATGGCAGGACGGATCGGCATTTGGAAACAACAGCGCGAGATCGACAATGTTCGATATCTCGTCAGCATCATGCCCTCTCGAGCATAAGTGTATCTCAAGGCATTGCAGTTGCTCAGGCAAGATATTGTCGACAGCGAGATGTCTCACCGTGTCTTGATTATCAAAACCAACTAAATAACTTGCTACCAACATCACAACTCTCATTCAGATCCATTAATGAGGGCTATTATGAGCATACATAGCGGCCAAACCATCCGGTAATTTACCTACCGGACTTAAGGCACGCATCGCCTTCAGCAGCTCATTGACGCACGTCACGTTCATTGGAGGGGGTCTGCGAGTGGTCGTTGCTACGCCAAGGATTGATATCCAAACCGCCTCTTCGGGTATAGCGAGCATAAACTGTTAATGATTGCGGTTGGCAGTATTTGCTAATATCACTAAACATCCGCTCAACACAGTGCTCATGAAAATCATCATGCTCTCTAAAAGATATAATATAAGCCAGTAATTGCTGTCGGTTGATCTTCGGCCCTCGATACCGAATATCGACACGCGCCCAATCAGGCTGTGAGGTAACTGGGCAGCGTGAGCGCAATAAATGGCTGTACAGTACTTCGCTAACAACGTTATCACTTTCCAAAGTCAGTAGTTGCGCCGCCGGAGTATAGGTGGTCGGACTGATATCCAATTCGTCTAGACACTCACCCTTGGGGTCAGCGACGCGATAGGCCTGAGTCCAGTGTGTTGGCGTATGCACGGCAACCTCAACATCCGCGCCGCTTGCCAGCCCCAGGTCGTTTGCAAGGGTTTGCCTAACCGTCTCTGCATCGTCAATCCGCGACTGATTGAACGAGTTTAAATATAATTTAAAGGATTTTGATTCGATGATATTAGGACTATCAGCGGGAAAGCGAAATTCCGCGCACGCCACTTTAGGCTTACCAGATTTACTAAGCCAAGATAATTCGTAGGCATTCCAGATATCTACCCCGCTAAACGGCAGAGCCGATGTCGCGGCCACTCCCAAGCAATCGCGTCCCTGTTGCCTGGCAATGGCATGTAAACAGGAAGGATCGTACTGATCGGGATACCTGACTTTCTCCCCGAGAGGCCCATGGCCATTGTTCTTAGTCACCGAACCCCCCACTACTGACGCAAGCGCGTGCCGCTAGACAATAGATACATACAGTAAGCGTATGCCGCCAAAGTAAAACCCCCAACCATGAAAAATGCGGTCGTCACATTAACGTCAGACACGCCTAGCACGCCGTAGCGAAACGCGTTGACGATGTACAACATGGGATTAAGACGTGATACATCCGCCCAAAAATCGGGTAATAAATCGATCGAATAAAAAACTCCGCCAAGATAAGTGAGAGGCGTTAATACAAAGACCGGCACAATGGATACATCATCAAAATTATTCGCAAATACGGCATTAATAAAACCAGCGAGCGAGAACATAATCGAAGTCATCAATACAATGGCGATGGTTATCCATATATGCTCAATATGTAGGCTGGTAAAAAACATCGACAACATCGTTACAATCAAACCGACGAGTAAACCGCGGGTAACTCCGCCAAGCACAAACCCCCAAAGCACAGTATTATTCGACATCGGCGACACCAATATTTCTTCCACAAAGCGCTGAAATTTGGCGCCAAAAAATGAGGACACCACATTGGAATAGGCGTTGGTGATTACCGACATCATAATTAGGCCCGGCACCACAAATTCCATATAAGAAAAGCCGCCCATCTGGCCGATACGCGAGCCTATCAGGGCGCCAAAGATCACAAAATACAACGACATCGTAATGGCAGGCGGCAACAAAGTCTGCATCCATATACGAAGGAAACGTCGAATTTCTTTGCGGACAATGGTGTAAAAGGCAACCCACTGCTCTGCTAATGTCATTGAATACTCCGTCTGTTAAACGCCGGCGAGTGCCTGCGCTAGCAAAAAAATGTTCGGCTTACTTTGGCGCTAACAAAGATACAAATAACTCCTCCAAGCGATTGGACTTGTTACGCATACTGGTAATTACTAGGCCCTGCTTATTTAAGGCGGCAAACACCTGATTTAGTGAGGTGCCCTTCTTCAACACGAACTCCATCATATGTTCGTCGACATAGCGGACCTGAAATCCCTCTATTTCTATATCAGGTGAAATCACATCGCGGGTATCAAAAATAAAAACTTCTTTATGAAGCTGTCTTAACAGAGCTTTCATGCTGGTATTTTCAACAATCTGACCGTCATCAATAATGGCGATATGACGACATAAACTCTCAGCTTCTTCCAAATAATGGGTAGTGAGGATAATCGTTGTGCCACTGCGATTAATCTCAGTCAAAAACTCCCACATTGAGCGCCGCAACTCGATATCGACACCCGCTGTTGGCTCATCAAGAATTAATAACCGTGGCTCGTGGACAAGGGCACGAGCAATCATCAAGCGTCTTTTCATACCGCCTGACAACATCCTGGAAGCGACGTTGCGCTTATCCCACAAACTGAGCCTCTTAAGATACTTTTCAGCCCGCTCTCCGGCAATAGCCCTATTTAAACCATAGTAGCCCGCTTGGTTTACGACGATATCCCACACAGTTTCAAAATTGGAGAAATTAAATTCCTGGGGGACCACACCGATCTCGCGCTTCGCCGCAGCCAAATCCGATTGAATGGAATGACCAAAAACAAAGACATCACCCGCCGTCTTTTTTACTAGCGACGAAACAATCCCAATCGTAGTCGACTTTCCTGCACCGTTAGGGCCAAGTAGCGCAAAAAAATCACCTTCGTTTACTTCGAGATCAATCCCTTTAAGTGCTTCAAAGCCATTGTCATAGACTTTACGCAAGCCTTTAATTTGCAGGGCAATTGCCATAGTATTCGCCTAAAATAGTCTTAGCCTGAAACAGTATCTGCCTGAATGATGGCTACTTAAATATATGGAACCAGTTTGGTCGGTTAGCCTTCATAGAATTGTGATGACTAACAATACTGAGAGCACTATTTGCACTGGCAAACAGCCGCTTTAAGCCGCTCATTTTGCCACGCTCACGCAGTGGAATACACTAAAGTCTGAAATCTAAAGGAAATGGAGCAACAGTGACAACGCGATTAGATTACTACCGTCAACTAAATACCGCACTTAACGAACTATGCATGAAGATGGTCTATCAACACCCCACGCACAGCGAAGAAAGCAATAAAGAATTATTGGATTTGTTTTTAGAGCTCGAGCGTAGCTTCGATAGCAATGGTGATTATGCCCTTATCGGCCAACAAATTATTACCCGTATTATCAGCCACTACCCAGACATTACCCCTCAAGTTCACCGCGACTTGCTTTGGTTCTACGGCGGCGATTGCCTGCATTTCTTAGGCGATGAAGAGATACAAAAATACCAGGACTTAGAAGAACGTTACTACGAGCTCAATAATAATGGCAGTACTTGCTACCGCAACCTTCGAGCCCAGGCGTTCAATATGCATTAAATCGGATTAGTCTGCTCAAATGGTGCTATGACTTATGACTGGGACCCATGGTCAAGAGCTTTAGGGAAAAACCGCGCTTAAAACCTGCATCTAAAAATCAATCTCATGAACTGAACTCACTAAATAGCAGGCGAAAAAAAAGCGAAGCAAACGCTTCGCTTTTTAGAATTTGGAGCGGGAAAGGAGGCTCGAACTCCCGACCTCAACCTTGGCAAGGTTGCGCTCTACCAACTGAGCTATTCCCGCAAATTCCGGTATTTTGTCATTTCAAAAATAGACAAAACCAACGTACAGTCTTAATAAAAACACTTTCTAATTTTGCCCTGTCAAGCCGGGCTGCATCTTAGAAAGTTTTCCTCACACTGTCAACAACACCGTGGCTGGCATTTTCTGACGGTTTTCTACGCGCTATAACGCAGAAATTGGCGTCCCCTAGGGGACTCGAACCCCTGTTACTGCCGTGAAAGGGCAGTGTCCTAGGCCACTAGACGAAGGGGACGCCGCGAGCCTCTCAGGGCAATATTGCTGTCCCTGAAAGAGGGCGCAATTCTAGAGGGACTCCCCCACCCCGTCAAGGCCATTTTGGCACTAAATCATGGAAAAATAGCAAAAAAAAAGAGAAGCATTTCTGCTTCTCTTTTAACACTGCTGGCTACCCCAACAATGTGAAATAATGGCGTCCCCTAGGGGACTCGAACCCCTGTTACTGCCGTGAAAGGGCAGTGTCCTAGGCCACTAGACGAAGGGGACGCCGCAAACCTTCCAGACTCCGAGTCACTTGACGTCTGAAAGTGGCGCGAATTTTAGAAACCTTAGAGCCTGCCGTCAAGTCGCTTTTAACAGTTAGTGCAAAAAAAGCAAAATAACCACTTAAATCGACTACTTAACAGCCAGATCGAGCGTTATTCACTCAGCTGAGTCATCAAGTCGCAATGAAAGTGAGTTGATACAGTAGCGCAACCCAGTTGGCTGAGGACCATCTGGGAAGACATGGCCTAGATGGGCATCACATCGAGCGCATACAACCTCTTCGCGAACCATGCCGTGACTAGCGTCGCGATTAACACCCACAGCCTCCTCGGCAACCGGACTATAAAAACTAGGCCAACCAGATCCGGAGTCATACTTAGTTTCAGATTCAAATAGCGCTTGGCCACAACACCGACAGACATAGCTGCCCACCGCTTTTTCGTCGCAGTACTCGCCGGTAAATGCGCGCTCAGTCCCCTTTTGACGACACACATAAAACTCATCTTCAGTAAGATGTGCGCGCCATTCCTGTTCAGATTTCACTAACTTTTCCATGAATACCTCTCCACCTAGTCGCCCTCAAGCACGTATACTTGTCCGCTGGTTATATTTTACGCGTTATACACCAACTTAGTTTATACCGCTGTAAATAACACACAA
Organism: Zhongshania sp.; assembly: GCF_047636175.1. Classification (GTDB taxonomy): domain Bacteria; phylum Pseudomonadota; class Gammaproteobacteria; order Pseudomonadales; family Spongiibacteraceae; genus Spongiibacter. The sequence continues at coordinate 6,170 of NZ_JBLIKC010000005.1, read as the reverse complement.
GATGAATTGCGCGGGTTAGCAGTACGGTATACTGCGCCCTGAATACTGAGACGCCGGTTTGCTGCCGGCCAAGAAGGCGGGACATGGGCCATCATTTAAAATCAAAAAAACTCAACAACGTTTGCTACGACATTCGCGGGCCCGTGCTTCAGCGCGCCAATGAACTCGAAGAAGAAGGCTACCGGATTCTCAAGCTGAATATTGGCAATCCCGCCGCCTTTGGATTTAATGCACCCGACGAAATCATTCAAGACGTAATTAGAATGCTGCCCGACAGCGAAGGCTATAGCGATTCTAAGGGTCTTTACAGTGCTCGTAAGGCCATCATGCAAGAGTGTCAAAAGATCGGCATTCCCGGTGTCGGCGTCAATGATATTTATCTTGGTAATGGCGCCAGCGAGCTGATTAGCATGGCGACTCAGGCCCTGCTTAACCAAGGCGACGAAGTCCTTATTCCAGCGCCAGATTACCCGCTCTGGACTGCGGCAGTATCGCTTTCTGGTGCGACTCCGGTGCACTACATCTGTGAGGAAGATAATGGCTGGCAGCCTTCTATCGAAGATATTGTTGGCAAAATCACCGCAAATACTAAAGCGATAGTCATTATAAATCCCAACAATCCAACGGGCGCGGTCTACAGCCGTGACATGCTAGAGCAACTGGTTGCGATAGCAGAAGCGCACAGCTTAGTTGTTTTTGCCGACGAAATTTACAGCAAAATCCTCTATGACGACGCGGTTCATATCCCCGTAGGCAGCCTGAAGGCAGATGTTCTTTGCTTAACGTTTAATGGTTTATCGAAAGCGTATCGACTTGCGGGCTTCCGCAGCGGCTGGCTAATCGTTTCCGGCGCCAAAGATCGCGCCGGAGACTATATCGAAGGACTTAATATCCTCTCGTCTATGCGGCTATGCGCCAACGTGCCGGCGCAACACGCAGTACAGACCGCGCTCGGCGGCTATCAAAGCATCAATGAGCTAATTCTGCCTGGTGGCCGCTTGCTGGAGCAGCGCGATCTAGCTTATAAGATGCTCAATGAGATCCCCGGCGTAAGCTGCACCAAACCGGCAGGGGCAATTTATATGTTCCCGCGCCTAGATCCCGAGATGTACCCGATACACGATGACGAGCAACTGGTATTAGACTTACTGAATCAGGAAAAAATACTGCTAGTGCATGGTAGTGGTTTTAATTGGGCCCAGCCGGACCATCTTAGGATTGTATTTTTGCCAAATAAGCTGGATCTTGCCGACGCCATTGAACGTTTTGCTGCGTTTTTAGGCGCCTATCGCAAGCAGCTTGCAGCGAAAAGACTAGCTTAAAAGGTTATCAAACCACAGCAACTCTTCGCTGTGGTCACCCTTCCGCCACTGAACTTAAAGTCGATAGTGCAGCACTTTTAGCGCAGAGTCTGAATCTGCCTCAGGAAAATCTAGTCGACCCGCAAGCCGCGATACAAACGTGGCTGATGGACAGAACGTAGCCATAGTTTCTTCTAAAAATCCTTGCCCTAAATACGGCGCATTCAAGCATACAAGCACGTCGCCACCGCTAGGCAATAGAGCCGGAAACTGACGCACCAACTTGCGATAATCTTTAAAGGCATTAAAACTACCTTCCTGTCTTGACGGTGGATCACAAACTACAATATCAAAAGGTCCCAGCTTTTTGAGACGCCCCCACGACTTTAAAATATCGTGGCCAAGAAACTTCACTTTTGCCGACCTCAATACCGGATTGAGCCTATGATTTTCCCGCCCCTGAGACAGCGCCGGCCAGCTGGTGTCGATATTGAGAACAGACTCAGCACCGGCCTGCTCGGCCGCCACGGAAAAGGCGCAGGTATAAGAAAATAAATTCAGAATCCGCTGCCCCGCCGCTCTCCCAGAGAGCCATAAGCGAGTGGGCTGCATATCCATAAAATAGCCAATATTTTGCTTGTTGTTTAAATCCAGTACAAACCTATTCACGCCTTCAACGGCATATAATTTTTTGGGAATAATACCCCATAAACAATAAGTTGAAGGAGATTTATCATATCTATTCTGAACAATGGCAGCACTGCAAATACCGGCAAACTGAAGCTCCAAGGCGGCGCAAAATTGACCCCAAAAATCCGCATCGGGCTCGCGATATAATACAAGCCATAACACAGGCTCAAAGTAGTCTACGGTAAAAAAGTCATAGCCTGTGAAGCATTGTCCGCGACCGTGGAACAAGCGTTGAGCGCCTTTTTCTGGCGATATCAGCCATTCAGCAAAGCCCGCTATTTTGTTGAAGTGGCTAAACTCAATCACCGCTGGCACTCACCCGATACATCACCACGTCGCGGTAACCCGTGACAACTTGAATATAGCCCTGCCACTCCAGATCTAGCGCTGCATCATTGCTATCAACGAGTAGCGGACGGCAATGTAATTGGCTTATTTTTGTTTTAGTGGCAATAACAATGAAATTATCTCGACCGATCTTCCGAATCACGGCGGGCGTAAGCTGTTGATTACCACGACCAAGAATATGCCCCTGGCCACCAATTGCGGTAATAACCGCCTTTACAGGCCCATTATGGCTAACGATAAGCGCCATGATCGCCGACGCACTCAGGTCGCAACCAAGCAGTGTAGAATCACAAACTGCATCGAAACCCAGCAGGGTATTCTCGAGCCCCAACGCCAACATAACGGCCGCAGCGGTACTGCCCGGCCCCATAATGTATAGCGTTTCTGAATCCATAAGTTCAACAATGTGGTCCGCGATATCGGCCAACACCAGCTCTTCTTGCTCTCGCCCCCCAGATTTTACGTGCTGTAAAAATCCACCAATACTGGGCACTAATAATTCGCCAAAATACTTAGCTTGAACAATCCCATCCCGGAACGCGTCTTCGTCAATATCGCGCACCTCTCGCTCACCGAGTTCAACCAAGCCTCCAGCGACCAGCGCCAAGACTATATCTGCCGCGCTCTCTGGACTTACCGCATACACACCCGAGTGCATTTTGACCCCCGCAGGTACGCCTAAACATGGCACCTCAGCCCCAACGGCGCTGCAAATATCGCGCGCAGTGCCATCGCCACCAACGAATAGCAGTAGATCCACGCCCGCCTCTAACAGTGCTAAAGCGGCATTTTTGGTGTCTGAACCGGTGGTCTCATTTGGGTTGGCAGTATTACCGACGGACACGAACGGCAACGCCGCCATATTCAAATCCGAAGCATCTATAGCCTGAGCAGACATAGGCCCTGAAAACCCATAAACAGTAATACCGCCGATATTACCAGCGGCAATCCGCGCTAAACACCGCAATGCGCGGGCGGTAGATCGACCAAAATCACCGTCTTGAACCCGGCTTAAATCAAGACCGTCACTACCCTTCATTGCGATAGGCCCACCTAGGCCGGCAAGCGGATTTACTACTAAGCCAAGTTTAAACATTCCATCCCTTAGGTATCAGCAGCTAGCAAGCAGCTATCTGAGTAACAACGCAAACAGCGAATTAATCTCTTAACGCCCGCTCTGCAGGGCGCTAAGCACGTTTGAGAATTGCGGATTAGCCGCAGTGAGGGCACTAAATGCTAATTCACGACGAACGGGGTAATTCTTGCGCAACAGATCAAACTTCTGAGCGCGGTCTACGGCATCTATAATTCCACGAAATCGCGCGGCATCAGACTCGACGTCGTAGACCGAGGTCACGGTATGCCGGATAAAGTCGGCGACATTGACACCATCGCAGCTTACTGGTCTTGCCTCTGACATATTGGCGGAGACAGCAAACGGCCGTAGGCTTAGACCCAAAAAATCTGCCAATTCAGCGGCAACCATTTTTAGCCCCGTCAGTTTGCCATCTGCGCTGTAACCCGCGATATGCGGGGTGGCAATACGACAATATGAAGCCAGCGCTGCGGAGAATTCAGGTTCGTCCTCCCAAACATCAAGAACCAAACTGATATCCGCTCGTTTATCGCACAATGCCAATAAGGCCTCGGTGGCAATCACCTCGCCACGACCGGCATTTAACAAAACGCCATCTTTGGGCATGGCAGCCAGCTGATCAGCGTTGAGCATGTGGTAGCTTGGATAAGGCCCGTCGCGCGTCAAGGGCGCATGCAGGCAGAGCAGACTACTGTTTAAAACGCCATTCAAGCTTGTCAGACCAGGAAAGCTCGCAGGATCCAGCAAAGGGTCATAGGCACGCCACGCTATCCCCAGCGCGTTCAGGCGCCTACTTAAGCGCTGCCCGACATTGCCGAAGCCGACAATGCCTACCGACTCACCCATTAATAAGCGCTCGAGTAGATTATCGATTCGGCAAATCGCACTAATCACATAATCCACCACTGACTCCGCATTTGAGCCCGGCGCATTGCTAACTCGAACCCCTGCAGACGCAAGATAGGATAGATCGAGATGATCAGTTCCAATGGTCGTTGAACCCACAAATCGAACGCCCGTTCCGGCCAGCAACGTTTCGTTGACTTTGGTGACAGAGCGCACAATAAGGACCTCTGCATCGCCAATATCAGCGTTTGATAACTGTCTACCGCTTACCTGCTGGACGTCGCCAAACTGCGAAAAACACGCCACGGCAGCGGGAATATTTTCATCAACTAAGATTTTCAAGCCTTGCGCGCCTCCAATAGTTAAGCAAAAAATGTATTATGTTCTGCATCAACAATAAATACTAAGAATATGATTTAATTAAAATTTATGCGTTGAAGAGTATAATAATATGGATCGGTAGCGCGCCCTGAGCCGAAGTGCTTTTGCAGTGCGTCCCAAAAGCACACCGCTCGCGGCGGCAGTCCATTCGCAAGATAGTAATGAACGGTTTGCCATACCGCTAACTGAAATGGAAATGGATCAATATCATCGCCACCCAAGTTGTCGAGGCTAACACGGAATTGACGTCCAGCCGCGACACTAAATAACCATTCGATAGCTTGCGGCTTGACCTCCACCGATTCAAATATGCGCTGTTGCGCCACACCGCGACCATCGGGTTCATACCAATAGCCATAATCGACCTGCTGCCGCCGCTGCTCCCCGGCGATACACCAGTGGGCGGCCTCGTGCAGCGCGCTCGCCGCGTAGTCAGACCGAAAAATGATTTGATGGTAGTCACAACGGGAATCGGCAGGGAGATACAGAGGCTCGTCGCCCCCAGCCATCAAGCGGGTTTGCATATCACGCCAAAAGCAAGATTCGAAGACTGAGCAGATTATGTCGACGTTAGCCCGTTTATCCGGGGCTGCCAATAGCGCATCAGGCATTTCGCAACAAACCCTCTTCGCCAACAATCGGCTCAGACAAGATGCTCTCATGGCGCATCAGCATTTGCATATAATCCGCAGACAAAAAATCGCGACCTGCCAGTAAATGCTTAAGATAACTGCTTTCTGGCAATAAGCTATCGTTGATAAACGCAGGATTAGCCATATAGATCCAGCTTGAACGCAAGCCAGCAGCGGTCACAACATAGAGGCACTCTCGGCTATAACGCACCGGGGTCCCCTCATAGTGATCCATCAAATCTAGTTCATCGATCTTAGCCAAGGTGTATAAGACACCTTCGACATGCCGATTACTGGAGGGCTGAACATTCGCGTAGGCAACGCTGGGCCGGCAGTGCGACTGCTTATTAAAAACTAGTCGAAACCCCGGCAAGGTGGCGGACTCAGCCTTTACAAAGTCTAAGCCCCGCGCCCGCATACGAGCCGGATTCATATTTGAGCCATAAGCAAAATAGCAAGAAGTCATTAGCAAACACTTGGCAAATCAATAAACAGGGAGTAATTTTAACAGAAACAGACATCGCCGCGACTGGGTTTAGTGTCACTCGGCTTTCAAATACGCCATTTCCTGAAAGATTTTGCGCTTAAGAGAAAACTCAGCACAATATCCGCCGGCAATGTACCGCCCGCTGCGTGAGGAATGATTTATGGCTCCACATAACAACGGCAAACCTTCGTCCGCGAAGATAATCCCCTTTCCTCTGCGTTATTCACGCACAGAGCAGCACCAAATCCTGCGTATTTCACCAGAATACGAGGGTCTTTGTCTGCTATACGCGCACCATGCGCTGACTCGTGAAAAACTCTACGCAATAAAAATTCTGGGATGGGCACGCTTGGCCAATGGCCAAAATGTTGCGGTGCTACCTTGGCTCA
>NZ_JBLIKC010000004.1:0-181878 GCF_047636175.1 Zhongshania sp. | reverse complement strand
TATCGAAAGAGACATAGGTTTGCCGGAGGATGACTGCATTGCCATTCCTTTAGCCTCGGGAGGTAAGTCCTATGGGTAAGGTCAGAGCTCGTGAATAAAATGGATGTTTATTTTTCGATTTTAGAGTCAACGGTGCTCGCTGTCGCGAGTAGATCACTCTCCACGACACTAACGCGAATCGTCGTAAGGTGGAAAAAGTCCTCGAGCGTATTGAGCGTGAAATCGTGGCGGGGACATTTGATTACGGTACGTTCTTTCCAGGTAGCGGCAGGGCAAGCCAGTTCGGAAGCCGCCCATCGACTCCCTCAGTCGGTGTAATACCTGGTGTTGGTCGCGGTGATATAGCTGCGGCTCTAGTTCCACCAGCGGTAATGGAGCGTGCTACTCCAACATTTTCTGAGTTCACTGAAGTTTGGTTAACGGAAAATGACGCTGTCTGGCGCAGGAACACCATGATCTCCACATAAGGTACATGTTAATGGTTATCTGCTGCCGCGTTTTGCTGAAAAGCAGATGCACCAGATTCTGAAAGCAGACTGGTTAGCGTTTCGGGCTGATATCGCTAAAACCGGTGGCAGTATGAAGAAGCGAACGCTTTCAGCAAAAACCGTCAATGAGATTATGCAGATACTAGGAGCGATTCTTGCTGAGGGAGCGGATCGTTACGAATTCCCTAATCCTATGCAAAACGTAAAACGACTTAAGACGCAGAAAGTCCATATCGATCCACTGTCGTTTGATGAAGTGGAAAAATTCATCTCCAGCGTCCGTGTGGATTATAGGCAGTACTTTATTGTGCGCTTTTATACCGGACTGCGAACAGGAGAAGTCCATGGTCTCCAGTGGCGCTATATAGATTTTGAGCGCCGTGAAATCTTGGTGCGAGAAACCTACAGTCACTTAGGTCGTGCATACGCCAAAAATGACGGCTCACAGCGCAAAGTCCATATGTCAGAACCGGTCTATCAGGCTTTAAAAACGCAATATGAAGCGTCTGGTCATCTCAGTGAATACGTGTTCTGCACGCGCATAGGTACGCCTATAGATCCGCTTAATGTGAATAAACGGATTTGGAAGCCAACCCTAAAATTATTGGGAATGAAAGACCGACGTTTTTATCAAACCCGCCATACCGCGGCAACGCTCTGGCTAGCTTCTGGTGAGGCGCCAGAGTGGATTGCCAAGCAGATGGGCCATACCAGTACCGAGATACTGTTTAAAGTCTACTCACGCTACGTTCCAAACCTAACCCGACAAGATGGGTCAGCCTTTGAGCGGCTGCTGCTTCAACGAATGGTAGGGGTGGCGCAATGAAGAGATCCTAACGACTACAGGGCAGCAAGTAGCTAATAACGACAGGGTACGGTCCCGCGAATGCTCTCGTGCTGAGAGAAGTTCTTTAATAGAAGAGGCACGCCGGTTGAAGGGGATTCAATTCAGAGTAATACGCCGCACCGACAAACTTGATCGTGCGGGTCGAGCTTGCTTGCGTCTAGAGCTAGGAAACTTATCAGGAACAGCAACGGCGTTCATTCGCCATGATGAGTTTGCGGCGCATCAACGTAATGTACATCATGGCGATATTGTATTAATAACCGGTGAGCTACAAGAGATGGCTGATCGATTTTTGATTCGCATCGATGAAATTTGTAGGGCTCACTATAGTTGCATACGACCAACGGCGCTGTTGCCTAAAGAGTGGGTACTGCCAAACTTTACACCACAGCTTCGTACCGTCATTCGGCATTGGCTTGGTATATCCAGTCCCGCATTAAAACGTTTCATGGCTGATGTGTTTCTGGATGCTAGCAATGCACTGGGGTTTCTCAATGTGCCCGCAAGTAAGCGCTGTCATCATGTGTATCAAGGCGGGTTACTAGATCACACTGCGGACATGCTTTTAAAACTTGAGGAGACAACATGGTTTCAGGAGCGAGTATTTCAGCGTGATCTAGCGACGGTGTTGGTCGTTCTGCATGACATAGGTAAAACCGTCACGTTCTTTGGGAGAAATCATTCGAGCAGGGCAGAACATCAGTCCGTGAAATGGCTGCACTGGAAATGTTGGCTGCGCCTCTTGCGACGTTAGAAATGACAGATCCGATCGCAGCCAATTTAATTCGTGGCTTTTTCAAGCCTCGTGATTGGTATCCCAAAAAGCGCGATCCGATTTACAAGCTCGTCAGTTCGTTTGATCGCGAGAGTGCTAATTTCTTAACTGGTGGGCCGTTATGAAAAGTACGCCTATACCGTTAAGCCGATTTAAACGAGAGTTAAATCAGGTTATGCGTAACTTAGAAAGCGGGTTCGTTAGTAGCTACGTCGTTATACGGAAAGGTAAGCGGGTAGCTTATGTTATTAAATATGAGATATATCAAGAGTGGTTGTCTATGATTGAGCCTATTGAGGATCGTCTAAAATGATGGGCTTGTCTTGGTAGGTCATACTGAAGCTGCTGCTTCATACTTCCTCCGATGGTTAATTTTTACCATGCGGAGTGTCTACAGTGATAGGGGCTATTTAGTATTCATTGCGCACCGGAAGATTTGCGTGAATGGCGGTGACTTCTTCTTCGCGATAGATGTTTCGCTGTGATATTGCTGTATGAGAAATCTTGTCAAATTTAAACTGAAATTCGACACTCTGATGCTTAAAATACGTTACTTACAATCTCTGAACCGCGATCCAAGCACCAATAAACTGAGACGCCACCTATGGCGGTAATAGTTGCTAATTCAGTGTAATTGTATATTTGTTCAGATTGTTGTCGCACCAAATAAAAAGTAATAGAAACGACGCCAACAAATGCGAGTTGTCCAAGTTCTATGCCCACATTAAATGCGAGCAGCGCCGATACCACATCACTAGCCGGTATACCTATTTCTTGCAATGCGCCGGCAAAGCCGAGGCCGTGTATTAGGCCAAAAAGACTAGCGACTAACCACGGGTGTCGTTTAATGTAGGGCTGCTTATCACTAAGCCTAGGTCGGCTTAATTCCAGCGCTAGAATCAAAATAGTTGCTGCTATAGACAGTTCAACGAGTGGGGGCCAAACCGTTATTAACTCAAAGCTTACCAAGGCTAAGGTTACGCTGTGCCCCAAAGTGAAAGCGCTTACGGTTTTCACTACCCCTAGCCATGAGCCTGCAAGTAATAATAGCGCAGTAACAAAGAATAAATGGTCGGTGCCTCCCAGAATGTGCTCGAATCCCAAACCAATATACTGAATAAATACTGACTCATCGTTATTCGTTTTTGGCACACTATACTTTGGAACCTCGGGGGTGAGCACAACTTGCTGTAAGTTTCCGGTTAAAGGCTGAAAGCGCAGCATTGCAATAGTTTGACTCGCGGCTAGTGCGTTCACTGCGAGGGTTTTACCATTAAGTCCACCGTCACAAGTTGCAAACCAGCGCCGCTCTAGCTTGGTATTTTCCTGAGCTATACTGGGGGTGTCACTTTGGCAAGACTCTGGAAGTATAGGCTCTGGTGAGACTTTCGCACCCATAGGGGTCCGCCATAGTACTTGATAATGATCGGCTTGAACTTCATCGATCTGTAATAGTGACGGTGCTAGTTTATCGGCAAGGGAACTTGCACTAAATAAAACAAAATAAATAGCGAGTGTTAGCGTAGCGGTAAAACCGCTTACACGTTTCCGGTTGGCTGTCACTGGGTTTCAACCTCATACTTATTTATTAGTGCTGCTGTGTATTTTTTTAGCGCCTCATCTTCCGCATCGCGGATATAGTCGTTCTCGAGTATATTTTTTACGTCGCTAAAACTTCTGTAGGACGCTTCCTCTAAGTTAATGACTTTGACGAGATGCGCACCATAGGCTGAATTTAGTGGACCAAACCAGTCGTCTTGAGTCTGGCCAGACCTTAGAGTCGTCGCGAGGGATTGCGCAAATGATTCGCCGAAAATACTCTGCAGCTTGGCTAAACTCATCAAAGGCTGCTTATTGCCGAGCATAAAGTAGTCGCCAAGGGCGAATGCTTGCTCATCAGTAATTGATTCTTCGGTTAACTGCTTTTGGACTGAAACTACGCGTGCCCCAATGGTCGCAGTGTCGGCGCGATCTTTGCTGAAATAAAGATGGGAAATTGCAATGCGCGGCTCGAGTCTCCATCGCTCTGGGGATTCGCGATAGCGGGTTTCTAACTCAGCTTCGTTAATTTTTATCATGGGGTAGGCGAGCCCGCGGCCAATTGTTTCCATTTTTTGCACCAGGGCTTGACGGATGAGCGTGTCATTTGTGTGTAAATTAAGGTTGAAAGCGGTGCTGATTTTTTCTGAATCACTACCATCAACGCCAAGAAAATTTGCACTCATCAGCAAGTGCTGTCGCACAACTGAGTCGCTCAAGTGCAGTTTATGGCGTAAAGCTTCAGCGAAAAGCACGCGCTCGGTGAGCTCGCGCTTAGCGATCACTGCGCGCTGTTGATCGTTAGGGTAGGAGCCATAGCGACTTGCCCAGTCAGCATAGCTCGCGTTCAGTGCGGTTTCGCTAGGCGCTGCAATACGATAAGAATCCTGCCAAGCGAAGTAATAGTCGCCCAGCCAAAGTACTAGCCCCAGCACGCAAAACCTAAGTAGGGGAGCGCGCGCCACTAAGCATTTAGACATTCATTACCACACTTCTTGGTATTTGGGTTTATACGTGTTTGCGTTGTAATAGGAATCTTATCAAGCAATGAAACGCTTATAGAGCTTGCCGGCGTTTTGTCCATAAGAAATTTTCTCGCGGAGCCTTGACTCATGCTGAGTGCCCCGAATACTTGCAATGGCTGAAGGCCGTTGCTGATTGCCGCTTACATATATAGAAGCACGGTAGGGCAGCGTATAGCTTTAAATCCACGTTTAGTGGCAATGTACACTACGACTTCGACTGTCTAAGGATCATAATCGGCCAAGCAGAGATGACCGATTATGATCCCCTTGGTCGTTTGGCGTTAACTTATACTTCATCGCAATCAGGGGTGTTATGAACTCCCTTTTAAATTGGCGAGGCCTGATTTCGCTTGTATAAAGTTGTTGTTGAGGACCTAAATAATGAAAATATTTCGCCATTCAATACCGAAAATTGCCTTTTCCACTGCGTATTTATCCATAGCAGCGCTGCCTGTAGCTGCACAGGATACTGATAGCGCGAACGCAGGTAAAGAAACACGATATGCGCTAGAAGAAGTTATGGTAACGGCGCAGAAACGTTCAGAAAATCTTCAGGATGTCCCCCTTTCGGTATCTGTCATGAGCGGTGATGAAGTCCGCGAGAAAGGTTTGAAGAACCTCAATGAAGTGTCGTTGTACGCCCCAAATACCCGTATAACTGCGGGTGGAAACGGCGGCTCGGTGAAAATGCGGGGCTTGGGGTCAGGTAATAACTCCGGGTTCGAGCAGGCGGTTGCCTTCGTCATCGATGGCGTTTATTACGGCCGAATCAATTACATGCGCAGCGGGCTGGTAGATTTAGGCGGCATTGAAATTTTACGAGGGCCTCAGGGCACCTTAATGGGCAAGAACGCGATTGCGGGTGCGGTCAATATGAGTACCCAGAACCCACATCAGGAATGGGAGCTCGATTTGGCGTACGGTGTAGGCGATCGCAATCGTAAAGTCACTACCGCTATTGTGAATGCCCCACTCATTGATGATGCCTTAAGTCTGCGATTGGTCGCAAAGACTGAGCGTCAGGAAGGTTACTACGAAAATGCCACCCTCGATCGCGACTCCCAGGGCTTAGACAGCGAATTATACCGAGTGAAGATTGGCTTTGATGCCATCGAAAACCTCAGTGTGGTCGCCAACTACGAAGAATCTAGCTATAGCATTTTCGGCGCTTCACTGGAAATGCTCAAAGCTACCGAAGGGACGCTTCGAATCAATCGGGAGTATGAACCGGATTTTGAAGCAGAGGCTGACTACCGGAATTGGGGTAATAGTGACAGCCCGTCGATCAATGAAATTCGTATCGGCACCATAAAAGTCGACTACGATTGGGGCGACTATATTCTGACATCCATCAGCGGGTGGTCTGATCTGTTTAATACATCGACTATTGATGCCGATGCCGGCCCAATCCCTTTCATCTCCAGTGCCAGTGATGACGACTACGAGCAGTACAGCCAGGAATTTCGAATCACCTCCCCTGCAGACGGAGCTTTCGACTATGTCGCTGGGCTGTTTCTGTTTGGCACCGAGTTTGAAAATGACTCTGATCTGGGACTTAACTCTAGCTTAGCGCCCATTGTTTTGGCGTCACAGCGCAATCCTAATTTGGTTTTGCCTGGTTTCAGTAACAGCCCCACTTTCTCCCGTACTATAGATGATCACTCCATTGGGGTCTTTGTGCAGGAAACCACATCCGCAGCCTTATTCGGTCAGATGCGTTGGCGCATATTCGATTCCAGAATGACGCTCATGGCTGGGCTTCGCTATTCTTATGAAGAAAAGGAAGCCTCCATGGCCAGGCGTTTTGAGGGCAACTCCACCTTCTTCACGAGTGTCCAAGGGCATGAAGAGTTTGAGACCGACGCCAAGCGCATTGAGCGCGATTTCTCTCCGAAGCTTTCGGTAAGCTATGCCCTTAGTGATGACGTCAATGTCTATACCACCTATGCCAAAGCCTTTAAGGGTGGTGGCTATAATGCCGCCGCCAACACTGCTGATGAGTTTGAGTTTGATGAAGAGCAAGCCGACACCTACGAACTTGGCATTAAGGGACAGCTGCTCGATGGCATGCTCCGCCTCAACTTTGCCACCTTTTATACAGAGTTCACGGGCTTGCAGGTATCCAGCTTTAACGGTGACAGTTTTATCGTGAAAAATGCTGCCAACGCCACAACTCAAGGTATCGAGCTTGACACTACTCTACTTGCCGCAGCCGGGCTCATCGTCAAGTTTTCCGCTGGCTACACCGATGCACGCTACGACAGTTTCACTAACGCATCGTGCCCCGTGGGACAAAACCCGCCCTGCGATTTATCCGGTGAGCGGCTGGATAAAGCGCCCGAGTGGACTGGCACCCTCGGTTTTAATTACAACCTACCCCTAGGTGACCTCCCAATTGAGTTCATGCTAGGTGCTGACGCCACTTATCAGAGCAGCCAATTTACCGCTGGCGACAATGATCCGGAGTCAATCGAGCCCAAGTACGTGAAGTACAATGCCCGCCTTGGCATACAGGCAAGCAATGGTAGCTGGCAACTGCTGCTTGATGGCAAAAACCTGTCGGATGAAAAAACACTGATCTCCACGGCAGACGTACCCGTCCAGCCCGGTAGCTATATGGGTGTATACAACGAGCCCAAGGCTGTGTCCCTTGATTTCCGTATTCGTTACTAAACACCTTTGAGTAGGCCGCTTCTTATGTTGAAGAAAATCGTATTCACTTTTCTGGTACTACTGCTAGTTGCTACCGGTTTTGTCTGGGTCAAGTTTATCGGGCCATTGCAAGATGGTGCCGATCGCTTTGGCCCAGCCACGGCCCCTCGTGATGCCGCTTTGCAGGACGACAGCAAAATAAATATACCGGCGCCACAGACAGCGCAAACACAGCCAGTGCCAAACCCCAATATGAATTTGTATTGGGGTGAGCTACATGTCCATACCAGCGAGAGTTTCGATGCAACGCTGTTTGGTAATACCTTTGGTATTGAAGATGCTTACCGCTTTGCAAAAGGTGAGCCGCTGACCAACGCCGGTGGCGAGCTCATGCAGCTTGCTCGGCCCTTGGATTTTGTCGCGATCACCGATCACGCTGAGGGCTTTGGTACCCGCACTCACTGCGGTAATCCCGGACTGTCGTTAATCGATCGTGGCCTCTGCTGGTTTTTTAATCTGCCTAATCCGAGAATTTTTCAGATCTTTGCTGGCGCCGCTCGTGGTACTGCAGAGCTTGGTGACACCTCAAAGCCGGCCGGTGTTTATCAACAAACGGCACGGACACCGCTCAGTTCCGGTGCATTTCCTACCTGCAAATTAGGCGATGGTACGCCCGAGCGATGCTATGAAAATGCCAAAACCGACTGGGCGCGTTATATCGAACTCGCTGACCGCTACTATGAACCGGGCACATTGACCACGTTCGTTGCCTATGAATTTTCACCGGGTATGCCTGATCAGGGTAAGCATCACCGCAATGTAGTATTTCGCTCTAGCGTAGTCCCAGAACGGGCCACTTCTAGTCTAGATGTACCCAACGCCATCGAACTTTGGAAGGCACTGGAAGCCGACTGCGGTGTTGGCTGTGACTTTTTGACAATGCCGCATAACCCCAACAAAGCGTGGGGCCTGACTTATTCCCGCTACACCTGGGATGGCAAAGAGTACGGTGAAGCAGATTGGCGCTTGCGCCAGCGACGCGAACCGCTGGCAGAAATATTCCAGGTCAAGGGTGCGCAAGAATGTGCCCTCGGCGTGGGTGCCACCGACGAAGAGTGCGCCTTCGCGCAGGTGTTTGATCCGTGCTTGCCCGGCGAAACTACCGGCTGCGCTTTCCAGACGGGCTTTGTCCGTCAGGGGCTCAAAGTCGGCTTGGAATTAGAGAAGGAACTCGGCTTTAATCCCCTGCAAGTGGGTTTCATTGCGGCTACCGACAGCCATAATTCCAATCCCGGTGATGTCGAAGAGTGGGATTTTCGCGGCGCTGTCGGTGCCGTTACCTCATCGGCGTATCGTCGCCTGAGAGACGACGCCCCCGAAGGCGAAAAAGCCTACAAATCCACGCTTAAAATTAATACCTCGGGTGGTCTCGCTGCGGTCTGGGCGCCGGAAAATACCCGTGAAGCAATTTTCGACGCACTTGCCCGTCGGGAAACCTACGCTACTTCGGGACCGCGCATGGGTATCCGTTTCTACGCGGGCTGGAACATCGACCAACAGATTCTTGACAGCTCAGACCCGGTTCCGCTGCTGCTGAAAAGGGGTGTACCAATGGGCGGCGTGCTAACAAGTAATGCAACGCAAACTGACTCGCCTGGTTTCTTTGTCTCGGCAAACAGAGACCCCCTCGACGCGCCGTTACAGCGTATCCAAATGATCAAGGGATGGATCGATGATAATGGCCAAACCCATGAGAAGGTAGTGGATATTGCCTGCGCCGATGGCCTGGCGGTTGATCCTTTAAGCGGTCGCTGCCCAGATAACGGTGCTAGCGTCGATCTGGAAACGTGTAAATTCAGCGAAGGCTCCGGGGCCAATACACTGAGCGCGGTCTGGCATGACCCCGACTACGAGCCGAGCCAGAGTGCCTTTTATTATACTCGTGTGCTAATGAACCCGACCTGTCGTTGGTCGAGCTATGACGCTATCCGCTTAGGTCAAACGCCGGACCCGCGCGTACCGACCACTATCCGCGAGCGCGCTTGGACGAGTCCGATCTGGCTTAGCCCCAATAAATAAGAACGTAAACCGAAAAAATAATTGAGACCACACTGATGATTTTTCGTACTGCTCTGATCTCTGCTACTGTACTGCTTGCGGCTTGCTCGGGTGATTCACCGAGCGCTGAAGAGCGGGCAGCGGCGCAGGAATACTATCGCACCACCAATACGGTAATACCTGCGGTGGATAAAATAATGAATTTTCCACCAGCCCCGCAGGCTAGCGCTGAGCGGCCCCCTGCAAATCCCGATCGCAATGCCTATTTCGGCGACTTGCATGTGCATACCACGTATTCCTTTGATGCCTCTGCGTTTGGTACCACGGCGACTCCTGCCGACGCCTATCGCTATGCTCGGGGTGAGATGATACTCCACCCGAGCGGCTTTGAGCTTCAACTGAAGCAGCCGCTGGATTTTTACGCGGTTACCGATCACGCGGTTTTTCTCGGCCTCATCAACGAGGCGGCGGATACCAGTACTGCGTTTTCAACGCAGGATGTCGCAAAGCCCTACCACGATATTAATGCCTCGGTCGGCGGCGGTCTGTTGGACCTATCAAAGCGATCAAAAATCTTTTTTAACTTTATCAGTGACGTGATAATTCAGGTGCGTGACGGCAGCATAAAAGATGCCGAAATAAACAATATCAGCGGTAATGCTTGGCAGGAAACCGTCAAGGCGGCCAATGCGGCCTACGAGCCCGGTACCTTTACCACCTTTGCGGGTTATGAATTTACCACCTCCACTGCAGTGCAAGCCAACCTGCACCGCAATGTTATTTTTCGTGGTACTGATCGTCTTCCTGCAGTGCCTTTTTCACGGTTGAACAGTATAAATCCGGAAGGCTTGTGGGACTGGATGGACGGCTTGCGCGCGCAGGGTATTGAGAGTCTGGCTATTCCCCACAACAGTAACGGCTCCGACGGCGCAATGTTCGAACTCATTGACTGGGCTAGAAATCCCATAGACGCTGACTATGCTCAGCAGCGCATTCGCAACGAACCCTTGGTGGAAATCACCCAGATTAAAGGTACATCAGACACTCATCCATTACTTTCGGAAACCGACGAGTGGGCTAGTTTTGAAATTCTAACATCTCAGCCAGCCACTAAACTGCCCAGCGCGCCCCCTGGTAGCTATGTGCGCGATGCCTGGTTACGGGGTTTGGCACTGGAAGAAAAGGGTGCCGGTAACCCCTATAAATTTGGGGTGGTGGGGTCAACTGATACGCATATCGGCGCTGCTTCAATAGACGAGAGTAATCACTTTGGCAAGGTTGGTATTTTTGATTCAACAGCGGAAAAACGTGGCTCTGTGCCCGCCAGCTGGTTATATGGCACTGCGCTGAAACTGGCCGCTCCAAATATGCTGACTGAGGTCGAAGGTGAAACCTATTTGGCAATGCAATCCTACGAGCAGTGGTCAGCTTCGGGTCTGGCTGGCGTGTGGGCCGAGGAAAATACGCGGGAATCGATATATGCGGCGCTGCGTCGTAAGGAAACCTTTGCCACCAGTGGGCCCCGGATCCGGGTGCGGTTCTTTGCTGGCTATGAACTGAGCGATTTGTCACTGGATAGTCACACGCTTATTGGTGATGCCTATCGTAGCGCCGAGGCCATGGGTGGCAATCTGCAGGCAAAGGGCGAGCAGCAGCCGACATTTTTGGCATGGGCCGTGGCCGATGCCAATACACAACCACTGCAGCGCTTACAGATCATTAAAGGCTGGCTGGAAAACGGTGAGCACCGCGAGCGGGTATATGACGTTGCTTGCCCGGCCGGGCTAAAGATCGACCCCAATACCCAGCGCTGTCCTGATAATGGCGCTCGCGTTGATCTCAGCGATTGCTCAACCACCGCTGGGGTCGGCGCGGCAGAACTGAAAACACTTTGGCGCGACCCTGATTTTACGCCTGGGGAAGACGCCTTCTATTACGTACGGACACTGGAAAATCCAGTGTGTCGCTGGTCAACTTGGGATGCCATTCGAAGTGGCAACAAACCACGACCAGACTTGCCGTCAACTATTCAAGAGCGCGCTTGGTCATCGCCCATCTGGTATAGCCAGACTGCCGCGCTTTCACAAATTAAATAGGACATAACACCATGAACGAGCCAAACGACTTCGTCGATGTTCTCATCATCGGCGCGGGTCTGTCGGGGGTGGGTGCTGCTTGCCAGTTGCGTCGCCTCTGCCCAGAGCGAAGCCTGCGAGTTTTTGAATCTCGTGCTGCCAGTGGCGGCACATGGGACCTATTCCGCTACCCTGGCATACGTTCCGACAGTGATATGTACACCTTTAGTTATGGTTTTAAACCTTGGCTAGATGACTCAGCCATTGCCGATGGCGATAAAATCCGCGCCTACATTCGCGAAGCCGCGGCCGAGTTCGATGTTGAAACCCATACCCGCTACCTACACAAAGTAGTGTCTGCCAATTGGTCTTCTTCCGACAAGCGCTGGTTGGTCACCGCTGAGCGTAGCGATACCGGCGAGCGGGTAAGCGTTAGCTGTCGGTTTGTATTTAATTGCTCGGGCTATTACGATTACGATGAGGGTTACACACCGGAATTCGATGGCACTAAGGACTTCTCCGGACAAATAATTCATGCCCAACAATGGCCAGAGGAGCTGGACTACCGCGGCAAACGGGTCGTCGTTATCGGCAGTGGTGCCACAGCCATTACCTTGGTGCCCACCATGGCCAAAGACACGGCCAGCATTACCATGTTGCAGCGCAGCCCAACCTATATAGCGCATGTTCCGTCGGAAGATCCGACCGCCAGAAAGCTAAAAAAATGGCTACCGAAATCTTGGGTTTTTCGATTAATGCGTTGGAAAAAAGTGGCATTTCAACTCTATATTTACCGCTTGTCCCGCAAAAATCCCGAGATGCTGCGTAAATTTTTGCTCGGTCTGCTGCGTAAAGAGCTGGGGCCAGACTATGACATCGGCACCCATTTTACACCGCACTACAACCCTTGGGATCAGCGTCTGTGCGCGTCTCGCGATGGCGATTTATTTGCGGCCATTCGCGAGGGGCGTGCCGAGGTGGTTACCGATCACATAGACCATTTTAATGAACAGGGCATTGCCTTGAAATCAGGTGCACAGCTAGAGGCCGATATCGTGGTGATGGCAACCGGCCTCAATTTGAAGTTTGCCGGCGGTATCGCCTACAGCATTGATGACAAGATACTCGATTTTAAAGAGCATTTTATTTACCGCGGCATGATGTTTTCGGATGTGCCGAACATGGCGTTTACCGTCGGTTATACCAATTCGTCATGGACGCTGAAGGCCGATCTTGTTAGCGCCTATGTATGCCGGCTGCTCAATAAAATGAAAAGCACCGGCAAAGACTCGGCGACACCGCGCATCAATGGATCTCTAGAAGAAGCGCCCCTACTTGATTTTGATGCAGGTTACGTAGTGCGCAGCAGATCCGAGATGCCCAAGCAAGGTGATCGCTTTCCGTGGAAAATGTACCAGAATTACATCAAAGATTTTATCAGCATGCGCTTGGGTAGATTGGATAAGAACGAAATCGAATTGCGGTAGTGGCTCAATGGTTTGCGGCATTAGAAAAATGTCGCTTACTCACTCGCGCTCCACACACTTTGTTACAGCTTTGGAATAAGTATGTCGATATTGCTTTGGATTGTCTTGCTGCTTTTACTATTGCTTCATGGCTACCGTGAATATTGGTGCAGACGCGATCTGCCACAGATCCATAAGGGTGAATTTGACGGCGCACTGATGAAAGTGGGTAGCACTTTCATCGCAAGGCGCCCAGCGAAAAATGGCAGCACTCGTACTCTTATTTGTTTTCCTGGTTTTTTGGAAGATATGCGTTATTTTCAAGATGTCTACAAAGATAGCGACGCTGAACTGATTCTACTTAATAATGCGAATTATCATTGTCCGTTTTCTATGGACGATATTACCGAACTCGATTGGCCTAAAAATCCCTATACGCTTGGCACTATCGAACACGATGCATTCTACATGGGTAATGCTCTTGAGCGACTGGCTTCCGGCCACGAGATTTGTCTACACGGTCATTCCCGCGGCGGCGCTGTGGTCTTGGAAACGGGTCGTCAGTTCCCAGAGCTGACGAATTCGAAAACGCGGTTAGTCCGAGCACTTCTCGAAGCCGCAGTTCTTCCTCAGGCTCGTACCGTAGGTAACGGTTCTGAGCCTTTGCCTCATAAGCTTCAATGTTATTTTATTCCGATTTATTTCGGCTTATCTCGCAATATTAGCGCAGAAAAACTACTCAAGTTGCCAATGATGCGGCCTACAACCACACTGAAAACAGATCTTTGTCTTTCCGTCTTCAGTGTTTCCCGCAGCTATGCGACCTGTGTGGCTAACGTGCGATCGATTTTTGCATGGCAACGTTCGACGCAATTTGATGTGTATGAAAATTATAAATTCTTGACGGTGGTATTGGGTGAACGAGATACCACTTTAGATTTAAAAAGCATGAAGGCCAGCGCCTTGCAGGGCCAGCAGCGCAATAGCGGCCTTAGTATTCTTCAAACGGAAGGCACAAACCATTTTGTTAGTCTCGAGCGGCCAGAGCTAATCCGGGCGATTCACTGACAACATTGGCCGACGCGCCGTTGGAAATAGAGGATTAATCTCATGGTTACTCAAAAGCCGATTCAGTTGATAGGCGGCACCGGGTCCCCTTACACACAAAAGATGGTGGCCCTGCTGCGCTACCGGCGCTTGCCTTATGCCGTGCGGTGGGGAATGCCCTCGGAGGTTTGTGAATCGCTGGGCGTGGCGAAGCCCAAGCCAATCTTTGAACCGACGTTTTTTTTCGAAGAAAGCGGAGCCACAATAGCCGTATGTGATTCAACGCCGATTATCCGCCGTTTAGAGGCTAGCTACAGTGGTCGATCGGTACTGCCCACTGACCCTGCCGTGGCCTTTCTCGATTATTTGATTGAAGACTTCGCCGATGAATGGTGTACCAAGTACATGTTTCATTATCGTTGGCACGCAGCGCAGGACGCGGACAATGCGGGCATACTATTGCCGCTTAGTATGAGCGTTAGTATGCCAGAAGAGTCTCACCAAGAGTTCAAAAAGTGGGTTGTAGATCGCCAGGTCAGTCGCCTTTACGTTGTGGGTTCTAATGACATTACCGCACCGGTGATCGACGCCAGCTACCGGCGCTTTCTTGCCGCCATGGAAAGCCATTTGGCCAATCAAAATTTTATGCTGGGTAAGCGTCCTGGCGCTGGTGACTTTGGGCTGTTCGGTCAGTTAAGCCAATTGATTGGTTTCGATCCCACGCCAAGGGCGATTGCTCATGAGGTTTCGCCACGCACAGTTGCTTGGGTCGATCTCATGCGCGATCAGAGTGGCCTGGAGCCCACAGAGCAGGATTGGATCCGGCTGGAGGATCAGGTCGATACATTGCGCGAGCTGTTAAAAGAAATCGGTCGCATGTACGCCCCAGCGCAATTGGCCAACGCCCGCGCCGTGCAGGCAGGAGAAAAAACCTGGGAGTGCGAGATCGATGGCGTAGTCTGGACTCAACAGTCTTTTCCTTATCAAGCGAAGTGCTTGCGCTGGACTAACGAGCTCTACCGGAGTGTGAGCGACAAAGATCGCGCAAGAATCGACTTCCTACTTGAGGGTACTGGTGTTGAGACTATGTTGTCACTCTGAATTCACAACGCGGCTTTGCTTAATCAACTTCGACTAAGCCGTGTCGGTTGACAGAGTGGGGCTAAGTAACCAGAGCTAAGCAACCAGGCTCAACCTAGTTACGAAAAAAGTCTACATGGGAAAATACCCATGGCTAATATGGCCGAATATGATTCTGTAATAATTTGGCTCAACCCTATACTTGTCTGCATTGATCTGTCCAAGTTTAAAAGTAGGGAAGCCTAGATAAATAATCGTTCACGAGGCTGCTTCTAGCATAGACAAACTTCGTGAGGCTTGTTTGATAAGCGAAAAGATTGGAATGACTCAGCCGGACATTGAACGATGAATGAGGCTGATTGGAATCAAAAAATAGGATGGACCATGAATAATCAGACAGGCAGTGCAGGGGCATCCGGCGCTGGTATATTGACTACTGGCCAACCCTTGGCGGGTCACCGCACAGCGCTGACTTTACTCGTTCTGGCTTACACCCTGTCGATGTGCGACCGGATGATTCTATCAATTCTTTTTCCGGATATAAAAGCAGAATTTGGTTTAAGCGATAGCCAATTGGGTTTGCTGGGAGGGCTTTCCTTCGCCCTGTTTTACGCCATCATGGGGCTGCCAATTGCGCGCTTGTCTGACACACACAGTCGGAAGCGCATCATTATTATCAGCCTCGTTATTTTCTCTTTGATGACAGCCTTGAGCGGCCTGGCCGCCGGCTTCATCAGTCTTCTTTTAATGCGGATCGGTGTCGGAGTGGGTGAAGCAGGCGTAAACCCTGCCAGCCATTCTATTGTTGCTGATTATTTCCCGCCGAAGCGCCGTGCTTTCGCTATGGCCACCTTAATGCTGGGCGGTAGTTTCGGCATGATTCTTGGTTTTGTTGGCGGTGGTTTTATTGCCGAGGCCTATGGTTGGCGCATTGCCTTGGTATCGGTAGGCGTTCCTGGTTTGTTGTTGGCATTTTTTATGGCCAGATTTCTGCAAGAACCTGCTAGGGGGAGTTTCGAAGCAGAAACGCCGCCACCGCCACCGCCCATCCTCACCACAGCCGCACACCTGTGGGCCAACCCCGCTATGCGCCACCTAATGGCTGGGGGGGTCGTGGCTGGGCTGATGTCCTATGGTCTTACCCAGTGGTTACCAACGTTCTTCATAAGAACCCATGAGCTCAGTCTATCCCAAGCCGGTATGATGATTGCTGGCGTGTTTGGCATTTCAGGTGCTATCGGTGCGCTGGCCGTGGGCAAATTTTTTGATCGACTTTCCACCCGTGGTTTTCAATACGGCCTGTGGATGCTTGCCCTCGTTCCGTTCGTTTCCATACCACTATTCATCTTGGGACTTTTCGCTGACAACCTGACCATTGCAATACTGCTATTCATCATTCCGGGCTTTTTCGCGAACAGTTTTATGGGGCCGTCGCTGGCCATGGTGCAAACCCTGTCGCCGGTGCACATGCGTGCTGTTTCCTCTGCGATCATGATGCTGTGCCTCAATCTCATTGGTCTCGGCTTGGGCCCGCTGCTGGTAGGTGTGCTCAGCGATATGCTCAGCACCGTCTATGGTGAACGCTCGTTGGGTGTTGCGCTGGCCTGTTTTGGGCTCTTTGCTTTCTGGGGCTCTGTGCACTTTTGGCTTTGCGGTCGGGCCATAGCTAAGCAGCTGTGAGCACAAATTAGTTTAGTAACGCTGATCAATGGTCAGTATTATCATGCGGGTGCGCGTGAAGACATGCTCAGCAGCAATGCTATTCAGCTAATTGAGACGCGCTAAAAATAATTAGTGAATTTATGAAACGTAAAAATAATTATCTTGTACTGGCGATTATCAGCTACGCTGACGTCTGCAGTATTCGGTGCTGGTTAATTACGCCGCAAAAATATAAAAATAGGGCCGCACTCTACAATAGTGAAAATAAGGCAAAGCGCTCCGAATGCAGGGCGGGCTGATAAAGCCCTGTATTTTCCTTTCGTGGATTTGTCAGGCTTAGCGCAATTCACGCCGTAAAATTTTACCGACATTTGATTTAGGCAACTCATCGCGAAACTCGATAAACTTAGGCACTTTGTAGGCGGTGAGATCTTGACGACAAAATTCTCTAAGCGCGGATTCCGTTAAGCCAGTATTTCTGTATACCACAAAGGCTTTTACGGCTTCGCCTGAACGCTCATCCTTAACACCTACTACCGCGCATTCCAGTACATCGGGATGACTGCACAAGACGTTCTCAATTTCATTGGGGTAGACATTAAAACCGGACACCAAAATCATATCTTTAATACGATCGACGATTTTATAGAAACCGTCATCAAGTTCCACGGCAACATCGCCGGTTTTAAAGAAGCCTTCGGTGTCGATCGCCTCATTAGTCGCTTCCGGACGTCCCCAGTAGCCCATCATGACTTGAGAGCCGCGTACCCAAATTTCACCTTCCTCACCTTGGGCCACCTCATTGCCAGAGGCGTCCATGAGTTTTACTTCCTGAAAACCCACGGCTTTACCCGCACTGCCAATGCGGCGGGTGGAGGGTGTGTTCAGGGTTAGGTTGGCCGTGGTTTCAGAGAGGCCGTAACCCTCAACCAGTTTGGAGTCTGTTCTGCTTTCCCATTGTTGGGCAACGTCAGGCACCAGCGCCGCGCCACCGGCAATGGTCCACTTTAGGTGTGACCAGTCGACATCATCAAACTTTTCATTGGCCATTAGGCCAACCAGCATGGTGTTCACGGCGGCAAAGCCATTGAATGGCACAGACTTCATGGTATCCAGTAAACCATCAAGATCACGCGGATTGGGGATAATGACCGAGCGGCCGCCAGAGGCAAAATTACCGCATAGATACACGCTAAAGCCGAAGATATGGTACATCGGCAGTGGCGCAATCAGCAGGCCAGTGAAAGGTTCATCGCCATCTTTCTCAAGGTGCTTTTTAGACTGCGCAACGCAGGCAATAATATTGCCATGAGTGAGCATGGCGCCCTTGGCAACACCCGTTGTACCGCCGGTATATTGCAGTACCGCTAAATCATTCAGTGTGGGGCGAACCTGGGGTAATGCTTTACCTGCGCCTAGATCGATGGCGGTTGCTAAGCTGAGTGATGTCACCGAGTCGTCGAGATTATTGGCTGTTACGGATGCTGCGTTTTGCTGCGTGTTTATCATGTCGAACGCGTGGGTAGTGATGAGTAACTTGATGTCGGTGTCTGGAATAACCTTTTTTGCCGCTGCAATAAAATCACTGAGCATCACCACTGCTTTGGCGCCACTGTCTTGAAACTGGTGGCGCAACTCTCTTTCGGTATAAAGCGGATTGGTATTCACCAGCACCAAGCCCGCGCGCAGAATGCCCCATGCAGCGACGGGGTACTGAATCAGGTTAGGCAGTTGAATGGCTACCCGGTCGCCATGCTCTAAACCCCCATCACCGCGCAGATAAGCCGCAAACTTAGCTGACTTCTCATCTATCTCACGAAAAGTGACGTCTTGCCCCAAGCAGGTAAAGGCGATCCTGTCGGAGAATTCAGTACAAGCCCTCTCGAACAGATCCAGCACCGATGTGTAATTTTCATCATTGATTGCGTTAATTTGCTGGCGGGCGAAATCGAAGCGAGGGTCGACGGAAAAACTCATAGTATGGCGCTCTTTCGGTTTGTCTAATTTATGGAATTATTAAAATTATTTACTTTATAGCTAGCATAGCAAGGTAATTCAATAACGGGCATTTTA
The DNA here is from genome assembly GCF_047636175.1 of Zhongshania sp. Lineage (GTDB taxonomy): Bacteria > Pseudomonadota > Gammaproteobacteria > Pseudomonadales > Spongiibacteraceae > Spongiibacter. Next base: position 163,091 of record NZ_JBLIKC010000004.1, on the reverse strand, counting down.
GGGAATCATATTCAGCCAAACCATTGCTTGGCTCGTTACTAATATCAGCCCTATATTAGATTAGCTGGCCGAATATGATTCCTATATTTTGCTTAGCCCAAGGTAATCTTTTCGTTATAGCAAGAAGCTTATAGCGGAGGAGCCCCATGACAATCCTCCAGTAGTAAAGTCTGACGTAATCCATCATCGATTTTTATAAAGGACCATCCATGAATACGGTTGTTAGCTACCAAACCAAAGACGCTATTGCCATCCTTACTTTGAATAGTCCACCCGTAAATGGCTTGGCTCAGACAGTACGTCAGGGTATTAAAGACGCTTTTGAAAAAGCAACGGCCGACGATGACGTTAAGGCGATGGTCATTACCTCGTCTGGAAAAATATTCTGTGGCGGCGCAGATGTAACTGAGTTTGGTTCGCCGTTGGCCACTGCGAGGCCGATACTACCCGAGCTTTTTAATCAATTAGAATCATCATCCAAACCTATTGTTGCGGCCATTAATAGCCTGGCGCTCGGCGGCGGCTGTGAGCTTGCTCTGGCCTGCGACTACCGAGTTGCCCACGCCAACGCCAAAATCGGCCTACCGGAAGTTAAATTAGGATTGATTCCCGGTGCGGGCGGCACCCAGCGTTTGCCGCGTATAGCCGGTGTTGAAATGGCCTTGCAAATGATTGTTTCGGGGGAGTCTGTCAATGCCGAGCAAGCCTTAGCCAGCGGTATCGTTGACGCCATTATTGATGCAGACATTCATTTCTTAGATGCCGTAATTGATTATGCCAAATCCTTGGTGGCCAATGGTGCAGCCATTAAAAGCTGCGCTGATTTACGTATTGATACAAGTAAGGTAGATGATAATTTCTTCAACGACTTTCGTAAAAGTATCGCCCGTAAAACGCGTGGCTTCTATGCGCCAGAGTGTGCAATTAAAGCGGTAGAAGGCGGTTGTGAGTTGTCATTAAATGAGGGGCTCGCTTTAGAAAAGGCACTGTTTATACAGTGTTTGGAATCTACACAGGCTCGCGCTCAACAGCATCTATTCTTTGCCGAGCGTGCAGCCACCAAAATCCCCGGCATCAATGCCGCAATACCAGCTCGTGCTATCAGCAAAGTTGCGATTATTGGCTCCGGTACCATGGGTGGCGGTATTGCCATGAACTTCGCCAATGCCGGTATCGAGACCACTATTTTGGATTTAAATGCCGAAGCATTAGAACGCGGCATGGGTGTTATTCGAAAAAACTACGAAGTTTCTGCCAAGCGAGGTCGATTGAGCGCTGCGCAAGTTGAAGAGCGTATGGCATTGTTGAAATCGACCTGCGATTACAGTGATCTTGGCGATATGGATCTCGTGATCGAGGCTGTTTTTGAAAATATGGACGTTAAGAAAAAGGTCTTTAGCGCGCTGGATTCGGTTTGTAAGCCCGGTGCGATCCTGGCGACGAATACCTCTACGCTTGATGTTAACGAAATCGCCGCTATTACGTCCCGTCCTAATGATGTAATCGGCCTGCACTTTTTCAGTCCCGCCAACGTAATGAAACTGCTGGAAATTGTTCGCGGCGCCGACACCGCTGACGATGTGTTAATTACTGCTATTAATCTAGCGAAAACGATCCATAAAGTGCCCGTTGTTGCTGGTGTTTGTTGGGGATTTATCGGTAATCGCATATTAGAACCCTATGCTCGTGAGGCAATGCGTCTAATGCTAGAAGGCGCCAGCCCGGCACAAATCGATAGAGTACTTTACGACTTTGGTTTGGCCATGGGCCTACCCAGCATGATTGATCTCGCGGGTATCGATGTTGGGTATCTTGTCAGGCAGGGCAACGTACAAGCTTGTTATGGTCGTGATCCCAGCTACGCAATAGTATGTGATGAATTGTACAAATTAGGTCGTTATGGACAGAAAACTGGCCGAGGTATGTATATCTATGAGGGGCGAGATAAAAAAGAAGATCCCGAGGTTGTTGCGCTGGCAACACGACTTGCGAAGGAGCACGGCATAAGCCAGCGCGAGATCTCTGATCAAGAGATATTGGAACGCACGATTTACATGCTGATTAACGAAGGGGCTCAAGTACTCGAAGACGGTATTTCCTACCGCTCGGGCGATATCGACACGGTTTACTGCAATGGCTATGGCTTTCCCGCGCACCGTGGAGGCCCCATGCAATACGCCGATGAAATTGGCCTGCAAACCGTGGTTGATGCCCTCGAAAAATACCGTGTTTCACTCGGAGAGTATGGGGAAGAGTGGTTTAAGTCCGCACCTTTACTGAAAAAACTGGCTGCTGAGGGAAAGTCGTTCAAAGAATTCTCACAATAAGTTTTTGTCATCCGCTGAAGACGTTAGCACTAGTATTTAGACCACTAACATATAGAGAGAAAAAAAATGAAAGAAGCTGTCATTGTTTCCGTAGCACGCACCCCGATCGGCAAAGCCTATCGCGGTGCATTCAATAATTTAGAAGCGCCAAGTTTGTCGTCCTATGCGGTTGAAGCTGCTGTTAACCGCGCGGGGATTGATCCAGCTGAAATTGATGATTGTGTTTGGGGCGCTGCGATTCAACAGGGTACTCAAGCCTCTAACTTAGGCCGTAATGTCGCTATGGCTTCTGGTTTACCCCTGAGTGTGCCCGGCGTGACTATTGATAGACAGTGCTCGTCAGGATTGATGGCCATTGCGACCGCCGCCAAACAAATTATTTGCGACGGTATGTCAGTGGTGGTTGCGGGTGGTTGTGAATCGATAAGTCTAGTACAAAACCAAAAGATGAATTTGGAACGTGTGCTTGACCCAAAGGCCGTCGTCCACGCACCTAACTTGTTTATGCCGATGCTGGATACCGCAGAAACTGTCGCCAAGCGTTACAACATATCTCGTGAGGCGCAGGACGAATACGCCTTACAATCGCAGCAGCGTACTGCAGCCGCTCAAGAAGCGGGTAAGTTCGACGACGAAATCGTCGCGGTAAGCGCAACTAAAGCGGTTTTTAACAAAGAAACCAAAGAGACCACGTTCGAACAAGTCACGTTAACAAAAGATGAAGGCAACCGTCCCGACACCAATATTGAAGGCCTTAATAAGCTCAATACAGTGCTTGAAAACGGCACCATTACCGGTGGCAACGCGTCACAACTTTCAGATGGCGCGGCTGCCCTGGTAGTAATGGACCGTGCTCTGGCCGAAGAACGTAATCTCAAACCACTCGGTGTTTACCGTGGTATGAGTGTTGCGGGTTGTGAGCCTGATGAAATGGGTATTGGTCCCGTATTTGCTATTCCTAAATTGCTTAAGGCCAATGGCTTGACCATGGACGATATTGGTCTCTGGGAGCTGAATGAAGCCTTCGCTGTGCAGGTTATTTATTGTCGCGATACCTTGAGTATTCCTAATGATCGTCTCAATGTAAACGGCGGTGCAATTTCAATTGGTCATCCCTACGGCATGAGTGGCGCGCGTATGGTGATGCACGCCTTAATTGAAGGTAAGCGTCGTGGTGTTAAATATGTGATTGTGACTATGTGTGTCGGTGGCGGTATGGGCGCAGCAGGCTTGTTTGAGGTCTTATAAGCTAAGTTAAGTTCTTAGTAAATGGAGGCGAAAGCCTCCATTTTATTATTGCGTAAACACAAGGTATTGCAACGATGACATACAAAGCGCCGCTCAGAGATATTCAATTTGTCATGAATGAAGTATTGGACTATCCCGCTCATTACCAAACCTTTGCTGAAGGTCAGAATGCGACCCCGGATTTGGTAGAAGCTATTCTTGGGGAGGCAGCCAAATTTGCCGAGCAGGTCTTGTCGCCACTTAACGTAGTGGGAGATCGTGAAGGATGCCGAAACAACGACGGACAAATTACCACTCCCCCCGGTTTTAAAGAGGCTTATCAGCAAAATATTGAAAGTGGCTGGCCTTCATTGGCTTTTCCCGAAGTCTATGGCGGACAGGCCCTGCCATCCTCTTTGGGTCAAGTGGTTTCTGAAATGCCGGCGGCAGCAAATCATGCTTTTTCCATGTATACGGGTCTGACCCTGGGGGCGATTGCGACCATTACTGCCCATGCCAGTGATGACTTGAAACAACGTTTTATACCGACAATGGTAACAGGCCAGTGGTCTGGCACCATGTGTTTAACCGAAGCCCATGCCGGCTCTGACCTTGGCTTGCTGCGAACTAAAGCCGAGCCCAATGCCGACGGCACATATAGTATTACCGGCAGCAAGATATTTATTTCCTCTGGGGATCACGACCTAACCGACAACATCATTCATATTGTATTGGCACGTTTGCCTGACGCACCCAAGGGTGTTACAGGGATCTCGCTGTTCGTCGTGCCAAAATTCAAAGTGGATGCTGATGGTAATGTAGGTGAATTCAATAATGTGCGCTGTGGTGCCATTGAAGAAAAGATGGGCATTCATGGCAACGCCACCTGTGTCATGAATTTTGATGGCGCTGAAGCTTACTTGATAGGTAAGCCCAACAAGGGTATGGCGTGCATGTTTACCTTTATTAATGAATCCCGATTGGGCGTTGCTGTTTCAGCTCAGGCACATATCTATGCATCATTTCAGAAGGCCTTGAATTACGCCAGAGAGCGCCTGCAAATGCGTGCCCCCCAGCGCAAGTTTTCTGAAAAAGCCGCGGACCCCATCGTTGTGCATCCCGATGTGCGCAGAATGTTACTGACTCAAAAAGCATTTGCTGAAGGGGGTAGATTACTGAACTATCGCTGTGCGCAATTACTTGATATTACCCATGGTGCGGGTAGTGAAGAAGAAAAGCAGCTTGCCAATACCTTGCTCGCGGTTTTCACGCCGATCGCTAAAGGTTTCTTAAGTGAAGTCAGCTTGGAAGCAACCAGCTACGGCATACAAATTCTTGGCGGTCATGGTTTTATCAAAGAGTCCGGGCTGGAGCAGGAATACCGGGACACTCGTATCACCGCTATCTATGAAGGGACTACCGGGATTCAGGGCTTAGACCTACTGGGTCGTAAAATTCTCGGTTCTGGCGGAAAAATACTAGAGCCATTTGTTGAAGAAATTCGCAGTTTTTGTACGAACAATGTAAAGAGCGCTTATGTTACTGAAACCGAGGCCAGTTTAAATCAGTTGCTAGATTTAACCGATATTATTGGCGCCGCCGCAGCTGAAAATCCGGATGAGGTTAATGCGGCGGGTGTCGATTACTTGATGTTTGCCGGTTACGTCACCCTGGCATACTGTTGGGCACGAATCGCAAAATCTGCCAAGACCGCTATCGACAGTGGCGGTGCCGACAGCGGCTTTTATCACGCTAAGCTGCACACCGCACGTTTCTATTTTGAGCGAATTTTGCCTCGTACACAGACGCTGGCGACCACTATTCAGTCCGGTGCTAGTAATCTGATGGCGATTGACGAGCAATACTTTGGCGACTGTTAGCGATTCAATTTGGGAGTCTCTGATTAATTGGGAGAGAACATATGATAAACCTCTGTAAAGATGGGGATATTTATACCCTTAGGATGAACAACGACGCCAATACCATTTGTCTGGATTGGCAGGCACAGATGCTGGATGCGCTGATTGAGGTAGAGAATAACTGCGCTAAGGGAAGCGCTTTAATCATGACTGGCGAAGGCAAGTTCTTCAGTAATGGTGTGAATATTGACGCCATGAGAAAATTTAATAAAGCCGAAATGGAAAAATTCGCTCAGGCAATGCTCGAAATTCATCGGCGCATGGTGATGCTTCCCTGTCCTACGGTGGCGGCAATTAACGGCCACGCTTTTGCTGGTGGGGCCTTTCTGGCGATGTCCTTGGATTACCGCATAATGCGAGAAGATCGCGGTTGGATCAGCATTTCGGAAGTTGACGCAGGCGTTGCCATACCCTCGGCAATGATGGCTATCCTGCACGCCAAACTTCCGCCCGCCACAGTGCGTGATGCTGCGCTGACCGGTAAGCGCTATACGGCTGACGAGGCAATTGTGGCGGGGTTGGTTGACAGTAAATCCAGCTCTGAAAGCTTACTGGATTCTGCAGCAGAACTGGCGACTAACCTGGCATGTAAAGACCCAGGTATTTTCAAAGAAATTAAACAGACATTGTACGGGGAGCTCGCTGCACAGATGGTATAGCTAATAGTGACGTTGGGATTGTGTAGTTTTAATCCATATTATTAGAAAAGATAAGTTGGTAATTATGGCTGTATTGATTGTTCACGCCCACCCAGAACCGAAATCTTTTTCAAGTGACTTGTACTTAGACGCAAAACGTTTCTTTGAATAAAAGGGTGACTCGGTGCAGGCTTCGGATCTGTATGAGATGAATTTTAATCCCGTTGCCTCGTCAGAAGTTTTTGCTGAGCGTGCGGATCCTGATTGTTTTAACTACGCGCTTGAACAGCGAAAGTCCGTACCTGTAGGCACTATTTCGACGGATGTCAAAATTGAAATCGATAAAGTCGAGGCTGCCGATTTGTTGATGTTCAATTTTCCACTGTATTGGTTCTTCACACCGGCAATTCTAAAAGGCTGTATTGACCGCGTGTTTGTGTAGGGCAAGTTTTATGTCGTCAAGCGCATTTATGGCAATGGTGGTATGGCAGGTAAAAAAAGCACTGGTCTCGGTAAGCACCGGTGGTCGTGACGATATGCTCAGTGAAGGTGGTATCCATAGCGATATCAACGAGATCTTAAAACCGTTGTCGCATGGGTCGCTTGGCTACGTGGGCATAGATGTACTTAAGCCCTTTCATGCTTTCCATGCTCCTTATGTCAGTGCTGAAGCATGCCTTGAAATTTTAGATAAATGGCGCAGTGAGCTAGCCAATCTTGACGAGCGGAAATGCTTGGCTAGGCCGGACTTCTCGAAATTTGATGAATATTTTTTCCCAATTACATGACAGCTTAAAGTTTCTAATTACCTTAAAATAGCTAATAAGGTCCACTATTAAAATAAAGATAAAAATATAAAAATCTTACTAATATCGTTTTACGACGCGAGTTGTTCTCGGAACTGGCTTGGTGTTAGCTTGTTCCAACGCACAAAGGCGCGACGAAAATTGACTGTTTCGCCATAGCCTAGTAGATGGGCTATTTCTGCTACCGCCAGCGGTGTCGCTGATAAATATTCTTTTGCAAGCAAGTTGCGAATGTCGTCGACAATTGCTCTGAAGGTGCTTGATTCTGCCTCTAATTGACGTCGTAGAGTGCGTTCACTCATATGTAAGCTCGTGGCCACTTGCGAGATTTCGAGGAATTCCCCCGCGGATTTTATTAACAACAGCCGCACCGCCGTAGTGATTTCTTCTGCACTCTCCAAGCTGCGCAGCATCTCCTCGCATTGTTGATGAAAAATAACATGGCCGGCGATGTTGGCGCTTCTAATCGGTTTGTCGAGTATCGCGCCCGGTATAAAGAGTTGAGTATATTCACAATTAAATTTAACCGGAGTGTTGAACGTGTTTCGATAGCAGGCGTGGTGAGCAGGTTGAGGATAATCCAAATGTATTTCGGCGCCCTCAGGTGCGCCTCGGTAAAGCAGATTTGCAACCCTAGTCAAGGTAGACAGATACAGTTCTTTAATGATTTGTTGCTGCGACTGTGTGCCCACATCAAAATTTAATCTAAGCAAGATATCATCGCCCCGCTCGTGAGCCTCCCAACGATTTGAAAATTGCAGTTTGCCGTAGCGGAGTAACAGCTTAGTCGATGTTCTCATATTAGCGCAGCTCATTAGCGCGAAGCCTAAGGTACCGTACAAATCCAAGTTGACACCCTCGCTGAGCTGTAAGGCCAAGCACGGGTTTTTTGTTAGTTTGGTGGCCGCCTCTAGCAAGGGCAAAGCATCGGGTCCTGATAGTGCTGCTACCAGTTGTCCCGCTGTGCTGATGTCTGGAAAGCCTGCTTCAATGAAGAGTGCTCCAGGTGGCACCTGAGCGCGCTCTAGTTGATTCAATATTTGTGTTAATAGGTGATTCTGCAAACGGTTCGTTGTCATAGCCATCATTCTGTTTTTAGCTTTATTTAAGATGGAAGCAAGCGGCGGCGATTATGTACATGGCCGAATATGATACCTCTGGTGTTGAGCTTATCACTATAATCAAATGATTAAAAAGTTTACAAGGTATGCAGCGCAATGAAATCGAAAGTGAAAAAAATCCTCGGGCTGGCGGTATTGCTCCTTGTTACATTTTTCGCGGTAAAGGCCTACCTGGACAATAACCGCCCGCACAACCCCAAGGTATTTGGTCCACCTGAAAAAACCCAGTGGAAACCGGTGGGCGCTCGCGCTGCGGGACAGCACGGCTACGACGTTATCCCCGAGCCTGATACCTTTAATGCCATACATGTTGATGTGGCTAATTCGGATAGTGTCTGGGGCGTGGCCGCGCCGATGTTTGAGCTCGACTGGGTTGCCGAGCCAGCCTACTTTGTAGGTAATGGCCCCCTCTTTGACAATGCCGGCAATCTTTACCTTAGCCCGCAGTTCTACCACGGTGAGCGCGTGGTGTTGGTTTCACTCGATGCCCAAACCGGCAAGCGGCGTTGGGCGATACCCGCCGACAACGATATACAAGCAAGTAGCCCAGCGTTCATATTAAATGACCCTGAAAATCCGGGCTCGCAGATTATTTATATCGTTGGCTATAACCGCGTCATGGCCCTAAGGCCCGACGGCTCAACGGTATGGAGTAAAGCCACTGGCTTAAGCCTCCCTCCCTCGAAGGACGGGAAAAAAACTATCGTTAAGTTTCATAGCTTCAACTATCACCCGGCGACCGATTCACTGATATCCATTACCAAGGACGGCGCTTTATTTGCCTTCAGTCGCAAGAGCGGAGAGTTGATCGCAGCTATTGGACAAGTACCCGGCGCGCCAGCTATCAGTGGCAACGGCACGAACATTCCAACGTTCGTCCTTAAGAAGGTTGATCCGCTGATGGATAAAGCCTTTGGCAAAACTGATGACGGCTTAAGTTTGTTCTCTGCCGCAGTGAGTTATATCTATGGCGGCGGCGGTGTGGTGACCAACTTCTTTAGTATTGACCCAGACAGCAGCCGTATCTTTATGGCTGCTACGGCGGAAGATAAAGAAGATGGAACCGAAGACGGCAGATCTGAAATCGGCGCAATTTACGCCCTCGACCTGGTCGATGACGGCAACGGTGGCTTGATGTTCCAAATATTAAACCGCAAGACTTTTCATGGCGGCACTGGATCAACACCGGCGCTCAGCGCAGACGGTCAGCGTCTGTATGTGTCGGACAACGCGGGTAATGTCATCGCGCTGGATAGCGAATTAAACGAAGTGTGGCGGGTAGATGTGGGCGAGCCACTGGTGGGGTCTATCTCCGTGGCGCCAGATAACCATGAATTATATGCCGTGACCTCAAGTGACGTGATCAAGCTGTTCGACAATGGCGACAGCGGCTCAGTGTCATGGAAGGGCGAGCTTAATGGTTTTGATGGTTATGCCAATGTCGATGTGCAGTCTAACGCCCTGACGGCAACAGTAACGGCCAACGGTGTCGTTGTTATGATCGGTGGTGGCAAAACCTTGCTGGGCAGGACATTGATGCTGCATATGGGCATGGGTCTGCTAGATAGAGAAACTGGAAAACTGCGCTACTTTGCCGAAGGCCGGGAAGATTCCCTTGCCATGAGCGTCGTTGCTGCCGATGGCAGTATTTATGTCGCCCACTCACCCTTACGGCGCGCCGTCGGTAAGGCGATGTATCCGGAGTTAACCCAAGATGTTATAGGTGGTATTGCGCGTTTCAAGCCGATTCGTTTGGATCTGCTGGCGCGTGATGCTATTTGTGCTGCTGAGGCGCGAGCCGCCAATGCCAGTACCCTAAATAAAACAACTGAGTTGGCCGCTATCAATACCGACATACGTCAGATCAAGGTGCTGATGAAGCAGGCCGGAAACGCCATCACTAAGGCGGTTAAAGACGGCGATATCATCGCTGAAAAAGCGAGCGCCTTGAATAATCTGCTCGAAAAAACTGCACCGAACCTAAGCCCGGCCAACTTGCCGCAAGCGACGCCTGATCTGGCTGCTGCCTGCACTCAGTTCGATTAGCGTCATGACTGAACCTAGCCAGAGCAAAAGTCAGGGCGGGGCATCTGAATCAGATCCCAATGTCGTCGTTCGCTGGGTGACTTCGGCCATGATGACCCGGCTGTTCAGCGAGCGACGTATGGACGCCAAGCGCGCGAAGGCAGAATCCCGAATTAAAAAAGCGGGACAGCCCTATCGCGTTGAGTATTTTCATCAGCTGGACGATGGCTATAGTCATTTGGCAGCGCAGGTGCTTAAACCGCTGGCTGAGCGCTACGATGTCGAAGTGATTTGTCACCTGGTAAAGGGCACGGAAGGCGATAACATCCCCGAACCGGATCTGTTATCGCGTCTTTCTCGTTACGATGCTTCCCAGGTGGCACCTGAATACGGTCTTGAATTTCCACAGCATGAGGCACCTCTGCCGACAGAGTTGGAAAAAAAAGCGGCTGCCATTCTGGCGGGGCAGGACACAAAAGGCTTTATTGACTGTGCGGCGGCTGTCGGCAAGGCGATGTGGGCTGGCGATAAGGCCGCGCTCGATCAGCTTTCTGAGAAATATGGCGAAGCATCGCCGGAAGCAGCAGAGCAAAAGCTACTTAGAGGAACCCAGCGCCGCGCTGAGCTCAAACATTATTCCGGTGCAATGTTTTACTTTGGCGACGAATGGTATTGGGGTGTAGATCGTCTCTACCATTTGGAAAAACGGCTTGCGATGCTGGGTGTCGACCGCAAACCGGGCCAAGCTTTACTTGTGGATCGACCTTCCTTGGGCGCGGGGAAATTGCAAGATCAGGGGAGCCTCACTTTAGAGGTCTATCCCTCCCTGCGCAGCCCTTATACCGCCATTTCATTTGATCGAGCGGTGAAGCTGGCTAGAGATACTGGGGTAAAGCTGGTGGTGCGCCCGGTGTTGCCAATGATTATGCGTGGTGTGCCGGCTACCCGTGAAAAGGGCATGTATATTTTTATGGATGCGGCTCGGGAAGCCCGTGCCGTGGGCGTGCCATATGGCAATTTTAGCGACCCCATTGGTAATCCGGTGCGCAAGGCTTACTCCTTGTACCCCTGGGCAGAGGAGCAGGGCAAGGGCATTGAATTTATCTCCAGTTTTCTCAGTTGCGCCTTCGCACAAGGAGTAAATACCAATCGAGAGTCAGGCCTGAAAAAAGTGGTCGAGCAAGCCGGATTAGATTGGATTGTTGCGAAGGATCGGGTCGGCCAGCCGGGATGGGAAACCACTCTGGAAGAAAATCGTGTGGCGATGTACGAGGCGGGTTTATGGGGTGTGCCGAGCTTTCGTTTGTTAGATGAAAACGGCAAGCAAGTCCTTGCCTTGTGGGGGCAGGATCGCCTCTGGCTATTTGCCCGCGCAATTCAAGGAATATTAGCTTCGGACTAGGGACGCACTGTATTACTAATTGGAGAATTTGTGATGGACGTAAGTTTTCGCTTAAAGATTGGCAAGGGACTTGTCTCGATTGTTTGGTTGTTGATTGTCGCCTCGGTGATAGCTCCTTCGCAAGTGCCATTTCCTCTTGTATTTCAGGGTATCGGCATCTTTCTTGTTGTTGCTCATATTATTGAGATTGCGGTGTTTAAAAAAAGAATGCGCGGACCTGGGGATTACCTGTTAACGATGTTGTTTGGTTCCTTGCAGTTGAAGACGATTAGGATTGCAGCATGAAATCACAATGGATGATCTATGGCGCTAATTTCTACAGCGCTCAATTAGCGATAGCAAAAGCAGTCGAGCAGGGCAAAAAACCCATTCTGGCGGGTCGTAATCAAACTGCGATAGCGGCGCTTGGCGAGAAATTTGATTTCCTGTTCGCGTCTTCGATTTAGGTCGTATCGATAAAGTGGCAGAGCAGTTGGCCGATGTCATTGTTGTGAGTCAATGCGCTGGGCCTTTCTCGGCCACCGCCGAGCCAATGATGAAAGCCTGTATCAAAGCTGGCACCCATTATACTGATATTACTGGTGAAGGGCCTGTCTTCCGCATTGGTCAGAGCTTACATGAGCAAGCAAAAAACGCCGGTGTGATGTTGATGGGCGACGTCGGTTTTGATGTTATCGCTACCGATTGCTTGGCCATTTTTTTGGCATCAGCAATTACCCGATGCTAATGAGCTGGTTTTGGGTTTTGATGGCGATATGGCGCTTAGTCCCGGCACCAGTAAAACCCTGTGGGAAAATATTCATCTGGGCATGGCGGTACGCCGCAAGGGTGAAATGAAGTTTGTCGGGCGCGGTTTTCAAATGCGCACCATTGATTATGGTCGCGGCCCAAAGTTGTCATCGGTGATTCCCTGGGGCGATCTTAATACCGCCTACTGGCAAACCAATATTCCTAATATTTGCGTTTATATACCCTTTAGTGGAAGCAAGCTGGAAATACTGCTGTTTCCGTTGGTCAAGTTAGTGATGTCCATTCCCTTTGTTCCTAAGCGTATCGTTGCCAAAGCTGCGAAAATCCAAGGGCCAAACGCTGGAAAACGCGCTAATAAAGGTGTGCAGGTATGGTGTGAAATTAAAAATGCCAGTGGCAAGGTAGTGACCGCCAGTATTGAAGTGCCAAACGGTTATACCGTCGCTATGGACGGCATTATTATGACCGCCGATTATTTGCGAGATTATCAGGGGAAGGGTGGGTGCTTTACGCCGTCGCAGTTGATGGAACATACACTCGCAGAACAACTTCCCGGCGCAGCCTCCTTCAAGGTTTTGTAATGTGACGAGCCAAGTTTTCCTCTGAAAAATAATAATCGACAAGGGCGCGAGAATTAAGATGCTTCTCGTGCCGAAGAAATAACGCGACAGTATCTAAGCGAAACTCCAGCGAAAAATTAGGCCGCAGTTGACCGGATATGATTCCCTTAGAACGATTGGCTCGTGGGTACAATAGCCCGTAATCCCAAACGTGAGTCTTTAACTGCTGTATTGCCAGCGGAGATAGCTCTACAAATAAAAATAGTGCTTACCTGGATTGATATCATGAGAAAGCCTAACCGATCAGCTGTTCTGCCTATTCATCCAGAATCGTGCTACGAAAGCGTGTCGCGAATCCGCTCTATTCCGAGGGTCATTGTTTCGGCGATGATTATTTCTGCCGCCGCCCTGCCAGCTACCGCACAGGAAAACCTGGGAAAAAGAGAATTCGCGCTGGAGGAAGTTTTCGTTACCGCCCAAAAACGTTCTGAAAATTTGAAAGACGTACCCCTATCAGTATCCTCCGTCAGCGGCGATGACATAAGAGAACAGAACCTTATCAATTTTAATGAGGTTGGCCTGAAAACACCTAACACGCGTATTACAGTGGGCGGCGGAGGCGGTGGCACGGCCAAAATGCGTGGTCTTGGCTCCGGCGACAACCCCGCTTTTGAACAGGCTGTTGGCTTACTGGTTGATGGCGTTTACTACGGTCGTATCAGCTATTTGAACAGCGGACTGGCAGATTTGGACCGCATTGAAATTCTGAGAGGCCCACAGGGCACCTTGATGGGTAAAAACACCATTGCAGGTGCGATTAATATGACGACAAAAGACCCCAGCCAGGAATGGGAGTTAGACCTTGGCTATGGCATCGGCACTCGCAACAGGCGTTACACGACGTTGATAGCTAATGCACCGATTATCGAAGATGCGCTCAGCATGCGGCTAGTGGTCAAGCGGGAGCGCCAGGACGGTCGGATTGAAAATACCTTCGTTAATGAGGACCAGTTCAACATTCATAAGAATCTCTACCGTGTGAAGTTCGGGTTGAGCGCCATAGACAATCTCAATGTTGTGGCGACCTACGAAGAAAACGATAGCCAAATGAACTTGCGTGGATTGGAGATCTATAAAGCCACTGATCAAACAAAAACTCAGTACGGGCAATATGATCCTAACTTTGAGACCGAGGCCAACTACAAAAACCAGACTGACGGTGACATAACGGCCTTCATCGATACAAAACTCGCCACCCTGAAAATGGAATACAAATTAGGCGAATATATACTGTCTTCTGTATCCGGCTGGACCGAGCAGTTGCTGAACGACGGCCTTGATGGCGATGCTGGCCCCATCCCCTTTATCACAACGCGACAGGTCAATGATTATCAGCAATACAGCCAGGAATTCCGTATTACGTCGCCGGTGGGTGTGACGGATTACATCGCGGGGCTTTACTTATTTGGATCCGACTTTAGTAATCTGGCAGACACAGGCCTGGCGCAAGAGCAAGGTCCCGCTATTTTATTATCCGGGCAGTACCCGAACGGGGCACCGTTGATCGCATTCCCCGGCATTGGTGTACTCCCGGAAGACCACTCGATTAGTGACTTCAATCAGGAAGTTGCCTCTGCCGCGCTGTTCGGTCAGTTTCGTTGGCGCTTGCTGGACGAAGACCTGACTCTGATGGCCGGACTTCGCTACTCCTACGAGAAAAAAGAAGCCATCATGACTCGTGAATTTACCGACAGCGGGATTTTCTTCACGCAGTTTCAGAACCAAGAAGAGTTTGCCACCCCAAAAACGAAGCGCGTTGAAAAAGAGTACTCCCCCAAGTTGTCGGCAACATATCGATTGACTTCCAACGTCAACGCTTACGCCACCTTTGCCAAAGCCTTTAAAGGTGGCGGTTTTAATGCTGCGGCCGACAGGGCCGAACAATTCCAGTATGACGAAGAACAGGCCGACACCTACGAACTTGGCCTGAAAGGCGATTTCCTCGATGGCTTATTACGCATCAACGCGGCAACGTTTCATACTGAATTCAGTGGCCTGCAGGTCTCGGTTTTTGATGGCACTACTTATATTGTTCAAAATGCTGCCGACGCGATCACCAAAGGCGTGGAAATTGATGCCACCCTGCTCGCGGCACGCGGGCTCATCACAACCCTATCTGTGGGTTATACCGATGCCACTTACACGAGTTTTCCCGGCGGCCCCTGCCCTGTTGGTCAGACCTCTCCCTGCGACCTATCCGGCGGTGATCTAGATCGGGCACCAATGTGGAATGGCAATCTGGGCTTCAATTACAAGCTGCCCTTCGAAAATCTAGGATTTGACGTTGTTCTCGGTGGCGATGCCAACTATCAGGGTCGCCAGTTCACCAGTGCGGATCTGGACCCGGTAACCGTGCAGGATGGGGTCGTTAAATACAACGCACGCATTGCGATTCAGGCTCCCGATCTGAACTGGCAGGTGCAGCTAGTTGGCAAAAACCTTAGCGATGAAATGACAATGGCAGTTTCTGTAGACGTGCCGGTACAGCCTGGGAGCCATATGGGTGTCTTTGAAGAACCAAAACAATGGGCGCTTGATGTTCGCTATCGTTACTAACCAGCCCGGCTCACTCGATGTTAAAAATCCGGCCTGGCTGTGCTGGTGTTGCTGCTCGACATCACCGGATTGATCTAAGGCAAGTCCATCGGGCAGGCCAGATAGGTGCCGGCTACTACGTTCGCGTGCTGATGGACCCGACGTGCCGCAGGTCAAGCTACGACGCTATTCGCTAGGGGCGCGAGCCCGACCCCCCGCGTCCCGGCGACAACACCGGAGCGTGAATGAACAAGCCCAATCGGGCTTGCTCCCTAAAGCTAACTCAAGAGACTACCTAGAAAAAATAGCCCGACAAGATAGGCTGAATCGGTCAATGTGCCATTGCCGTAAACAGCGTAGCAAAACTATTCCGCCGAAGGTTGTTTCCCTTATTTACTTACAATTTTATGAACCAATTTTTTCATAAAAATATAATAAAGGCCCGGAAAGTAACGCTTAAGTTTCCACAATAGGGATTCGCGGCGAGTCGGAATAATAATATGCTTGCCCTTTCTGGATCCGTCGTAAACCATGCTCGCAATATCGTCAGCGTTAACGGGTGATCTGTTCATGAGTTTTTTGGCCGTGTTCACGCCACCACTACTACTACTGCGTATAGTTTTCAAAAGATTGCTTGGAAAAGAGGCTGGGCATACGACCGACACTTTCACTCCAAATGGGTCTAATTCACTTAACAGAGTCTCCGACAAGGCCACTACCCCTGCTTTAGATACGGCATAGGCCGACATATTTCTCATGTGAATTAAGCCTGCCATAGACGCCACATTGATTAGCGCTCCGCTACTTTCCTTCAGAAGAGGCACAAAATAATAACAGCCCTTAACAGCACCCATTAAATTTATATCTACTGTCCACTGAAAATCTTTTAGTGACAAGGTATCGATCGTCCCACCCGATGCCACACCTGCATTATTGATTAGGGCATCCAACCCCGACCAGCGCTCAGAAATTATATTAACCAATGCCTGCCATTGATCTTCATTGGTAATATCTAGGTGTTGGAAAAAACAATCGCTACCATGTTGGCTTTTTAGCTGTGAAGCGATCTTTTGGCCTTCTTTATCTTGAAGGTCAGCAATACAAACAGCCCAGCCTTCGCCGGCATATTTTTTTGCCAGAGCCAAGCCCAAACCACTGGCAGCTCCTGTAATAAGGATGCGCTTCATCTTCAAACCTCTGTTTGTATTTAGTAGTACGGACTTTAGATTCGTCATCTTTTGGTTGGAGGGTCATAATCGGCCAATAAAGCTATTTTATTAGAGTGATATTTCCGCCAGTGACTTTGGTTATGTCATTCGCTAGACGTTTTATTATTTTATTATTTGGGGATCGGAGATCTTGAAAAGTTTGGGCGGGAGTTGAGCCATACGCACCACACTGTAAACGGTTGGCCGGATATGATTCCCGAAGTCCATCTGCCTTTGACTATGCTGTCTCTTTATATAAAGACAACTTGATATCGCTATGAAAAAATCACCATTGATAATTATCGCTGTTGTCGCGATTGCACTGTTTGCCTATAGTCAGCGTGCTACCGTTCTTTCAGCATTGGCCGACCGCGTGCTTCAAGCACGTATGGGGGCAGACGCGATAGTAGAGCTGAAAGATGGTTTGCATCTGGCGCTGTGTGGTGCAGGTAGCCCTATGGGGGCACCAGATTACTCCGGTCCCTGCGTGGCCGTGGTCGCCGGCGAACGTTTATTTATTGTGGATGCCGGTACCAATGGCCGCCGTAATCTCAACCGCATGAACTATGGCCCGGGCGGCATCGAAGCGGTATTTCTGACGCACTTCCATTCAGACCATATCGACGGCCTAGGTGAAATGAGTGTGTCGCGCTGGGCCGGTGGTGATTTCCTCGGACCACTTCCGGTGTATGGGCCGGAAGGTGTGGAGCGGGTGGTGAACGGATTTAATGAAGCCTATGCCCTAGATGTAATCTACCGCCACGCACATCACGGCGATCTTGTTACGCCAGTAGCCAGTGCTGGCATGCAGGCGATGCGCTTTGCGACGCCCGCCGAGGGCGAGTTAGTCACGGTTTATAACGATGGTGGTCTTATTGTTGAGGCGCTGTTGGTTGATCATTCGCCGATTAAACCCGCTGTGGCTTATCGCTTTAGTTACAAGGGCCGTTCGATATTAATTTCTGGCGATACGGTTAAATCCGCAAATCTGCAAAAGTTTGCCGAAGGCGTTGATATTCTGGTGCACGAGGCGCTGGGGATGAAGATCACCGCGATGATGCAAGCGGCTTCTGAGCGCAACGGTAACACCACTGGCGCAAAGATTATGCATGACATCCAGGATTACCATACCAGCCCGGTTGAGGCCGCTGAGATCGCTCGCGACGCCCATGTGGGCCACTTACTCTACTATCATATTGTGCCGCCGCTGATGATTCCCGGGCAGAAAGCGCTGTTCCTAGATGGTGCCGAGGATATCTTTCCTGACTACACCATTGGCGTTGACGGCGTGGCTTTTTCACTGCCAGCGAACTCCGATGAAATCATCCAGACCCGGAAAGGGCTGTAGTCACATTTAAGCATTTAAAAGAATTTATATAGGGTTGAGTCGAAATGAAAAAGAAGCTGCTAATAGGTTTGGCCAGTATTGTTGTACTGACGTTTATAGTTGTACTGGCGTTGCCGACAATAATGCACAAGGCGGGTTTACACCCTGAGTACACTGGGGCTACGGTTGAATTGCCAGGTAAACGCGCCTTAATTGTCACCACCAGTCACAATGTGTTGGCGGCTGTTGGTGAGACTGAAGGCCCCGCGACCGGTGTGGCGGCCTCGGAACTGACCAACCCCTACTACGCCTTTCTGGATGGCGGCATGGAAGTACATGTGGCCAGCATTAAGGGCGGGGCCGTTCCCATCGCTCCCGATTCGCTTGGGCGACTCACGGCAACACCAGAAACTCGACGCTATCTTGAAGACCCGATTTTTAAAGCCAAAGTCGAAAACTCCATCCAGATCGACGAGATAGATTTTACGGACTACGACATTATTTTTTTGGCAGGCGGCTGGGGCGCCGCCTACGACATGGGCTACTCCCCATTGTTGGCAAGGGAGGTGAGCAGAGCCTACTATGCTGAACACGAGCCGGTAATTGGTGGTGTCTGCCACGGGGTGCTGGGCCTGATCAATGCCAAAGACAAGAGCGGTAAGCTGTTGATCGCTGGTCGTGCCATGACTGGCGTCAGCGACAAGCAGATCAAGGAACTGAAAATCGAAATCACCCCGCAGCACCCAGAAACTGAGCTGCGTAAAGCCGGTGCCTTGTTTGAAAGCCAAACCGCGTTCCGTGACCTGTTTGCCACTCATGTTGTGGTGGATAAGGAACGGCGTTTTGTTACTGGCCAGAATCAGAATTCCGCGACTGAAACTGCGCACAAGATGATGCTAGTGATCGCCGAGCAAGGGAAATAGCAATGAATCGTGTTCTGAAACTATTTGTACTATTGCCGGCAGTTTTGTTTGTCGTCATGGGTGTTCGCTGGTTGGTTGCACCTGTCGGCATCGCCTCGAACTTTGGCCTTGAGCTGGGTAGAGGTCTCGCCCTTAGCAGCCAAATAGGCGATATGTCTGCCTACTTTTTGACCGCGGGATTCTGCATGCTGATCGCACTGATCAGTGAGCGCCGCAGTTGGTATTACCCGCCTATGATGTTGTTAGCCATTACCGCCGTAGGGCGGGTTCTCGCTTGGCTGGTGCATGATGCCACCTTCGCCGTGAGCCAGATCGTGGTCGAAATTGCAGTGGCATTGATACTACTGTTGGCTTCCCGTCGCCTTGCGCAGGGTGATTGAGTTGAGCCATAGCGACAGCAAAAGGTTTTCAATTTTCCGGCTGCTTAAGGGCGTGGTTCTCAGCCTGGTTTGTGTGAGCGCTGCAGCGCAAACATTGGCTGTACCGCCCGCGAACAAACCACCCAATATTGTCTTTATTCTTGCTGATGATCTGGGCTATACCGATATTGCGCCCTACGGTAGCGAGGTAAATACCCCGAGTCTGGCGGCGCTGGCAGATCAAGGCGTGAGCTTTACCAATTACCACACCGCAGCCAATTGCGCGCCAGCACGGGCGATGCTGCTCACTGGGGTAGACAGCCATTTGGCGGGGGTGCCGAATATTCCGGAAATGCTCGCACCCGAGCAGCGTGTGCATGATAACTACCAAGGCGTGCTGGGCGACGATGTGGTGACCGTAGCAAGCTTATTGGAGGACGCCGGTTACCACACTTATATGGCGGGCAAATGGCATTTGGGCATGGCGCCCGAGAAACAACCGAGTCGACGCGGTTTTCAGCGCACTATGGCAATGATGGATTCCGGTGCCGACAACTGGGAACAGCGCCCCTACCTAGCGCTGTATGATCAAGCCAATTGGTTTGCCGACGGGGAGCGTTACACTTTGCCGGAGGATTTCTATTCTTCGCGGTTTTTGGTCGACAAGATGATTGAGTTCATCGACGGTAATCGGCAAGACGGTAAACCCTTTTTAGCGTATCTGCCCTTTATGGCCGTTCACTCGCCAGTACAGGCGCCGCAGGAATACATTGATCGCTACATGGGGGTGTACGATTCCGGCTGGGATGCGCTTCGGCAACAGCGCAAGGAGCGGGCAACGGCGCTCGGTATTGTGCCAGCAGGTATCCCGATGGTTCGCATGCCGACTACAGATGAATGGGATAATCTAACGAACGAAGAGAGGCGTTATCAGTCAAAGCGCATGGCAGTCTACGCGGGCATGATCGAGGCCATGGACTTTCATATTGGTCGCTTGATCGAGTATCTAAAAGAAACCGGTCTGTACGACAATACGGTTTTCATTTTCACCTCAGACAATGGCGCTGAAGCCAGCGGCCCAGCGGAACCCCGCGCGTTTCCAAAGCGCCTGACTCCCGAGAATCTTGGTTATAATCTGGACTACGACACCCTTGGGCTGAAGGGTAGCTTCAGCACTATTGGCCCCAGCTTCGCTAGCGCTGCGGTCAGCCCCTTGGCTTACTACAAGTTTTACGCTGGGGAAGGGGGGATGCGGGTGCCGCTCATTATTGCCGGTAAGCCAATTGCCCGCCAAAAAGAATTAACACGGGCCTTTGCGTGGGCAACAGATATTAGCCCCACTATTTTATCCTTGGCCGGTGTGGCGCAACCGGGGCCGCGCTACGCTGGTCGACCAGTGCAAGCCATGACTGGCCGTAACCTCGCGCCTCTGGTGTCGGGAGCGGCTGAGCGGGTCTATGGTTCCGAAGACTCGGTGGGCTACGAATTGACCGACCACGGTGTTTTGTTTCAGGGTGATCACAAGTTAGTGGTAAACCAGCCACCTGCTGGCGATGGCCAGTGGCGCCTGTTTAATATCGTCGATGACCCCGGTGAGACGGTGGATTTGGCTGCAACACAAGCGCTGCGCCTCCAGCGGATGTTAAGTCGCTACGAACAGTATCGTCGCGATAACCTAGTGGTACCGTCGCCTCCGGGTTATAACCAGATAAAACAGGTGTTGTTCAATATCTTGCTACAGTACCGCAACGGCACACTAGTCTTTTTGTTAACACTACTGCTGTTGCTGCCATTTTATGTAGCCTATCGAATGAAGAGGACACCTAAGCCATGATCAGTCATTGCTGTTACAGAAATTCCCGCCGCGTCGGTTTAGTCCGCACAGCTTCAACGACAGTAATGTTTAAATACGTACTCCTTTTGTGCGCCTTGATGTTCGCACCGCTGGCCGTCAGTGGTGAAATTTCTGGTATTTGGAAAGCTACAGAGGGACCGGTATGGATCGAAATAAAATTAGCGGAAGGTAATGGTACAGTGATCCGCAATGATAAATACCCTGAACGCGTGGGTAGTGTGATACTGAAAAATCTTAAAGCTGACAAATCTAAACAGCATCTTTGGCACGGCTTAATCTACGTTGAAAAAATGGGCGAGTTTAAAAATGTGGAAGTTACTGCGCCCAAGCAGGAGCGAATGATTACCAAGGGTAAGGTGGGTTTTTTGAGCAAAAGCGTTGAATGGCAGCGTACCGATAAGATTCCAGTACGCTAAACAATAAAAGCTAACCTGCTTAATCAAGCGACTTGGTAACGCTTTTTTTGACGTGGCAATGAGTCACTGCCAGCCAGCCGCTGAATATGCTTTAAACCACCAACAGATTTCGTAACCATATAATTGGAATAAATATTATGAGCACACATTATCAAGCAGCTACTGAAAAGTTGTTAACCGAATTGAATAATGGCGTACTAACCATCAGCTTTAATCGGCCAGAAGCGATGAATGCCTTGCATCCGGAAATGCTCACTGGTGTTGCGGCGTTAGTGGATGAAGCCAGTGCCGATGAGTCAGTTTCAGTGATTGTATTGCAGGGGGCGGGGCGCGCATTCTCTGCCGGGGTGGACCTTAAGGTACTGCAGGATATTGAACCCGCTTTTGGTCGCATTGGCGATCTGTTTGACGGCCCGGCCAAGCAAGCCTATCAAGCTATTCGCAATAGCCGAGTGCCGGTGATTGCCAAAGTCCACGGTGCCTGTTTTACCGGTGCATTAGAGCTGGCGCTGCACTGTGATTTTATCTATACCACCGATACCACAAAATTTGGCGATACCCACACTCGATTTGGTCTACGGCCGACTTGGGGAATGTCCCAGACCTTGTCACAAGCCATCGGTATTCGCAAAGCTAAAGAGCTTTCATATACTGCTCGAGTGGTTAAAGGAGATGAAGCCGTGCAGCTCGGCATCGCGAATAGTTCCGTTGCCGGACCTGAAGAGTTGGACGAGTTAGTGACTGCTCGCGCTGCTCAAATTGCCGGAAATTCCCGCGCTGCTGTCGCTGCTATGAAAGACCTGTATAAGAAGGCACAACAGGGATACCCGATTGACGAGGCGCTAGACAAGGAGTTGTCGGCGGAGTACACCGATATTCTCGATACTGCAGAGCGTCTTGCCGAGTTTCGCTAGCCGGTTTACTGCTAGTGCGTGCTTTTGATGGTTATAAAAAATACTGAAGGGGAAATAATGGCCGCTGTAAATAGTTAAGAGCTTGAGATGTTTCGTAACATGGTATTGTGCTTCCTGAAACAAGAAGTGGTGCCTGTCTATGATGACTGGGAACGCGAACATATCATGCCCAAAGCGTTTTGGCGGGCCATGGGTGAGGCGGGCCTTCTACTGGTCGATATGCCGGAGCAGTATGGCACTGCCGGTGCAGAAGTAGACGTTTGCATGATGATTCAGGAAGAAATGGCCAAGCTGGGTTTTTTTTCACTCGCCAGTGGTTACGGCATCCACAGCAATATCGTAGCGCCCTACATCAACAATATTGCCACTGAGCAGCAAAAGGAGCAGTCGCTACCAAGAATGGCCAGTGGCGAAATTGTCGCGGCGATTGCGATGACCGAGCCGTGCGCAGGCAGTGATTCAGCTGGTATGCGCACGAGTGCAGTAAATGATGGCGATGAGTATATTCTCAACGGTTCTAAAACTTTTATTACTAACGGCGTACACGCTGACCTCGTGATTGTATGCGCAAAGACTGACCCTAGTGCGGGCTCAAAAGGAATATCCCTATTCCTAGTCGACACATCATTGCTTGAATTTTCTCGTGGTAAAAAGATCGAAAAAATGGGCAGCATTGCAGCGATACCGCTGAGTTGTTTTTCTCTGATATGCGCATCCCAGCAAATGCATTGCTCGGCGAGGAGGGCAAAGGCTTCGTCTACCTAATGGAGGAACTGCCAAGAGAGCTCTTGGGCTGCGCCATTCAAGCGGTTTATTTGGCCGAATGCGCGCTAAGTCTAGCCGCCGGCTACGTGACTGAACGTAAAGCCTTTGGGCAAGCAGTGAGCCAATTTCAAAATACCCGATTTAAGTTAGCGTCATGCAAAACAGAAATAGAATTATCGAAAGCCTTATTAGAGAAGTACATTGGTCTATTTAAACAAGGCAAAATGACCGCCGAGCACGCGTCGATTATAAAACTGGCATCTACGGAAATGTGTTTAAAAGTCATTGACGAATACCTGCAGCTACACAGCTGATAAGGCTATACTGACGAGTACCCTATTTCGCGCATATACCGCGACGCACGCGTACAGACCATTTATGCCGGCACATCAGAAATAATGCGTGAAGTTATTGCTCGCTCTGTGGTTGGTCGGTAAATTAATCAGTTTCCTGTTTATAAGCCGAAATATTTATATTTAGCACTGAGTAAGTGGTAGCAGGGTAACCATCGAAATAGTCTGAAAATTGGTCGAGTGCTGCGCTGATCTCGCTTGCCATATCGGTGGCATAGAGCACCTTTTTTCGGAGATCCCAGTCCAGCAGTATTGTTATTCTTGGCTCGTCCGCAAGGGGTGGCGAGTTGGCACTACAAAAATTGATGGAGCAGGATTCCGTCGAAATTGGCCAACTGGTCGCGACGATTTACATTATTTAAATGCATATATTTTTACATTAATTTGAAAGACGAGTTTTGCGATATGATCAATATATAATTTTATAATATTAGAAATTATATAAGGGTAATACGTTATAAAATGAGTAATCCGCTTTTAACCAATTGGTGATGTTCATTATGGTAATATCGCCATTATCAGGGGCGTTTTCTAAAAGTGTTAGAGACTGTGTTAAGTAAAAAGCAGGTTTTCTTAGCCGGAATTAATTGCTATTTCTAACGTTATGTGCTTCTATTTAGCTGTAGTAATGCGAAACGCATTGAGGTTTATTTGAAGGTCGCCGTTTTTCGTCGGCGTTAAATTTAATCTCGGAAGTAACTCCGCGAGTCCAATACTGCCTCGGTGGTCCTGTCCGCCCAGATATGGAAATCAGCTATCAGGGCTCGTCCAATACTGGACAGGAGAAGAGCTATGAATAGCAAGCTGACTACCTTAGCGGTGATCGCCGCTGCGTTGAGCATGAATAATACGGCGATGGCCACCACTGCCACCGGAACAATGACCGTTTCGGCGACCATGGGCGAAGCGTGCTCCGTGAGCTCGGCAACCATGACATTCCCTCCAATTTCCCCATTTGCCACTGACAATATCGTCGCGGATACGGCGGGGTCACTTTTGATCGCGTGCACCGCATTGACCACACCGTTGATCTGGTCGGACTCGCCTCGGGTTCTAACCGGCCCTGGCGCAGGCACCGCAGAAATTCCCTTTAGCCTGGGTCAAACGACCGCTACTGCATTGACCGATGCGCTGCCCATAATATCCACAGGCCAAGCTATTGCCGCTCCGTTCGTTGCCAATGGAACAGAGCAGTCGGTGGCACTGCACGGGCTGATAAAAGCTGCAGATTACTCTGGGAAAGCGCCCGGTCTTTATACAGCATCCATCACGATGAATGTTAACTACTAATAGTCGCAGGTCCTTAACCAAAGATATGGACGGTTCACCTGATTTCAGCTCGAACTGGGGCCAGTCATACTGGCTGGCGTTTATGGCTGTTGGCGGTCACCGTTGCGGAACGCGTCTGGTACCGGATGATGTCAACGCGACTGTGCTTTAGGGCGAGGTTAACGGTGTCAACGTGGTTTTCTCGCACCGTCTTCCGGTATTTGTCGCGGGAACTGTAAAGAACGGCCCGAAGCGGCATTTAAAAAGTGCCAGAAGTCCGTTGAATAATCGTGGTTTAAGACTAAATTCAGCTGGGGGGCAGTACTGAATTAGCCACTAAACCGTGGCCAGTTTTACTTAACCACTACATGGTCATCCCCCACCCCGGTAGGTAAATGCCCTAATTTTTCTCTAAACCCAATGTCTCTATCGTGTCTAAGAACAGGAGGTGTGCCGCAGAGCGCACCCCAAAAAGATAAGGATGGGACGCATCATGAAAAACTCAGAAACACAGAATCAAGGCTTTTCACTTATTGATGTAATGAGAAGAGCCGTGAACAAGAAACTGACTACTTTGACGGTAATCGGAGTTGCGTTAAGCATAAGCAACGTGGCGATGGCAACGACTGGACCCGGAACAATGACTGTTTCGGCGACTTTGGCCGAAGCGTGCTCCGTGAGCTCGGCAACGATGATATTTCCTCCGTTTTCTCGATTTACCGGCACCGATATAGCCGCAGATTCGGCGGGTACGCTTCTGATTACGTGCTCCGCGTCGACCACACCGTTGATCTGGTCGGACTCGACTCGGGTTCTGAGCGGCCCTGGCGCCGCCGAAATCCCCTTTAGCCTGAGTCAAAGGACTGCTACGGCATCGACCGACGCGCTGCCCACAATTTCCACAGGCCAAGCTATAGCCGCCCCGTTCGTAGCTAATGGAACAGAACAGTCGGTGGCGCTGCACGGTTTGATAAAGGCCGCAGATTACATGGGGAAAGCGCCCGGTCTCTATACAACATCGATTAAGATGAATGTTGACTACTAATAGTCGCAGGCCCTTCACCAAAGATATGGACGTTTCACCTGAGTCTAGGTCGAGCGGGGGCAGGTTTTACCGGCTGGCGGTTATGGCTGTTGGTGGCCTCCTGACCAGTGCTGCCGTGGCCGTGACAATAACTCCGGTGAAAGTGGAGTTGTCGAGCGCCAATCCTGTGGTGACCATCACTGTCACCAATGACGCAGACTTGCCATTGACCTTGCAGCAGCAAGTCCTTGCATGGACCCAGGTCAATGGCGAAGTCCACCTCGAGGAAAGTACTGATTTGCTGGTCGCTCCTGCAATCGCCAAAATCGAGCCTCGAGGAACTCAGATATTCCGCGTCACCCAGAGACGTCCAACGGTCGCCGTTACGGAGCGCGCCTATCGTCTGGTGCTGGATGATGTCAGCGCGATTGAGCGTCAGAGCGAGGTAAACGGCGTCAACGTGGTTTTCTCGCACCGTCTTCCGGTATTTGTCGCGGGAACTGGAAAGATCGGCCCGAAGCTGCATCTTGGAAAGTGCCCGAATTCCGCTGAACCGGACTGCGTGCGTCTGGAGAACGACGGCGACCAATATGTGCAGGTGCGTACCCTAATTGTGAATGGCAGGAATTGGCAACAGGATCTGGGGGCAGGTAACCGCATCCTGGCAGGTGCCTGGATGCAGTGGACGTTTGCTCCACCGCCAGTGTCTGCCGGTCGATTGACCATCACTGCCGTGACTTCAGCCGGCCGGATGAGTTTCAAATTGCCGAGTCCCGGCCTGTAACCAACAGGATCAGTCTCTCATGAGCCATGTTGAACTTCGTCGGTGGCTCCAGAAATTTGTCCTGCTAGCTGTCACCCTACTTGCCTTCGGTGTATCGGCAGCTGATGAAGGCAAGGACATCGGGCGCCCTGAAACCCTGTTGCTCAATGTCACCATCAATACTCAACTGCTGCCCGAGGTTGTGCGCGTGGAGAAATTGGTTGACGGCCGGCTCGCCCTCGAGCTTGCTACCTGGAACTTGTCCCGTCTGCGATTGCCAGATCGGGAGCCCTTGCAGCTACCGTACGACCAATATGGCTACGCACTGGAATCGGTTGCCGACCTAACTTACAAGCTCGACTATGGACAGTTGACCCTGACGATTACGGCACCGGCATCTGCTTTCACAGGTAGTGAGATCAACCGACATAGTGTGGTGGCTTCACTGCCAGACACGGTTCGGCCTGGTTTCTATCTCGACTATGATTCCAGCGTAAGCAGCGGCGATCGTGGCTACCAGAGTCACGGTCTTCTGCTTGAAGGCATAGCCTTCGGCAGATGGGGGTCGGTTGTATCCAGCCTTGTATTTACCGGTAACCGGCAGCGCAATCAAGTCGTGCGCACGGAAAGCTACTGGCGCAAGGATCTCCCCGGTCCGATGGAAACGTTGGTGCTGGGAGACACCATTGGCGATGGTGGTGCCTGGAGCCGGCCGGCGCGCTATACAGGCATTCGCTGGGCTCGTGACTTCTCCCTGCGGCCGGGATTCATTTCCATGCCCATGCCCACTCTCTCTGGTACGGCGGCCTTGCCTTCCACGATTGATGTATTGATCAACAATCGGCGGCAAAAGACCGAACAGGTCAATCCGGGCCCATTCGAGCTGACCAACGTGCCCGTTACGAACGGCGCAGGGGAAATCAATCTGATCGTGCGCGATCTGCTCGGGCGCGAGAGTATCATCAACCAGAGTTATTATTCCTCTCCTCGCCTGCTGGCAAAGGGCCTGTCTGATTTTTCTGTCGAGGCGGGGTTCCTGCGGGAGAGCTACGGCAGACTAAGCAATGATTATGGCAGTGCCTTTCTTGCCGTCACCCGGCGGTATGGTCTGACCTCGGCACTGACGGGAGAGACTCGCCTAGAGATTCAGCCTCACAGGCAGGCAGTCGGGGGTGATGTCGTGGCGCTGCTTGGCTCGTTCGCTACGGTCGAAGTCTCGGTTGCAACTGCCAGTACAGAACACATCCGCGGCAACCACTATCTGTTCGGTCTGGAGCGCCGCGCCTCAAGGGGAAGTGGTTCTCTGCGTTGGGAGTACTTCGATCGTGATTTCGTTCAGTTCGCAGCTTTTCCGAACGAAATCAGGCCACGCGAACGCCTCAGTGCAGGCTTGGGCACATTGCTACCGGGGAATGTCTCGGCGGCCATCAACTACACGGCTCAGAAGTCCTGGGACGATGACCGCCTGGATCTACTCACCGTAAACGTGGGTGTGACGCTGTCAAAGGGTATCTATCTGAGCAGCTATGTAAGTCAGGACCTTGACCTTGAGCGTGGCTGGAGCGCTGGTATCACCCTCAACCTGTCGCGCGGGGGGCGGCGTACAGCAAGTGCCAGTACCAGCCGTGGTAGCAACCGCAACACGGTCAACCGGGCAGAGCTGAGCCAGTCAAAGCCGGGGGGCGGCACCGGATCTGGCTGGCGACTGAGTGTCAGTGACGATCCCGATCAACGGTGGCGCGGGGGGCTCACCCGAAATACCAGCGGCGGGAGCTTCAGCGCCGAAGCCTCCGGTACGGCCAACGGTCGGGCTTTTCGCCTGGGTGCCAGTGGCTCCGTCGGCTGGTTGGGCGGGCACGCTTTCGCCGCCCGCAGTATCGGTGCCGGTAGTTTTGCCGTGGTCAAGGTCGGTAGCATTGAAGATGTTCCGATCTACCGAAGCAATCAGCTGATCGCTATTACCAACGGCAGCGGCATGGCCTTGGTTCCCGACCTGCTGCCTTATCAGACGAACCAGCTCACCATTGACCCGGTCGAACTGCCATTCGATATCAAGATTCAGAGCGTCAAGGAGATCGCCGTGCCGTTTGCACGCAGTGGCCTGCTGGTTGACTTCCCTGTGCATCGTTCACGCAATGCACTTGTGCTACTACGCCAGGCCGATGGCACGGTGGTGCCTGCCGGGGCCCGCGTGACCGTGCCGCCAGGTGAGAAGGATTTTCTCGTCGGCAAGCGTGGAGAGGTCTATCTGATGAACCTTTCTGATAGCAATAACCTAAGCGTGCAATGGAAGGAGGGGGCCTGCCACCTGATCCTCCAACTGGACCCCGCCGGACCGCGCGAGCCGCGTATCGGACCGATGACTTGCGGAGAGCGGCCATGAAGGCAACTTCATCATGGCGAGGTGGCATGCTGGTGTACGTGGCTGGTCTGATGATGGCATCTGGTGTGGAGGCGGCTAGCTGTCAAGTAAGCGCCGCGGTTGTCAGCTTCGGCAGCTTCAATCCGCTGACTCTGAGCTATGTAGATAGTACCGGCAGCATCACGGTGAACTGCACCGATGTTGCGGGCTACTCGATCGCCCTCTCAGCGGGAAATGGCAGTTATAGTCAACGCAGTATGGTTTCTGGTATTCATGCTCTCGATTACAACCTCTATCGTGACGCCGCTCATCAACAGGTCTGGGGGGACGGAAGTTCCGGCGATAATTACGCTGTCACCGCTGCAAATCCGGTAAATGGCCAAAACTATGTTTATACGGTATACGGCCGTCTTCCTCTGACGATGAGTCGTGGTGGGCATGTCGGCACATACACTGACACCATAAGCATTATCGTAAACTACTAGCCACCCGGGGTATCTACTAGCTTTTTTAGATCAAACGAACGTGGATATCCATCGCTCAGTAAGGCCAGACAAACTTAGTTACCGCGATATTGTGGCCCGCATTAGCGGCAGAAATGAGTCGGGGAGAAAGGCCGTTGGGGTTATGTCAAAAACTTCTGTAGATGACTTTTACCAGCTCTTTAAATCTGAGCAGGGAGATCGGCAGTTATGTTGAAGCATGCCTTCAGCTCAAACGAATATTTAATGCTAACGACAATGAGAAAGCCATACCCTCTAATGCGAAAGAGGGGCTCAAACGGATTGGTAAAGAGAGTGAAATCAATAGGAGGCGTGTTTCTAGTTATGTGATAGAGATCGACGTAACATAACAAGAAAAGGCAGAGCGATGACAAAAATTGAGGGCTTACTTTTAGCATTGAGGCTGCAGTAAGACTTACAGAATCCGCGCAATAAGAAACCAGATTAATCTTTATTATTTACAATAATTGCCTGTAAATTTTTTTCATAGCAACTTATTTAAGATTTCTCTTAGTTCTTGAATAAGTTCTTGAATAAGTTTTGTAGTGATCGTGCCTGCGTGAAGACATGCGCGGTACAAACATTGATATTTGCAGCGTTTCACCTGCGCCGACATCGTCGCCATCCAGAGAGAACCGCGACAGCACTCAGCAGTCACTAATACCAGCGGACGAAGTGGGCGCGTCTTTTGGAATATATACGCCATGGACCGCAACGTCGTTAGTGAAGACATCATTCTTCGCACTCAATAGGGTAATACCATTAGCTGAGCCACTCATCCGTTTGGGTTTTGCCGTCGGGCCACCGAGGAGTGTAATATCACACTAATAACAATAATGTGACATAAGGACATTGCCTATGTGCGCCCGCGTATTGGTGCTTGCTGCGCTGCTGATCAGTCTTGCCGCTTGCGGCGGCCAATCTTCCTCGTCGATCGATCCTTCCTCGCTGGAGGGGGGGATTGTTCAAACTCGTGGTGCTGTGCCCAGTGGCGCTCCGCCAGCGGCATTCGGTGAACTGCCTTTGCGGGCTCGCCCAGCGAGTTGGCCATTCGATGATGGCGCGCCGCGCACCTCGGGAACCGGGCGCTATGCCTATGGAGCCTATTATTGGACCGACTTTATTTACGATGCCAATGGTGCAAAAGGGCCCAATGTCCCGTTTTATCGCATAGGCACGCCCACCGGTGGCAGCCTTAACTATCCGCAGGCGAGTATGGCCGGCAACGGTGCTGACCTGTTCGTTGTGGCGCTGGGCCGTCGTAACGGCGAGCTATTTTTACGAGTGGACTGGCAGACGTTGATCGATCACAGCGTGCCGGTGGCGGCATTTGCGGTTGATAACCAGCCAGGCGGCAGCGACAGCTGGCCTGGCATCGCTGGCCTTCGCAGTCCGGGAGTAGATGCACTGGTGTTACTCTCCGCGAACGGCGCATTTATCGATTACAAAGATGGCAATGGTCCGCAGCTGTTCGCACCGGTGACGGTAGATATGGAGGCGCGCACCTTTGTAGCGGCACTGCCAGAAGACAGCTTGGCGACAGATACGCCTTGGACCCTCTATGTTGCCTCCGGCATTAATGATGGCGAGGGCGGTTTTCTCAATGACAACGCTGGCTTTCGCAGTCTCCCTAATCAGCCGCCGGTGTTTAACTTGGCGTTTCGCGACTACGACGATGAGCCAGCATTATTTAATTTCTGGTTTGATGAAAGTCAGTCAACGGCATTAAACACCGGGGATGTATCGGCGTTTTCTCAACAAATTGACTGGACGCGAATGGGTGAGACCGAGCCTGAGCCGCTGCGTTATGGTTACAGTAACCGCTGGTATATATCGTCGGTATCTGGTTCAGAACTGGGTGATGGCAGCTTTGCCGGCGGTTTAGATCGCAGTGAGGCTGGCGTAGTTGCCGACCCCGGTTACTACGATGCTGTTCAGCCCTACGGGATTTATATTCCCAGCAGTTACTTGCCATCCTCGGCGGCGCCGAGTCTCTACACTTGGTTATTGCACAGTTTTACTCAAAATCACAATCAATACAGCGCCAGCGTACCTAACTTCTTGCTTGCAGCCTGTGAGACTTTACGTCAGTCGGTATGTGTCTCGCCGCTTGGTCGCGGTTCTGCCGGTTACTATGAGGCTGCGGCGGAGCTCGACTTTTGGGAAGTATGGCGAGATGTGGCTGCCCATTTCAATATTGATAGCGAGGCGGTTTTTACTGCCGGTTATTCCATGGGCGCGATAGGCTCCATTAACTTGATGGTGAAATACCCGGAGGTCTTTTTCGGCGGGGTGATCCTAGCAGGCTCACATGCCGACGCTCAGCTGTTGCCCTGTTCCTTGGATAATAACGGCTGCGTTGAATCCAAGGGCCCCGAGCTAATGGAAAACCTTAAGTGGAATGGCTACTACCAAGCCCATGGCACCTTCGACCAACTGGTGCCATTTCCCGACGCGCGAGCTACGGCGGACGGTATGCGCGACTTTGGCTATCGCTATGTTTTTGACCACTACTTGGCGGAAGACCATATTGTGTGGACGCTCAAAGATGCGGGCTACTCCGCTTTTCAAAAAGCGGCACAGTGGATGGTGCAATGGCAGTCCTCTGAAGAGCAGCGGCGCTCTGCTCCCGGTGAATTAGTCTACCGCTGGGAACCACACATGGTGAATTTAGACTGGGGACTGGGGCCTCGTGGCGCTTGGTGGCTTGAGGACGTACAGGCCGCTGATGGCGCTGAGTATGCGGAAATTCGCGCCCAGTCCGGTGCTCTGCCAGAGCCAGAGATGCTGACTAAAGCCAATGTCGGTGAACTTATTTTCCCCGACGCGACCACCCTTAGCCCAGCGGTGCGCGATAGCCTGAGTTGGGAACTGGGGAGTTTAGAAAATGCGACAGGGGAGCTTCGTGCCAGCCTGACTCAGGTTGCCGCGCTAACGATTAATTTGCAGGAAGCCGCCATTGCCGAGCGCGCAGAAAAGCGCATTGAGTTAGATAGTGATGGTCCTTATCAACTGCGCTTAATTGGACTGCCCACGGGGCAACGCGTGCAGGCGGCGGGTCAAAGTCTACAGGCCAGTAATGGCAGCGTGGTGCTGACTATGCCGGCGGGTGAGTCAACGGTGGTTTTCCCTTGACGGGCTATCGGCGCATTAAGAATTTGGCGTTCGCCCTAAGCAGCGCTATGTTGTGCGCTCACTGTCGGCAGCTGCGCGCGCGGAATTATTAGTCGCTGCGATATCTGCCTAAAACCATTAAAGGCAAACTCTAGGGCCACATATCGAGGGCGATATTATAAGTTGTGGAGCTTGTGCATGCTCCGCTGTGTATATGAAGCTTTTAACGGAGCCGCCAGCCTACAAAATAGTTAACTATCCTAATCGATGATAGCTACAAGGAAAGATAGTTTCAGCTCCTGATTTTAGAAAATTCGTCATCCATACGCATAAACATCTAAAGGCCCATTTTATTTTCGTCGTCAGAAAATTCTCAATAATACGCTTAATCACGTTGCAGGCACTCTCGATCATTTCATTGCAGTGGTGCTGTCCTGCCGGGGTGAGTGTGATGAGTTTTTCACGTCCAGAATTTGGATCTTCTTCCAGCTCTATATAGTTCAGTGGGGCTTTGGAAACACTGCTGCTGGTGATGTCATACTAGCTTGTCATTAATCTCACGATATCTTTGCGCCTGATAGCCTTCTTACCGCTGCGAGCTGTTTCTGAGCGAAGTATCCACATGATCACAGTTTGGTGGCGATCTAAGCGGCCGCACTCCAATAATCCGGCTTCAATCTTCATCCCAATAGAAACGTGAATGGGATAAAAACAGTCCAAAAACATATTTGGTGCGGTCTCTTGATTGACGGGCACGTCGTCGTGTTTTTTCCAGCGGTTATTCAGCTTGCTTCCCAATATATTGATTTTTATCTGAACTTAGGATCGATTGGGAGCACTGTCAAGATCTTTGGTTTTTGACATTGTCATGAAAAGAAATAGCGTCAGGTTAACGCTATTTCTTTTGGCGTATATTCTTGCTCGAAATGATAATGATTAGAGCAGGTTGTGGATGTGAGTAGTCATCTTGAGCGCCAATTAGATTCTTTGCGCAGTGCCTACCATTTTAAGCGTTTTCCTTCGCTTTCTATAAGGCTGGATCGCCTGCGTCGTGTTAAAGCTATGCTGGCTGAGAATGAAACTGCATAGTGCGAGGCATTATCACATTATTTTGGCTGTCGCTCAGTAGATCAGAGCTCCTTTGCCGACATCAATACGAGTATTAAGTCAGTAAATCATGCCTTAAAGAATTTAAAGTTCTGGATGAAAGCGGAACGCCGCACACCTGATTTAAGTTTGAAAATGAGTGTTGCTAAGACCTATGTTGAGGCCTTTCCAAAAGGTGTTGTGGGTATTCTAAGCCCATGGAACTTCCCTATAAATTTAGCACTTTCGCCCTTGGTTTCGATACTTGCGGCAGGTAACCGCGCGTTTATAAAGCCTTCAGAGGCAACGCCAGCAACATCGGCGTTACTGGAATGCGTAATTGCCAAATATTTTTCCGAGGGTGAAGTGTCGTTGGCTTGTGGGGACGTCGATGTTACTCAGGCCTTCGTTAAACTGCCGTTTGATCATAGTAACGATGCGCGAATAAGATGAGGGGCAATATAAGACCCAGGATAAAATGAACATCTGCCGACCAAGTCCTAAGTACTTTGTCTCCTAGGTAATATAGGAAATATCCGCTAAAGCTTAAGATTATTAATACAGCCAGCATGCTGAGCCCGCTGTATAAACGTTGTTGTCCACGTAAACGACCTTGAATATGGCAGCGGGTCAAATAGCCGAATATATATAAGAATACAAAGGCAGCTAGGCCGTGAAATGCCATTAAAGTAGAGCCGGAAAATGGTGAGTCGATGTCGATAAATAGGTAGCGATCCAAGTATCTAGGTACGGCATAGGTAATACCGGTGACCAGTAGTAACAATAGATCAGCATATAATGAGTGTTTCAATAACGGCCGCACTGCTATGCCCCTCTTAACAAGCGATCGTGGACAATCAGTAGGCCATGAATGCCGTCTACTAGATGCCGGCAAGATAATGTGGCGCCACTAATATTGTCAATATTGGTGCCCAGCTTAAGTCGATTGGAGAGGTTCTTGCCAAACATTTGCGCACGCCACAGTTCGCTAGTAACCTCCCCGCCATGAGTTTCGTGATATTCCATTATCTCCAGATTAGTGATGGTACCGGCAGTGTTTATCGCTAGCGCGTATAAAATATTTTCATGTTTTCCCAAGACTTCTGCATTGAATAGCCAGCCCGTCAGCTGGCTTCGCTGACGAACTTCCCAGACCTTGATACTTTTAGATATTAAACGCGCAGATGTCGCGTTCTTAATCTCTTTTAGGAGACTACGTTCAATCTGTACTGGGTGCGCTATTAATTCCGCAGAGGGAAATAGGGTCTTCTTGAGTTGCAGCTCAGTGAAAAACACTTCTGCAATCGCCGGGGATACTGACGTGAATAGTAATATCAGACATAGTGTTTTGAAAAAATGCGTCATAGTGAGTTTGGCCTATTGTGGATTAAAAATTCAGGCCAATCTGAAGCAATATTTCGCTCTCGGTCTTTTCAATAAGGTGGAGGTTCTGATCAGGCTGATTGTCGTACTTCTCGCCGCCGCCTCGTAACTGTTCCATCCAGCTAAGGTTTACCCAGTAGTCCTTGTTGCCGTAGTGAATACTCGGTCCTGTAAACCAGCTCCAGCGTTCGCGATTAACTTCGGTTTCATATTCTTCCTGATATTGAACTTCGACCCCGGCGAACCAGTTTTTTGTAAAGCGGTAGCTAAGGCCAGTGCTGTAACTGAGTTCAATTTCTACTTCAGGGTCGGTGGGCCATTCAAAGTCGGCAGGTAGATTATTGATATGGGCACGATCCGCCCAGGTGGTCTCCAAGTTGATATTGCC
Source organism: Zhongshania sp. (assembly GCF_047636175.1). Lineage (GTDB taxonomy): Bacteria > Pseudomonadota > Gammaproteobacteria > Pseudomonadales > Spongiibacteraceae > Spongiibacter. The sequence continues at coordinate 127,709 of NZ_JBLIKC010000004.1, read as the reverse complement.
TCCCCAGATTAACTGGCCATCCATTAAGTACTTCTGCAGTTGTAGCCCAAGCTCAACGCTAATGGTGGTTTTGTCTTGGCCCGAGTGAGGGTCTAACCAGTCATAATCTAAGGAGACCGACGTAGATAAACCGAAGTTATCTAAAGCGGATTTTAGGAAGTTATAAGAGAGCTCTACTTCGGCGCCGCTAGATTTAAGGCCAATGTTGTTTTCCTTGGGTAAGTAGCCCTCTATTAATAGACCGGAGGTATCTAGTGACAAAGCTTTTAAGGCACCGGCCAAGGTAAACCGATCAGTGACACCGTATTCATATTCCACGGTGTAATCATAAGCAGTGTAGTGACCTGTGCCTTTTCCATCTCGCTGCATCACTTTTAGATAGAGCTCGGATGCGCCATTGGGCAATGGCTCGGCTGATTTCACATTGGCAAAGAGCAATTCTCCTGCTGACGACAGGGTGGGCACTAAAGTGAGTGCGCTGGCAATGACATAGATTCTGGATGACTTTAAGTTCACGATATTAATTCTCACTGGTTATCGATGGCGGGATGATATATATATGCAAATCGTAATGCAAATGATTATCATTATTATCGTTATGACTGAGTCATCGTGACTGAATCTTCGTGACTGTGTTCGAAGCGTGGGGAAGTAGCGGCAGGAGAGTGAGATATGGGCTTTATTTACCACGGCGATTTAGACGTGGAGTTGCTTCTAAGTAGCGAAAAAGTGACTATGTAGCGCCCCAGCATTATGGCAGCTGATAATACGGTGGTTTACGTCGCGCTCATACTGAATAGGGTGTCGACCGAAGATTTATAGATAAAAGTATAACAAGCTAGGCTAGGTTTATAGCTACAGTTTGCACGGGGATTGCAGGTGCTGGCCCGATGCAGCAACCATGCCCAGGCTTTATTGAAAAGGCTTGATAGAAAGTCAGGAGGAGGGAGCGATGAGTGACACGCAGTGGCAATACCTAAGTTTGCACCGGCAAGGCCGGGTGCTAGAAGTCACGTTCCGTTCGGCCGACAAGGTTAATAGCCTGAATAATGCGCTGATGCGGGAGCTGACACGTCTCGCCCAGGAATTACAATTCGACAGCGAGTTGAGCGCGATCATCCTGACCGGTGACGCCGCTATTTTTAGTGCAGGTATGGATCTTAAAGATCCCGAAGCCGCTAAGGCCCCTAGCCTGACCGTGGCGGAGCGTCGCCAACTGGTGAAGGTGGGTCCTGCCATGTGTGCGGCGTGGGAATCGCTGGAGCCGGTCACTATTGCGGCCATTGAAGGTTGGTGTATCGGCGGCGGTGCGGCCTTGGCGGTGGCTTGCGACTGGCGCGTTGCGGCGGATAATGCCTGCTTCTATGTGCCAGAGCTTAAGCTGGGTATGAATATGAGTTGGCAAAGTGTACCGCGCTTCACCCACCTTATCGGCCCAGCCAAAACCAAGCAGTTACTCATTTTAGCTGAGCCATTGGATGCCACCACGGCTGAGCGTTGGGGTCTATTCGACTACCTTTGCGCGCCTGGCGAGGCATTAACACGAGCTCGTGAGTTGGCCGCTCAGGTTGCGGCCATGCCACCGATACCGGTGCGCATGGTAAAGCGCGCGATCAATGTGAGCGTCACGGCTTTAGATAACGCGGTTAGCTATATGGATGCCGATCAGTTTTTGCTCACTCAAGGCACAGAGGATGCATTAGAAGGCGCCACGGCGTTTTTCGAAAAGCGGCCACCCCAATTTAGCGGTAATTAATTTTTTTTCAAACTATGGAATTCACTATGTCTTACAGCACCCTGCGCTACGACGTCGCCGATAATATTTTGACCCTCACGCTGAGTCGTCCCGACCATCTGAATGCCTTCACCGTAGAGATGGCCGATGAGTTGATTGAGGCCTTTAACCGTGCGAGCGATGACGACGAAGTCCGTGCGGTGGTGGTAACCGGCGAAGGTCGAGCATTCTGTGCGGGCATGGATCTGTCTGCGAGCGGCAACGTCTTCGGTCTGAACGAAAGCTTGAAGCCGACCATGGATGATATGGAGAACCGTCTCGAGGATCCTGAAATTATCGCCGGCGTGCGCGACACGGGCGGGCGCGTGACGCTGGCAATCTACGACTGCAATAAACCCGTGATCGCCGCCATTAATGGCGCGGCTGTGGGGATTGGCGCTACCATGACCTGTGCCATGGATATCCGCTTGGCCTCCGAGCACGCGCGTATTGGCTTTGTATTCAATAAAATTGGCATCACCCCGGAAGCCTGTTCCAGTTGGTTTCTGCCGCGTATCGTGGGTATTTCACAAGCGCTGGAATGGGTCTACAGCGGCGAGATATTGAAGCCTGAGCAAGCTTTAGCCGGGCGATTTGTGACCGCAGTGGTCCCCGCCGATCAACTGCTGGAAGAAGCCTATAAAATTGCGCGACGCATTGCCCAACACAGTCCGGTAGCCATCGCGATGACGCGACAGATGATGTACCGGTGTTCTGCGCAGGCGCATCCTCTTGAAGCGCATAAAGTGGATTCATTGGCGATCTATTATGCCAGCCAGACGAGTGGCAAAGAGGGGGTTCAATCTTTCCTCGAGAAGCGGGCGCCGGTGTTTAAGGATCGAACGTCTACAGATATGCCGGCGTTTTATCCCTGGTGGTAACGGGTCTAGTGCCTGATACAGCTGGCTAGAATATTGGAGAGCAGAGACAACTAGTCTGGGCTCGTCAGGTATTACTCGCAAGCTTTGGTAGTTCTTTTGGATAAAGGCGAGGTAGATAAAATACCGTTTGCCGAGTCTTACTCCAAGACCCACAATAGCGTCAAATTTAATAAAGACGACTTGGCGAGATCCGCTTCGCCAACTCAAAATCATTAAGCCGCTTATTCCGGCAACTGTATCTCTAAGGATTCAATCGTAGTGACCTCTAAAGATAGTAAACACGATCGTGCTGAGTTACAGCAGTTACATAAGCGTCATCACAACACCCTAGATGAAGGTCGTTCCGAGGCAGCAGCTAAGCGGCATAATAAAGGCTATCGCACTGCCCGCGAGAATCTGAGTGATTTGTGCGACGAGGGATCATTTATAGAGTATGGTCAGCTTGCCGTTGCTGCGCAGCGTGGCCGCATTGAAGAGCAAGAGCTAAGAACTAGTACGGCAGCAGACGGTGTTATTACCGGCACCGCCACAATCAATAGTGAGTTACACCCCGAAAGCTGTGACGTCGCCGTTATTATTAATGACTACTCGGTGCTCGCCGGTAGCCAAGGCTTTTTTCATCACCAGAAGCTCGATCGGATTTTAACCGTCGCCAAAGAGCAGCAATTGCCGGTGCTTATGTTCACAGAAGGCGGTGGCGGACGCCCCGGTGATACCGATGTCACCACCCAAATCGCAGGATTAAATATACTTTCCTTTGCCTTGTGGGCTGGTCTTAGTGGTGTGGTGCCGCGCATAGCGGTAGCCAATGGCTATTGTTTTGCTGGCAATGCGGCCCTGTTTGGCTGTGCCGATATTACTATAGCCACTCAAACCAGTTGGATCGGTATGGCCGGTCCTGCGATGATCGAAGGCGGGGGGCTTGGTGTCTTTAAGCCCACAGAAATTGGTCCTATCGAAGTACAGAGTAAAAACGGCGTAGTAGATATTGTCGTTAAAGACGAAGCCGAAGCCACGGCAATGGCAAAAAAAGTATTAGGTGTTTTTCAGGGCAGCATCGCGGACTGGCGCTGTGCGGATCAGCATACGCTGCAGCATTTATTGCCTGAAGATCGTCGCTACGCCTATCCGGTGCGCAATATTATTAATACCATCGCAGATACTGACTCTTTTATTGAGCTGCGAGAAAAGGATGGCCGCGGTATTGTTACCGGCTTTATTCGCATTGAAGGCAAGCCTATCGGCTTAATAGCTAACGACTGCAAAGTACTGGGAGGTGCTATTGATTCTGATGCCTCAGAAAAAGCCGCTCGTTTTATGCAGCTATGTAATGCGTATTCCGTCCCATTAGTCTCGCTTTGTGACACTCCCGGATTTATGGTGGGCCCCCGTAATGAAGAAGCCGCCGCGGTCAGAAGAATGTCACGTCTTTTTGTTGCTGGCGCAGCTATTGATGTACCTCTAGTTACCATTTTTCTACGAAAAGGATACGGTCTTGGAGCGATGGCCATGGCTGGCGGGAGTTTCGCCAAACCTAGTTACAGTGCGGCATGGCCCACTGGTGAATTTGGTGGTATGGGTTTAGAAGGTGCGGTGACCTTAGGCTTTAAAAAAGAACTCGACGCGGAACAAGATCCGGTGGCGAAAAAAGAGCTATTCAATAAACTTGTCGAAGAAATGTATGATGGGGGCAAAGCCACTGAAGCTGCCTCGTTCTTAGAGATCGATGCAGTGATTGACCCATCTCATACCCGAAAAGTCATTGCCAAGGCTATTAAGGCCGCTAGTAGGAAAATGCGGCCTCGTCTAGAGCGACGCTTTGTCGATACCTGGTAAACCGATTTTAATCACATATATTAAAAGGAATAACTATGAACGCGTCTCATGAAAATGATGAAGAACTTAGTCTATATCGCGATATGGTACAGCGCTTCTTAAATCAAGAAGTTCTCCCACACTACGAGCAGTGGGAAAAAGATCACATCATGCCCCGTGAGTTTTGGCGCACCATGGGCCAAGCGGGTATGTTGTTAGTAGATATGCCCCCAGAGTATGGGGCAGCTGGTGCCAGCTTTGCTGTCAGCCAGATGATTCAAGATGAAATGGGTTTATTGGGGCTGGCGGGCTTAGCCACTGGCTACAATATTCATGCGAATATTGTCGGGCCTTATATCTATAACTTGGGTACCACCGAGCAGCAAGAACAATGGCTGCCTCGTATGATTAGCGGTGATGTGGTTGGTGCACTGGCGATGACAGAGCCAGGAGCTGGCAGTGATTTGGCCGCACTGCGCACTAGCGCTATTCGCGACGGTGATGAGTATATTATTAATGGGTCAAAGATATTCATCAGCAACGGCATCCATGCCGACCTCGTTGTAGTGGCCGCTAAAACCGATCCTAAGGCTGGTGCTAAAGGCGTCTCTCTATTCCTTGTTGACGCTAGTCTACCCGGCTTTTCACGGGGCAGTAAAATCGAGAAAATTGGCCAACACAGCAGCGACACTGCCGAGTTATTCTTTAGTGATTTACGTGTGCCCGCCTCAGCGCTACTAGGCCAAGAAGGCAAGGGCTTTGCTCACATGATGCAAGAGCTGCCCAGAGAGCGCTTGGGTTGCGCCGTACTCGCCATAGGTAGCGCGCAAGGTGCACTTAATCTTACCTGCGACTATGTCAAAGAGCGCAAAGCCTTTGGTCAGAGCATTAGTCAGTTTCAAAATACGCGGTTTAAATTAGCTGAATTGAAAACCGAGTTGGAGCTGTGTAAAGCGATGTTTGATCAGCATATGGCGAAGTTTGCTGCCGGTACTATGACTGTCGAAGATGCCGCCATGATCAAGTATGCGACGACTGAAATGCAGGTGAAAATGGTGAACGAATGCCTGCAGTTATTTGGTGGCTATGGCTATACCGACGAATATCCTATCTCGCGTTTCTATCGCGATGCCCGCATTCAAACCATCTATGCTGGCACCTCAGAAATCATGAAGGAAGTAATAGCCCGTGGTATTTTGGGTCGTTAAAATTTCCCGGTTATATCTGAAGAGCGGTGGGTGCTGAGCTCGGGTCTTTGATAAGCGCAATGGGACAGCGATTTGTCGCTGTCCCATTGCCTGACATGCCGCTGTCATTTGCGTATTAAAGCGCTAGTAAGCGTTCCGACTTTGACGTTCCTTCGGCATGTGCAATTGGCGAAAGCGTATTGCCACAATACCAATAATGTAGACGTTTTTTGTGTCGATTCAGCAAATAATCGATATCAATAATAAATGATCAGTGGAGTAATCAATGTTGGATGTAAGTTCTGCGCGACTAACAAATGTTGCAGTACATCGAGTAGGCAGCAAAATACGCGAAGAAGGTATCAGCCTTGCAAATGAAGAATCAAATGTCAGTGATTCATTAGTTGAACTACTTTTTCAGAACTATCTTATCCCGCTTTCGAAGCAGCAAGAAATATATGACTTCTTCCACGAGTCTGATTTGTCTCTGAACGCGATGGCGGCTATCTCTGCAAAGATATTTGCCGAGCCAAGTACCTTTATTGAGCAGACCCAGGCTGTTGCAAAACATCTATATGCAAACTCAATGCATCAAAATATATCAGCTGGTGATCTTGTCTTCTTGCTTTTTTCGGGGGTGGAGATAGACGGAGTGGCGTCTAGTGCGTTTGCCGTTCTTAAAATCGAGAGCAAAGATGATTTTATTGAAATCACGGAATCTTCGAATTCTTTTGACATAATAGAGCGAAGTGGTATTTCCCTTAATAAGATACAAAAGGGAGTATTAATTTTGCCAAATTCGCAGGGGGTATTTGTCGTTGATAACCTTGGCAAGAAAACCAAGTACTGGATAGACTCTTTCCTTAAAGTCTCGCCAAGAGCAACATCAAAATCTTATGCCAAAATATGCGGTTCAATTTTAAAGGGCGTAAGCTCGAAACTTGATGATGCTCAAGATATTGCCGGATTGAATGAAAAAATCACTGAAAAGATTAACTCATCAGAGCTAACCTCAATCGCTGAGATAAAGGAAATATCTTCTCAATATATTGACAATGAATCGCTGGCAGAAGTGATGTCTGGCGTAGTAAGTGGCACCGGTATTGATATTTCAGATGACTATGAAATAAAGTCAAAAGATTTTGCTCGACAAGCAAAACCAATCACCCGCCGAGTTCGGGTCAGAGACGGCGTGGGAATGGTGATTAGTGATGCCAAGTATTCGGTGTCAGGGGTAACTATTCAAGATAACGACGACGGATTTCAGGCCATAGTCGACATAAAGGCGCGTAAAGAAAAATGAGGGCAGGTCTGCGCTAATAGATTGGCCTATAAGGGTGGTCCATAGCAATGTGGGCTATCCAAGTACAGGTTTGAATAGTCTGACCGTGATATTCTACCCGTAACTTAATTAACGCTCAGGAGCTACACTTTGCTCAAATTTGAAGTAATAGAACCGAAAGGCACAGCAGATGCGGCTGTGATTTGGCTGCACGGATTGGGTGCCAGCGGCCATGATTTTGTTCCAGTAGTGCCTCACCTCGGTTTGCCAGATAATCATGGTGTTCGTTTCGTTTTCCCCCATGCACCGGAGATACCCGTCACCATAAACGGCGGCATGGTGATGCCCGCATGGTACGACATACTCGCTATGTCGATAGAGCGCGAGATTGACATAGTGCAGATAGAATCATCTTCTGCTGCGGTGGGAGAATTAATTCAACGCGAACTGGATGCGGGTATAGCGAGTGAACGCATCGTGTTAGCGGGCTTTAGTCAGGGCGGTGCCGTGGTGTATCACGCCGCGCTTTCTTACCCCAAGACCTTGGCGGGTTTACTGACTATGTCTACGTATTTCGCTACCGCCAAGGAAGTAAAACTGGCGGAAGCGAACAAGGCCCTGCCTATTCACATCTTTCATGGCAGCCAGGACCCCATGGTTCCAGAAACGATGGGTCATACGGCTAATCAAATTCTGCAAAGCATGGGATTTAAACCCAACTATCGTAGTTATCCCATGCAGCACGAAGTCTGCGGTGAGGAGATTTCCGATATTGGAAACAGTCTTAAAGAGTGGTTGCAGCTGGCTTGAGCGAATGGCTAGACTGCGGTTGCAGAGAGCGCGGTTGCGGTAAAATGTAATCCGCTCTCTGTCGAATCGATCGTCAAATTACTGTTATTCAGTGCACTTCTAACTATGCCGCAGAGGCTTTTAGTAGTCGCCCCATCGGCTTAGTGGCAAGTTCGCTGCTAAAGGTATCGTTTTCCCAAGCGATATGACCGCCAATCATCACCAGCGGTACCACGCCGTCAGAGCGATTAACTAATTGCTCGTGATTATATTCCGTGCGGTGCTGGCGAATAACATTGGCCTCGCCGTCATAGTTGGCAAGCTGCGCCGGGTCTACCAGTATTAAATCAGCAATATCACCTTGGTTAATGGTGCCCGCTTTAACCCCAAATAAATCCGCAGCATCTTTCGTTAAGCGCTTCACGATATAAGTGATGTCTTGGTCGCCGCCGCTGGATGCTAACTTCAGGCTGCGCAAATTAACATCATAGAAGGCCATATTGGTTAGGTGCGCACCGCAGTCGTTAAAGCCCGGCATAAGTAAGGGGTTCATAAGCAATTCGCGGGTGGTCTCAGGATTGCGATTCGCGGTGACCGTGCTCCAGCTCAAATCAAGGTCGAAGGTCCTCAATAGCTGCAGCATAAAGTCTGCTTCATCGCTTACCCAAAAGAAGTCGCGGTTAATGATGTCTTGTTCTTGCTCACTAATGTCACTGGGGATATTACCGCTTTTAATTGCAATGATACGATCCAGCAAGTCTTGCATATTGAGACCAACCCAATGGTGAATCGGGCAGCCTTCTACGGTCATATCACTGAGCTTGCGGTTAAAGGCATAATCTTCAATATTCAGAATGCGTTTTAGTTTTGCTAAACCCCAGCCCTGCTTGCCTTTTAGCCACATCGCTCTAAAACGTTTGATGTATTCAGGATTGTTAAGAATACTAAGTCTGGCTGAACGATCTTCTAAATTGGTTTCGTTCAGCTGTCTCAGCTCGGGAATTTCTTCCGATAGTGGCGTTACTGCGCCGTCTGACCAAACCTTAAAGGGCGCACCCAGGGCTTGGAGGTGGAAGTCACCTTGGACCAGTTTGGAATTTAAAACCTTAGCCAGCAATTTTGCTAAACGTAATATTTTCCAGTTATTGGCAACGTCTAATGCCGCTACTACGGTGGTCCGCAATGGCCTTTTATGAAGCCGACCACTGGTTAATAAAAACGTTTTGATGGTGTTAATGGCGCTGTCTTTAGGTGGTGTTGCCTGCCATACGGCGCCGTGTTCACGCACCACTTGGGTGAGCTTTTTAATCTCGCCGTATTTAGCGAATTGAGTCGGTATGGTTTTTTCGCAATTGGGTTGATTGGCGAGATAGTGGAAGGGCAGGGCATCGGTCGAAAAGCCGGCGTAGCCTAGTTTGAGTGCGTCGCCGAGCTTGGTTTGCATGGTATGTAGCTCATTGTCACTGGGATTGCGGCTAATGCTGTTGTCAAAACCCATGGCGTCAATTCGAAGCATAGAGTGGGGGACTAAGGCGATCACGTTGGGTCCAAGGTTAAGCTGTTCCAAATGTTCCAAATAGGCTTTTGGTGAGTCCCAGGTGACCTTCTCTGCACAGCTGCGCAGAAAGGACTTAGGCAGATTTTCTACTCTAGCAAAGCAATCGACAATAGGGTCTATATCGCCACTGCGCTGATTCCCAAAAGCTAGGCCTAAACTGCAGTTAGCAATGACCACGCTGGTTGTGCCATGCCGTAGGGACTCGGGCAAGCCGGGAGCGAATTCCAGCTCTAGATCGTAGTGAGTATGAATATCGAAGAATCCCGGCATTAGCCATTTGCCAGTGCCATCAATCACTCGTCCCGCGTTTTCTGTGTCGAGATTATTGCCACGAGCAATTATTTTGCCGTCGGCAATGGCGATGTCTTCAATAATGGCGGGCTCACCATTATTGAAAATTTTGGCATTTTTTATCACGATATTGACTAGTGGTAATGAGCTCATGATTTGCTACCTATTATTTTATAAGTGGTCGAAATAGCTGGCGAGCATGACTGCACCTAATTGCAGGGTGGTCGCTTTCGATTGGCTGGGATTGCCAAAAACGTGGCGATGTACCAAACCTTCGGCCATGGCAAATAAATTAAACGCAACGCCGTTTGCATTTTTAATATTGAAGCTTTGTACGAATAATAATACGCGCTCGTCCAATAAGGTTTCTCCTTGGCCTAGAATTTCCGCCAGCCTTGGATCCAATGCCTTGCGCTGCTCTAATACTTGATGCAGCTCGGGCGCTTCCTCGTGGAAGGCGTAGATCAGCTCCAGCACATAGAGAAAAATAGCTTGGGTAGCGTCGGCTTTCACGCTGTTTTTTTGCGCTTTTTCACTCAGGGTAAATAATTCTTTTGCTGACGGCACTTGTTGGTAGAGATCTTCGATGCGCTGCTGTGCGATGACGCACAATATGTCTTCTTTATTATCGAAATACTGATAAAAGGTGCCGGTAGCCACGCCGGCGCAGTTAGCTATTGATTTGGCCGTGGTGTTGTCATAGCCGTATTCAACAAAGCACTTTTTTGCCGCGGCAATTAAAGCGGCGCGTTTTTGTTTGGCTCTAGTTTGGATAGGAAGTGCTTTCATCGCTAAGCTCAAATTGGATTATTTTGCCGTCTATTTAGCGTCTGCTGTTACCAATATAGCCAAAACTTGAACTGGAGGTCAAGTTCAGTTTTAATTGCCGTGCTTTAATATTGTTGTCAGTCATACATCATGGTGAGTCTGGAGTAGCGATGAGTTTCGAGAATGCAGGTAACTTACAAAACGATCTTGCCAGCTGGAAGGCCGGTGGAGAGTGGCTGAATTTATGTGGCCATCAAATATTTGTCAGATACACGGGCGATAGTCAATTGCCGGTGTTGCTGCTTATTCACGGGTTTCCAACCTCAAGTTGGGATTGGTCTGGTATTTGGGATGAGTTGAAACTTCGCTTTCGCTTGGTTGCCCTCGATATGTTGGGTTTTGGCTACTCTGACAAACCTAATGTGAGTACTTACTCTATTCACGGCCAGGCCGATATTGTAGAGGCGCTGGTGGCGGCTAAGTCCTTGGGCGAGTTCCATGTATTGGCCCATGATTACGGCGATACCGTCGCACAAGAGCTATTGGCCAGACAGCAAGAAGGCGTGGGTGCAGGGTGCTGGTTGTCGTGCTGTTTTTTAAATGGGGGCTTATTTCCAGAGACTCACCATGCCTTATTGACGCAAAAATTATTGCTAAGTCCGCTGGGTCCGCTGGTGAATAAATTGGCTGGTTTTAAGCAGTTTAGTGCCAATTTTAGCTCGGTATTTGGTCAGCAAACGAAACCGACGGCAGAGGAGTTGGCGATATTCTGGCAGCTAATTAACGAGAAAGACGGCAAACATATATTTCATAATTTAATTACCTATATGCGAGATCGTAAATTACATCGCGAGCGCTGGGTCACTGGCTTGCAAAAATCGACTATCCCTCTGGCGCTCATTAATGGCTCGGTCGACCCGGTTTCTGGCGCCCATATGGTCGCGCGTTATAAAGAGCTTAACTGCCGATTGGACTATCTTGGGGTGTTGGCGGAGATAGGGCATTATCCGCAGGTAGAGGATCCAGCGGGGGTCGCTATGCACTACAGCCGTTTTATCGATGCATAAATGATCATCAAAGTGACTGCTTGATAGAAACTAAAATGACGCGTTTCGTGCTGATCTCAGCATTGCTTATCTCGGCCGTACAAGCTTAATAATTGCTTTGAAGCGATTTACGATTAGCGACAATAAAATGAAAAAGCAGCCTACTAATTGGCTTGTGTTCATGGTTTCACTAAACCAAGCTATGGCAATTAGGGTCGTCCACAGTGGTTCCAATACCATAATAACGACGCCATGACTGTTGGCGGTGAGACTTTGCGCGTAGGTCTGAAGTAAGAAGCGCAGGGCCGTGCCAATAGTGGCTGAGAGCACAACCCAGCCCACTAATTCGGGCTGGAGATTGACGAAGGTGGGATGCCAGGGCTCAAGTATCGCCGATACAAGGCCAGTAATTATACCCGTGGTGGCTAGCACAATCGTCGTTAAGGCGAGCACCGGAACCTTGGTCTCTTTGATGCTTTCGCCATTTTTCCGTATCGACGATGGAACGTTGGTGACTCTGGTATTCAGGTTGAAATACAGAGCGAAGAAGGTGGCTGATGTCAGTAGTAGAATATGCGCAGTTTCTAACTTTAGAGCGCGATCCATGGGCGCGCTGAGCGACAGGAAACCAAGACCAAGCACGGCTACCGGCATTGCGAGCCAGGTGCTGCGGGGAATTGCTTCGCGAAATAGCACGCGAGCAATAATGGGAACCATCACCACACCTAAGCTGGCTAGAAAAGCGGCTTCCCCTACATGGCTTGCTTTGGCGAGCCCCGTGACCCAAAAGCACATAGCAACGCCAAACACCAAGCCCACCCGGGCGCTGTGAAGGCAGCCGGATAAGGCTAGCTTACCAAGCGCTTTGTAAGAGACACAGGCAAGTAACAAGCCTGCCAGAAAAAACCGCACTGACATAAATAATAGAGGTGGCATCTGTAATACGGCCTCCTTTGAAAACATCCAACTGATGGCGGCCAACAGGGTCACGAGCACAAGTATTAGGTCGGCTTTATAGGCGTTATTCAAAATTCTGGCCAGCTTGAAATGGGCCGCTAGTATAATCGTTTTCGAGGCTAATGTGCCTGAAAGGACTATGCTTTACCTTTGCCGAGCTAGCCGATGACTTAACTTAGTTGTGTCACTGCCTATTGTTTTCACCTGTCAATCGTCTGACTGCCGCCACCATTTCGGCAGCAACTGTTTTAATGCGGGCTTTCTATAGCGATCATCAATCAGTTCGATCACGCCGCGATCCTGTGGGGTGCGGATTAATCGCCCAGCTGCCTGTATCACCTTTTGTAGCCCGGGATACAGGTAGGTGTAACCGTATCCGTCGCCATAGCGCTGCTGTAGGCGCTCGCGCAAGACTTCATGCAGGTCGTCGTGTGGCGGCAGTCCCAGGGTGGCGACAAAGACGCCAATGAGCTTGTCACCAGGTAAGTCGATTCCCTCCGAGAATACCCCGCCGAGAACGGCAAAGCCGACGCTCGGCGTATTGTCGCTTACATCGGCAATAAATTGTTCGCGCGCGTCGGGCGTCATACCGGGTCTTTGCCTGAACGTTCTGATGTGGGCATGCTGTTTTGCAAAGCAATCATGAATTGCGTTTAGGTATTCAAAGCTGCTTAGGTAGACTAGGTAATTGCCTGGCGCGGTATGAAATTGTTTGCCAATACGTTCGCTAATCGGTGACAAGGAGTTTTGCCGCTGGCTTTGGCGGGTGCTGATACTGGTAATGATACGCAGATCAATTTGATCTTTGTGGAAGGGGCTTTCAATGTCCTTAAACACCGTATTTTCAGGCATGCCGAGCAAGTCACAATGATAGCCAGGAGGCGATAGCGTCGCCGAGAACAATACCGTGCTGCAGGCGTCGGTAAACCGGTCTTTAAGGTGGTCAGCCGGAATAAGATTGTCGATGCTGAGAATGGCGCTACCCGCTTTGACGCGGCCACCGGAACTGGCGAGTGAGTACTCCAATGTGCACAGCGAGTGTTCGCCAAATTTCTCTGCGAGTCTAAGAAAACGCAGAGCAGTAAATAGAACGTGCTGAACATCTGCGGCGGTGGGGTGGTCGCTAAGGTAGTCGGTGATCGCCGCAATTAGGCTATACAAGGCATTGTTAAGATCTTCCGGTACCGCGGGTAAAAAATAGCGACGCTTTTGCTCCCCATCTGCGCTTATGTCTGATTCTAAAAACGGTTTAATCATGTCTGACCATGCACTTTCTAAATCCGAAAGTGGCTTAAGCAAGGGCGCCGGCGCCTTGCTCATGGTGTAGAGCATTTCAGCTTCGCTGAGTGCGATGCTGTACATCCCTCGGGCGCGGTCTATTAGATTGTGGGCCTCGTCTACTAGTGGCATCACTCGCCATTCATTCTGTAGAGTCAGGCTGTAAAGAAGGGCGAAGTGATCGTAGTAGTGATTAACATCGCCAACTACGATGTCGCTCCATCGGGCCATTTCTTGGGCCAGGAAATACCGACAAATAGCGTGTCGGCGGGCGATCTCGCGCAGTGTCTGGTGATCCAGGAAACCCATCTCAACGGCTTCTTGGCGAGCACCATCTAAGCGGTCGAAAAAGCCCTTGGCCAAGGGACAAGAATCGCCGTGGCAGGCTTTGTCTGGGTGATCGCAAGCCGCCTCGCGCGATGACAACTCTAAAATACGAATAGGGATACTTTTGCTGCGTTTAGCGAGAATGACTCGAAGCCCCTCAAGACCGAGCTTTCTGCCGGTGTTGCGGCAGGTTAGAAAAAACAGACGATCCAGTTTGGCGTCTGGCATGGCGCGCATAGCCGGAAAAAGAACGCCGACCGTTTTGCCGATGCCAGTGGGCGCCTGCAGCAGCAGTGGTTTTTGGGACTTGGCGGCCTTGTATACCGTCTCAGATAAATCCCGCTGGCCAGTGCGGTAATTGTCGTGGGGGAATTCAAGAGTCGTCAGTGCTAGGTCTCGTTGCTGGCGATGTTGCTCTTCTTTATCTGCCCACAGTAGGTAGCGTTTGCAGAGCGCGCTTAGATAGTCCCAGAGCGTGTCTGCACTAAAGGTGCGATCGTCCGCCGTTTCAGTTTCGTCGCGGACCTCAAAATAAGTCAGTCGCAGGGTGATCGCGTCGCGCTTGTCGCGACGGCAGAGCAGGGCGCCATACACTTTAAGTTGAGCCCAGTGTAAGGCTCGGCGGCCCGGGCCAATACGATCGACATGGCCTCGATGGGTTTTTATTTCCTCCAAGAAGCAGTCTTGCTGGTGGGCATAGTAGCCATCGACTCGGCCACTGACCGCCACGTTTTCGCATAGCCCTTTCAGGGCGTACTCTGCGACATAGGGATCTGGCCGTCGTTGCTGCACCGTCATATGCCCGATGATGCCTTCTTCAGCGCTGGGCGCAGGCGTGTAGCGAAACTCTAGGCTCCCTGTTCGCGCGGCAAACTCGCATAGTGATCTAGCAGAAATATGCTTCATGAGCCCGGCTCCCAGACTACTTCGGCAATAGAGACTGGGAGCCCGGCCTCTAGCATGCTTTCAATCCACAAGCGCTGATGGTCTTGCAGCCGGTCGCCAGGACCTTTGACTTCGATAAGCTCATAGCTGCGTTGGTACTGGTCGAAAAATATCAGGTCGGGCATGCCCCTGCGATGATGTCGCAGGTCAGTGAGTAAATGCTGGAAGACGGTCTTCAGGTGGTCGGCAGGTATTAAATCTAGGGCTAGCTCAATCAGCTCTTGTTTTAATGCCGACCAGTGAATTAGGTTGCAGGCGATGCCCTGCTTTTCTTGCCAGCATTGCATAATCAGGGAGCGGTATTCCCTAGTGTCTAAGCTAGCCAGGCGTTGCTTAATTTGCGCGCTGCGCCGCCGGCCAAAATCGGGCCTGTATAGATCGGCCGGTCCCGATTGAAAGGGGTGAAAAAAGGCGCCAGGCAGTGGGGTGTAAAGTACGGGCCAGAACAGTAGTCCGAAAAGACCGGTAAATAGCCAGTTTTCGGTGTAAAAGCCGGTCACTGCAGGGCGGCTCGCCAGTGACTTTAGAACTGCAGCTTCCACCCGCAGGCCTGTATTTGCCAGTGTTAGTGTCTGACTGGGAATAGCCCTTTTGAGTGGCGCTTTACTAGCTATTCCCGACTTGCGGCGCAAGCGATGAGCGATACGAGCCAGATGTAATTGCGCCTCTGGGCGCTTGAGCAGCGCCGCCGCGTTTTCAAGTGTGTCTAGGGTGGCGCAGGTGTTGTCGTGGTCCTTTTCCAGTAAGCGAAAATACCGAACCTGAGCCTCATCAAGTGAGCTTTGCGCATAGAGAGCCATTGCTAGTGTGTTCTGGCCGCTGCGCTCGGCATTTTGTGCCAGCTGAAAGAGCAGACGCTGGCGACGATGTTCTAGCCATGAATTGTCTAGAGCGTCGGAGCAGAGTGGCAGAATGTCAGGTATAGCGACTTCATTGGCGAGATGCGAGTAGCAAGTGTGAATGGTGAGATACTGATCCACTTCTTGTCGATATCGAAAAGCTCGAGACTCGGGCTTAAATGCCACGGTCTCGTAGACCTGATGTCCCAGCTCTGCAAGTACAAACTCAGACCAGTCCTGATGCAGATTGCCAAAGAACATAAGTCGCACGCGGTCCATTAACGCGCCGCACTTTATGGCCACTAGGGTAAATGAGGCCTGAGGCCACCATTGTTTTAAAGACCGCGATAGCTCTTCCCTCGCCATCTCTAAAAGCTGGGGCAGCAGGTCGGTCTTGCGAGCCGATTTGGCGGGCGGGTGTTGTGTCGCAGTCAATAGTACTTGTAGCTCTTTGTGGCGGCTGTGTTGATACAGCTGCTGAACGTCAAGGCTAGGGGATTGATCGACGAAGCCTGCTGCTTCAAGCGCGTCTAGCGCCTCGTCCGTCGACGGAATTTCGTCATATTGAAGTGTATCCACCCGAAAAATATCGCCTTTGCGCATCACCATCCTTGCCAGTAGTGCTTGTGCGCTTAATGGCATACCCATTAGCGTGCTGAGGTGGTTGAGCTCTTCGGGCTGAAGTAAGTCGCAGTGATGACGGCTCACCCAGTGAATGACCGTGTGCAGATTTTCAAGATAGTACAGTGGGTTTTCCAGGGAGGCCCGGTTCAAAATAGAAGGTTGTGTATCGGCTTGCATTGAATATCCATCCGCAGTAGCGCGGAATAGGTACGATATATTGATCCATCAATAGATCGTTGCTAGAGCTGTTTGTGGAGTAAGAAAAGCGTTTATGGTGGATAAACACTGCCTACGAATAGTGGGTCAGTTTTGGATGCAAATCAACTTCCTTTTTGGCTGCGATCCATAGATATAATTCGGCCTTGGGCAGTGATTGCAATAGCAAAGTCCAATACAGTTACATAGCTTAGAAATTACCAGCACTGTGTGAGTTGTGGCTATACATCACATTTTTCTATAAGCCATAGGCGTCATGCCCATCCAGCCTTTAAATGCCCGAACAAAGGCGCTTGACTCCGAAAAGTCCAGTTGTGTTGAAATATCCTCGATGCGATATTGCGGCTTACTAAGCATATAAATAGCGACATCACGTCGCGCCTGTGTCCGTACCACGGTGAAATCGGTAGATTCATCACGCAGACGGCGGCGCAATGTTTGCGGGTGCATAGCTAATTTTGCAGCAACCTCTTCCATGCTCGGAATACCTTCCTTATTTTTAATGCTACGCAGAATTTCACCGCGAATTTGGCTGCTATAACTGAGATTTTTTTCGGGAACAAAAATATTGCGGGGTGCGCGTGCAAGATAGCTTTTAAGACTGCCGGCGTCTTGCCGGTTGGGGAGCGCCATATGATCTTGATCAAAGTTTAACTCTATATACTTTTGATTAAATTTCACCGGGAAACCGTAGAAAATATATCGATATTCTGAGGCCCACTCTGGAGGAGGGAAATCAAGGTGAACACTTGCTAAAGGCACGCGGGTAACGCTTGCCCAACATAAAAACCGATGGATCGTCATGACGATAGAGGTCGCAATATAATTGTTTTTTACCGCGCCGGGGTGGCGGCGCTGGAGTCGGTAAATAAGCTGGGTACCGTTTTCTTCCACGGTATGAATAAAGCCGACTTCAAATAAATTATTGTAGTGACACATGCGCCTAAGTATGTCGCCGACATTGGTACAGTGCATCATCGCATGAGCTATTAGGTCAAATGTGCCTAGGCGTACAGGCCTATCAAATAAGCCCAGACCCTCGTCGTTCATGATCTTCATGACACGTTGTTGCAGCAGTATAAAGTTATCTAGGGCGATACGAGCTTGGCTCTGCTCCAGCAGGGCAGGGGGAATACCACATTCCTTTAATATGCGTTTAGTGTCGTAGCCTGCAGCGGCGGCGCCTTCCAGCGACTGGCTCAAAAAGGGCGTGGCAATGGTGATGTCTGTCATGACAGGAGTTTAGCATTCTGGGGTCACCTAGTGTCTGTTTTTGTTGGCGGGCGTCATTGCCTAAATACCTCTCAGGTTAAACACTAGCGACCTTGAAAAAGTTTACCCATCACATGAGGTTAATATGAGTACACAAGCTGCCAATCCGGCATATATATTTGACGCCGTGCGTACACCGCGTTCTAAAGGTAAAGCTGACGGCACACTGCATGAAGTCAAAGCTATCGACTTAGGCGCCGGCTTGTTGAAAGGGCTTCAGCAGCGTCATGACCTTGATACCAGTTACGTAGATGATGTGATTTTAGGTTGTGTGGCGCCGGTTAATGAGCAGGGAGCCGATATCGCCAAGATGATTGTGCAAAATGCTGATTGGGATGAATCGGTTGCCGGTGTGCAGCTTAATCGCTTTTGTGCTTCTGGATTAGAAGCGGTAAACACTGCTGCGCAGAAAATCGCCTCGGGTTGGGAACATCTCATTGTCGCGGGTGGTGTTGAGAGTATGTCACGGGTACCAATGGGTGCCGACGGCGGAGCCATGGGGCAAGATCCCGGCTTTATGCTAAAGGTGGGCTTTGTGCCTCAGGGCATTGGCGCCGATACCATTGCCACCCTTGATGGCTATAGCCGTCAAGATGTTGATGCCTTTGCAGTAGAGTCTCAGCGCCGCGCTGCGCATGCGCGTGACAATGGCTACTTCGATAAGTCTGTGCTGCCAGTGCGGGACAAAAATGGCCTAATGATTCTTGAGCGCGATGACTTCATTAAGCCCGGTACCACTATTGAAACCCTAGGTAAGCTGCGGGCTTCATTCGAGGCCATGGGCAGTCTTGGCTTTAACGACACAATGCTCCAAAAATACAATCAATTAGACAAAATCAACCATGTTCATACCCCAGGTAACTCATCGGGGATTGTCGATGGTGCGTCTGCGGTATTGATTGGCTCTGAGAAGGCGGGTAAGGATTTGGGCTTAACGCCACGCGGGCGCATTGTCGCTACAGCGGTGCTATCTACCGATCCTATCATTATGCTAACTGGCCCCGGCCCAGCGGCAATGAAGTGCCTAAAAGTAGCGGGCCTAACCGTCGCCGATGTCGATCTTTGGGAGATCAATGAAGCCTTTGCCTCAGTGGCCATGCGCTATATGAAAGACCTAGGTATCGATCACGAAATTACCAATGTAAATGGCGGCGCGATTGCTATGGGGCACCCCCTGGGAGCGACGGGCGGTATGTTGGTATCGGTGATGCTTGACGAGCTGGAGCGCCGCAACTTGAAACGCGCAATGCTATCACTGTGTGTTGGCGGTGGCATGGGTATTAGCACCCTTATAGAAAGACTGTAGAGCGCCGCGAGCGACTTGCTATCCTGCGATTTATAGACAGCGTTCTAAATCGCATACAGAAGACAAATTTGAGAGAAGTGACATGAGCGTATTTAAGTACGAAAGAGATGCCGACGGTATTGTTACCGTGACGATGGACATGACTGGCCCCGTTAACTCAATGAACGAAGAGTATGACTTGGCGATGGGCGAGACCATTGAAAAACTAGAAGCAGAGCGGGGCCTGACGGGCGTGGTATTCGCTTCGGCCAAAAAGGTGTTTTTTGCTGGCGGTAATATTAAAGACCTATTGGCTATAGAAAAGGGCCAAGAAGGCGTGATGATGGATCGCTTAGACGTGGTTAAAGGTCAGCTGCGTCGCCTAGAGAAGTTACCCGTCCCCGTGGTTGCTGCAATCAATGGCGCTGCTCTGGGTGGCGGTTTTGAAATATGCCTAGCCTGTAATCACCGTATTGCCTACAACCATAAGTCGGTGCAAATAGGTTTGCCAGAAGTTAGCTTGGGCCTTTTGCCTGGCGGCGGTGGCATTGTCCGTATGGTAAGTTTGCTGGGGCTGCAGTCTGCCTTGCCACTGCTGGTAGAGGGCAAAAAGCTGGTTCCAGAAAAAGCGCTGGCGGCGGGTATGATTCACGAAGTGGTCGCCAGCGTAGAAGAGTTGGTCCCGCGTGCCAAGGCTTATATCCTGTCTGTGAAGGGCGACGAAAGTGCCGCTGTTCAGCCATGGGATGTTAAGGGTTTTAAAATTCCCGGCGGCAAGGCGAGTGATCCTGCCAACTCACAGATTCTGCCTGTTGCAACTACCATGCTGTTTAAGCAAACCCGTGGTTTGATGCCTGCGCCAGCTGAAATACTGGATTGCGCGGTACAGGCCGCCACTGTTGGTTTCGATGCTGCGATGAAGATAGAAAGTCGCGGACTTGCGCACCTGGTCACTACGCCAGAGGCGAAGAACCTAATTACCACCTTCTTTTTTGGCTTGAATAAAATCAATGCTGGATCTAGCCGCCCTGAAGGTCAGGAAAAAAATCTGACGAAGAAAGTCGGTATTCTTGGCGCCGGTATGATGGGGCAGGGCATCGCCTATGTTTCAGCCATGGCCGGTATCGCTGTTGTCCTCAAAGATATCTCGCAGGAAAGCGCCGATAAGGGTAAGGCCTACTCGCAAAAACTTTTGGATAAAAGTGTTGCCAAGGGCCGCATGACGCAGGAAAAACGTGATCAAGTATTGGCACTGATTAAGCCCACTGCTGAAAATGAAGACCTGCGTGGCTGTGACCTGATCATTGAGGCTGTGTTTGAAAATGTTGAGCTTAAGCACAAAATTACTCAAGAGTTAGAGCCCTTCTTGGCAGAGAACGGCGTATGGGGTTCCAATACCTCAACCTTGCCCATCACCATATTGGCTGAAGGCAGTAGAAAACCTGATAATTTTATCGGTGTTCACTTCTTCTCGCCGGTCGACAAAATGCCCTTGGTAGAAATAATTTGCGGCGAAAAAACCAGTGATGAAGCGCTTGCTAAAGCCTTCGATTTCACTCAGCAAATTCGCAAAATTCCGATTGTTGTTAACGACTCGGTTGGCTTCTTCACCTCCCGTACATTTGGTACTTACCTAGATGAGGGCGCCAGACTTATTCACGAAGGCCTGCACCCGATTAAAATCGATAACTTAGGGAAGGCCATTGGCATGCCCGTAGGGCCGTTGACGATTACTGATGAAACCAGTCAGCAATTGCAGTACAAGGCGAATGCCACGTGGGAAGAGATGGGCCTAGATATGGGTGATCGCAGCCTGACTATGGAAATCATCAATTTAATGGTGGAAGAGCACGATCGTGGTGGTCGTCATCACGGCGGTGGTTACTATGACTGGAGTGAGTCTGGCAAAACCGTATGGCCGGTTATTTTAGAGAAATACTATAAGTCAGAGGTTGTTCTCCCAGACCAAGATGTCAAAGATCGCCTATTGTTCCGTCAAGTCATTGAGTCGTTGAAGTGCCTTGAAGAAGGCGTTTTGCGCACAGTGGTCGACGGTAATATCGGCTCGGTCATGGGTATCGGAGCGCCAATGTGGACTGGTGGCTTTATTCAGTTTGTTAACACATACGGCATACAGCGCTTTAGTGATCGCTGCGCGGAACTTGAAGCTAGCTATGGCGAACGCTTTAAAGCGCCAGCAATAGTGGCTGCGAAATTAGCCGCGGGCGAAACCTTCGCCTCATAATAAGATCGAGATAGTCAGTTAACGTTGCAAAAATTACGGTGGTCTGTGCAAATGAGCCACCGTTTTTTATGTCAATAATAAATAAATTGGCAGGGTAATGAGTGATGCGCAATTTTACGGAAGAAAAATTATTTTCGCGATGGACTAAGCAATTTTTTTAATTTGTGTTCGTATAATAGTGATCAACTTTTAGGTGTTTCATCGCCGTTGATTTTTTACTAATTAGTGATTTTAGGAGTGTGTGAAATGGGTCCCTTAGCTGGCGTTAAAATAATAGAAATGAAGGGCATCGGCCCCGGGCCCTACGCGGGGATGCTGCTGGCAGATATGGGCGCAGAGATCACCGTCGTTGAACGCTCATCACGGGCCAACGGCATTGGTCTACCCTCTGACCTTGACTGCCATTCCCGTGGTAAGAAATCTATTGCTCTTAATTTGAAGACTGAGCAGGGTGTTGAAGCGCTACTTAAGCTCGTTGAGCAATCCGATGCTATTTTTGAGGGCTTTCGTCCCGGTGTTGCTGAACGTTTAGGTTTTGGTCCGGATGTCTGTTTGCAGCGCAATCCGAAAATAGTCTATGGCCGCATAACGGGCTGGGGGCAAACCGGTCCTTTGGCGCAGGCGGCAGGTCACGATATTAACTATATCTCACTCACTGGTTCCCTCGCCGCCATTGGTAGACAAGATTCCCCAGTGCCACCCCTTAATTTAGTGGGTGACTATGCGGGCGGTAGTCATTTTCTAGTAATGGGAATACTCGCGGCGCTACTGGAGGCAAAAAACTCTGGACTGGGTCAGGTTATCGACACTGCGATAACTGATGGCTCTGCCAGCTTGATGTCTATGTTCTACAGTATGGACAAGCTTGGTATTTGGGGGCCAAAGCGTGCTAGCAATATGCTTGACGGCGCAGCCCATTTTTACGATGTGTATGAAACTATCGATGGTGAATTTGTTTCTATCGGATCGATCGAGCCGCAATTTTATGCACTACTCATAGAGAAGCTGGAGCTTGATCCTGCGGCTTTTGCGAATCAGGTCAATGCCGGTGAGTGGCCGCTTTTGAAGGCGAAAATAGCGGCCGCGCTCAAGACTAAAACCCAGGCGCAGTGGTGTGAAATTATGGAGGGTAGTGACGTGTGTTTCGCCCCGGTACTAGACTACCGAGAAGCCCCAAAGCATCCCCATAATATTGCACGTAATACCTATATAGAAATTGCTGATCAAGTTCAGCCAGCGCCGGCGCCACGCTTTAGTCGCACCGTGTCTGAAGTGCAGTTCTCGCCACGTAAAGCTGGTGCGGACACGAAGACCGTATTAACGGAGCTAGGCTATGGCGAAGCTGAACTCGCCGAGCTTAATAGTCGGGGCGTCTTGAGCTAACTGTAATGGCCATGCCCTTAGGCACAGTTTCAGTCGTGGTGTTTGTAGTAACAAGTGCAATGACAGTTGAAGCGAGGAGCTTGCTAAAGAGTTTTGTAAAATTTTACTGAGCGATTAGCGATAAGATCGATGGTAAGCGCGGCGCACTAGAATTTTTTCTAGCGCGCCGCGCTAGCAGTTTTAGCTCCAGCCCACCAGCTCCTTGGTTTCGCCTTCAATAATATGGCGATACTTTGCCTCGAGTATATCGCGCTTTAGTTTCATTGTCGGAGTCAGCATATTATTTTCAATAGTCCACGCTTCATCGCATATATGTATGTGATCAATACGGCAATGTGACTCTAAGCCCGCGTTCAGTTCAGCAACCGCGCTGGAAATGATGTTGCGAACGTCATCCTTGTTGATATTTCCTAAGTCGGCGAGCACAGCTAGCGCCATTGGCTGCCCGCGACCAGACCCCACCACACAAACTTGTTCGATAAGAGGGACAGCGCCAATTAGGCATTCAATAGGAACGGGCGCCACATATTTACCCTTGCCAGTTTTGAATTGTTCTTTCACGCGGCCAATAATACTAAAGGAGCCGTCGTCATTCTGGATGCCCTTGTCGCCGGTGTGCATCCAGTCATCAATAAAGGTTTCGGCGGTGGCTTCAGGATTCTTGTAATACTCTTTAAATATTGCGGTGCCACGAATAAGGATTTCGCCCTCGTCGGAAATCTTCATATCTGTGCAGGGTAGCGGCACGCCAATGCTTCCTATTCGTTCGGCGTGGTAGGGCAGGTTGGAGCATGCTGGGCCAGATGTCTCTGTCATGCCCCAGCCTTCCCCGATATCAATGCCGATGCCCCGAAACCACTTGAGTAGGCCCGGGGGAATGGGCGCAGTGCCGGAGCCGAAGGCCGAACATTCGCTAAGACCTAACTTTGCGCGGATGCCGGCGGCTACCGCTTCTCCGCCTTCGCCCTTAAGCATCTCTTGGAGTTGCTCGTCGGGGATGACTGACAGCACCTGAGATTGGAACTTTGCCCATAGGCGCGGCACGGTCATAAAAAAGCTTGGCTTAGCTATATTTAGATCTTCAACGAAGCTAGCGAGATCTTCGTTAAAGTAAATGGTGAGACGCTTGTACAAGGAGTGCATGGTCACTATTGAGCGTTCGGTGATGTGTGCCATTGGTAGGTAAGAAAGTACGCGTCGTTCACTATCGCCCTCTCCTAGTAGGTCTGCGGTGTCATGGCCGGCGGCGGCAAGATTTATGTGAGATAGAACTACCCCCTTGGGCTTGCCGGTGCTGCCTGAGGTGTAAGCGATAGTAAGCGTATCATCCGCCGCCGCCTGATGAATATCTGTTAGTGGCTCACAGCGGAGCAGCCAATCATGCCAGTGATGATCTGGAACGCGACTTTCTAAATTATAGTCAGGAAGAGCAATGACGTTAGTAGCGTTTAATACGGCATCCGCTGCCGTGCCATCATCTAATTTACCGACGAAAATCGCTTTGCTATCACTGTGCTCCATCACGTAGCTAATGGTGTCCTCACCTGCAGTGGCGTAAATCGGCACACTAATAAAGCCCCCCAGCATGCAGGCAAAATCCGCGATCATCCAGTAGGCGCTATTTTTGGCAAGAATTGCGACGCGATCGCCACTGTTGATGCCTTGCGCTTTAAGTCCACTGGCAATACGCAGCGCTGAATCATAGACCTCGTTAAAAGTGTACTGGGCCCAGACTCGACTTGTCGGCTGGTGTAGCCAGACTTCATCGCCGTGCTCGCGCACGAGTATTTTCAAGCGTTCAAGTGGGAGTTGGTAATGCTTTTTTTTAGTCATCATTGTGCCTTTTTATTGTTGTGTATTTAATGCTCAAAACTGCTTGTTGTTGCGTTTGTTATTCCTGATATTCTTACTAAAAATTAGTTTGATCGCTCTGAGGTCGATGCTTTGCTGGGTAAAGCGTATTGATACGTGATCGATACTAGCAAAATTTGTTTACTAATAATGTAATGCGGGCAATAAAATGTATGAATACATGTCGCGACGTGTTGATGGCACAGCACCGGAACCGTATTTACTGCACAGTATCTTCATGATGGCTCAAATATAACTATGGAATAACTCAATACCAGTAATATAGCGCTGGATAGTCACAGCGAGTCAAGTCGCTTCGACTTACGGGGTGTTGTGGCGTCCAATACGTAAAATCTAGCTATTTTGTCATTTTGTTAGGGTTATAGCTGTATTAATAGAGCGATATATAAGGCGCCACTTAATTGCACCAGCAAAGTGCGCGGGGCCTTATGGGGAGCTAGATAGGCAGATGGATTTTCTACGTAACGTCGAAATTTAGCTGTATTTTAAGGCGCACGATAGTGGGCTGAGTCTGGTCTGTACAATTCTCTATTCATTGCGAGCAGAAAAGTATTCATTTCATTGAACTGGGTATGCATAGTCAGTCGGTTTAAATATGTTCACCTTATACTTATAAGGGGTAACTAATGAGTAGTACCAAAATAAAAATAGTTGTGGATATAAGGTATTCGGGATAAAAGCAAAATTTCTAGCTTGCTGCAGCGCCTAAGATCGGGCTAGTCAAACACACTGCTGCCTCTGTGATTAGCCAATCAAGCAATTTGCTGTTTACAAATCACGCGCTATTAATAAGTAGTTGGATTCTGCTGTGGCGGTGCCTGCCCTAGTTGCCGCTTCCCGGATCTAAAAAACAATCACAAGCTCAGTCTAATATTTATATCTCGGCGAGTTTGTGTGCGTATTTCATTACCCGATGCTCTGCCCGACATCAGAGCGCCGACACAAGTTAAATCGTATGACTGATCCCAAGATAGTTTATAGCCTCACCAATGGAGTCTCAGTAGCTCAGCTGGATAAAGTAGTCGCGTTCTAAGCGGCAATTCTTATATATAGTTAAATCAAATCCTCTTTGGGACGCCATTCTCAAGGAAAATGTACATAAACGTTGCGGCCTTAGACGCATATTTTTTCATTATTGAAATGCCGCTTTCTTAATGCTAGATGGATGTTTTTAATCAGCTTATCCACGTGGTCTAATTTCGCTTGTTTGCAGATGCACGCATCGGCTATTTAGAACGGATTCAATACTTACACAGAGTTGAAAGGACTGACGTTGGTGCCATTCTAGTGGATAGCGATCGCAAAATTTAAAATACCGGTGGTCTTTGTCGACACGGTAGTCATTGGCGCTAGAGTTAGTGAACGGCGCGACGACGACTGAAGCATGCAATATTTGGTGTAGAGCAAAAATTCGGAGCAGCTAGCGTTAGGAGGTACCGGCAGAGCTGTGAATTATGACTAGTGCAACAATTGTCTTGCCAAGATTCCTGATACGGTACGCTAAAGTAGTATCAAGCTCGAGTGCCGCTCTTACGGAAATTTGGGGTATTTAAATAGTGGCTTCCATAAGAGGCTTGGCGCGCGATAATGAGCTTTACCTTACAGATTGAAAATTTCCGGCAAAAAGCGCCGTATCTTGGAGTTCCGCCAAAAGCTGCGCAAATAATTTTTTCTGTTTCATGAGAATGCAATATCTTTGCTACATTATCACTAGATAACTTTTACACCGTTCACTATTTGTATTGGGTATTTTTGATGAGTAAGCTTCCAATTTCGTTCGCGCTACTACTTTCCCTCGCTGCTTGCGGAGGCGGGAAAGACGGCTTGGTGCCGTCAACCGGCCCTAGTTCTTTAACTAAAGATAATATTGGAGAGACCGTACAGTTTCTTCTGATTGGTGATCAAGGGACTCAGCAACAAGATCAGCTTGACGCAGCTCAAGCCATGCTCAAAACCTGCAACGAGTTGAGTTGCGACTTCGTCGTGGCGTTGGGTGACAACATCTACAACGTTGGTCCGCTTATTGGCACAGATGACCCGCAGTTTGAGCTTGCATTTGAAGGACCGTACGCGGACTTCGATATTCCGTTTTACATGACGCTTGGAAACCATGATAACGGGGCAAGTGGACATATCGTAGTCAATGGCGATCACGAAGTAGAATACACCTACAAAAAAGGGACCAGCGGTAAATGGAATATTCCAAGCCGCTATTACAACGTAAAGTTCGGTGATGGACTGGTCGAGATGTGGAGTTTGGATACCGACACCCTGACAGCTGGTGACAGCGTGAGTGGACTTCGGCTGGGACCTGATTTGATGTATTCGCGTGACGAACAGGTAGCGTGGATGAAGGATTCTATCGAATCAAGCAGTGCTAATTGGAAAATTGCATTTGGTCACTACCAATATGCAAGCGAGGGCTACAAGGGGGATGGCAACAAGTTTCAGAAGGAAGCGCAACAGGAATTCATGTGCGACAAAGTGCAGTTTTACTTCTATGGGCATCAGCATCAATTGCGCTGGGAGGCACCTCAAGAATCTTGTGGTCGTACAGCGTTCATTAATAGCGGGGCAGGAGCGCGAGGTGTGCATGAACCTGGGTTTCCTGAAGATCTAGGCATCGTCGAAGAATTTACTTACGAAGACGAGACGGCCGCGTATTGGTGGATGGAATTTACAGCGACGGAAATGACCGCCATCGCTTACGCCACGAGCGCAGATGATCCGTCTATTGCGACCGAGATATGGCGAACCACCAGGACTCTAAACGAGCTAGGTTGGGATTCTGCCGAACAAGCTGACTAAATGCCAAGTGGTATTCAGTTCCACGAAAAACAGCCGGCACTTTGCCGGCTGTTTTTTTGGTTTCAACGGTAAAGCCTAGGTTTTGAGCTCTGTCATAGGTTCTCTATGGTCGCGATAAGTACTTTTTTAGTATTGACTTTGCCCCCTCATTTTTTAGATTGGCGGTCGTGCTAGATCTGCGATGGTAGATTAAGTTTTGGCTAAGGGTGGTTTCTAGGCCATGAAACAACATACTGCCTGAGGTTTCATATTCAGCCGCTTGCTGATGAAGCGTCAAGTCAATCTTGGGCCTGCCCTAAATCCAATCTTGGCAATTTTGAAAAAACGCCAAGCCCTGCCTCAAGCTACAACGCAACGGTAGTGCTGAATGGACACTGGCGGCTCCACATACGGTTACCGGCAGATACTCATGGGCAAGGGGGAAGAGCGAGTGGTCAAGACAAAGCATTAGTTTAGCGTGGTAAAGCCATGACCGGGGTGCAGTGGTTGAAATGAGTATTAGGCACTGATGTAAACACCTGTGCTGATCGCGGCGACACCAGTGAAGGTTTTCGCCTGTATCGAGGATTAGTAAGGTATAGACAAGATTCTGTCTCACCTTAAGAAAAAGGACAGCCTTCTACCATCCCTCAATACACTAACCGAGCGCCGCCTAAAATTAGTTTTTTGGGCTGAGGCAGGGACAGGTTGATAATGTTATTAGCGGATATCAATAGGCGGCAGGGCATCGCTTCTATTTTATGACGACTCCTCCTTGAGGAGAACTATAAATGCTTGAGAAATAATTAGAATTGCTTGGAATCTGACTAACAAGAACAGGGTTTATTGAATATTGGCGATGATTTTGAACGTCGACAATCAGTGGCTAGATCTTATATTCTTCCTGTCTTTTTGAGGTTGTATGGTTAACCAGAGTGAGCCAGAATACTGAGGTAGATTTTTGTCTTCCTCAGCGTGGCTTATCGCCGAAAAATAGTCATACACCGCCCCCAGCATTTCATGCTGTGGCCAAAGTTGCGCTACTCCTTGTTAATATTCCGACTTTTTTTGGGCCTCTGGCGCACTTAAATGAAACATGTCTGCGCCCGCATGGCCGTCAATAATACAACACGGCTTGTCTTTTCAGATGAGCTGCAACCGCACTAGCGGCCAAGCCCAATGTTGAACGACATCGGCATAGACGGCGTGTGGATAGCTAAGCATGACGGCATTCTACCCTGCACAGCAACGAATAAGCTGCTTGCTGTAATATCAAAATTCATCGTTATAAATCCATGTTGCTAAATTACCTTGCGTTAATTGGCATATATGTTGCGTTCTCCTTATTGCCACTTTTACTTGCGAAGAACAGCAATATGAAAACTTTATACCTACTTACCGGCATTAGCTTGGCTACTATGAGCTTGAACGGTTTTGCTCACAACGGGGACCAACACCAACCAACACCTCGCGATCTAATCACTTTTGAGCTCAGCGGTAACAGCTATGCAAGCAGCGAGCGCACAGACTTAGAAACGAATATTTCGGATGATAATATTTTAGCGGCCGACGAAGCCGTATTCTGGCAGGGCACAGAAACTTTAGACGGCACGGTGGCAGATGCCGCTTGTACCGAAAGCACATGTCCAGAATACTTAATTGAGTTGACCGAAACAGGTGCGCGATTGCGCGTTGGTATCTCAACCCCGGTTCGCACAAACTCACTTACGGTTGAGATATTTAATCCCGCGGGAAACTTGGTAGCCAGTGATGAAACCACTAACCAATTCAACTCGGAAGCTTTAGTAGACGACCCTGAACCGGGGCTTTGGAGTATACGCGTGCGACCCAGTGGTGCGGAAAAAGCCTCCTACCGTTTACGTGCAAAATTAGAATCGGTAACCCCCGAGCAGTTGCGATCCGAAGGCGAAGTGCGTGCACTTTATCCCAATCTTAGAACCGTGCCACCTTACGAACTGACCTTTACTGCACCAATCAATCCGCTTAATGGTGTTTACCCACCAGACAGCGTCAATCCGCCTGCCTCAGTTTTGGGGGAGTCATTAATTAGTTGTTCTGCGGATGAAGCCGCACCCAAAGCATTGGGCGGCGCTGACGCTGAGGTATGTTTGCGTTTAACCTCGGGGCCCATAAATATCGGTGAAGGTATTTATGACATGCGCTTTCGATTAACCGAAGACCTGCAAGACGGCGATGCCGAACTAAACCCAGAAGAAGCGATGTCGCGTATTGTGGTCGGCCCTATGGAACAGGCATTACATTACTCTGATGGCAGCATTGAGTTTTTAGATGCCGGCACCTATTCCTATCATCCGACCCACGCTCATTTTCATGATGACTTTATTCTGAGCTATTACCTATACAAGGTCATGGACAGTGATACGGGTTCAATGGAAAAAGCCGGTGCGGGCAGTAAATCGGGATTTTGTCCAGCAGACCAACTTTGGGGTAATTGGTACAAATTTGAGCAAGGAAGTGAAATCCCAGGTGGCGACAGCCCCGGCGGTGGTTGCTTTTCGTTTAATAACGGGGTCGTTGGATTGTCTGTTGGCTGGGGCGATGTTTATCGCTGGCAGCGACCTGGTCAGTACGTTGAGTTTTCTGGTCAAGGCAATGGCAAATACATCGTGCATGCCATGGTTGACGAATATAACAACGTCGTTGAAAGCGATGAAACCGATAATGTTTCTTATGCCTACATTGATATTCAAGGCGAAGAAATTAGTATTTTGGAGCGTGGCTGGGGTATCTCACCATGGGACACAAATAAAGTAGTATTTAGTGGTCCTCATCCCAGTCAACGTAACATTAATGCCTTAAATGAAAGTGTTCCGTCAGCACCACCTGAACAAATTAGTAGTAATGGCGGTGGCGGCGCGATGCTGCAAATGCTGTGGCTGTTATTAGGCTTTACTGTGCTGGGCCAATATTTACGTCGCCGGGTTTAGGCCCGACTAGCGCTAAAGCAATATAAGCGCAGTACCATGCTGCTTTAACTACGCCTCTGCTTGGAGATATTCTGGGCAGAGGCGTTTTACTATCTGCCAAAAGGCTTTGCTGTGATTCATCTACTGCAAATGTGAGAACTTATGCGCCATGACATAATAGCCGACCGAAACAGGCATTAACGCTAGTCGTCAATTTAACGGGATATTGCCTTTGCAGGAACAGCTTCCCCAGCGGCTGCGTTGATCACGAATACTGACTTTTTTCGGTTCAAGCTATAAACGAGCCGGTTCCGATTGCACAAGTAAACGTAGGTCTTGTGTGGCCAAATTACACCATACTCGAAGTCGAGCCGCAGAACTTTTGGAAGCCTTCATATTCAGCCACCCGCTGATGTTAGCTCAACGCAATCTCGCGCTTGCTCTAAATTCAATATTGGCGACTTTGAAAAAATGCCAAGCCCTGCTTCAATCTACAACGGCAGGGCAGCACCAAATTTATACTGCTGTCTCACTTAACGTTACTTAGGCGCTTCATCTGTATGGCGATCGCACTATGTGGGTCTATTAATAAGCGGGGTTATGGCGCTTATATTTGCCGCTCGCGTGTTCGGTCGGGCTTTTTATTTTGACTGCGGCTGCTATGTTTGCAGAAACTGAAACAAATCGCACCGCCGCTAATAGTGTTGTTCTGGTGGGCGATTCTGAGGCGTCATTTAATTAAGAACGGTTTGGCTAGGCTCGCATCATGGCACGGTGGTAATGGTTAAGCGTTTTTTAAGTCGCCATCAGGGTATTATCAAAGCTTTATATCGTTAGGTAGTGCGCTATGGTCAATAATAAATCTTATCACTATATTGAGGTCGCCGAATTTGGTGGGCCTGAGGTTCTAAAGTTAAGGGTAGAAGAATCCTTGCCGCTGCCAAAGCGTGGCGAAGTGCGCGTAAAAGTGCTGACTGCTGGAACTGGGTTTACAGATACCATCATTCGTCAGGGTCAGTACTACGCTATCAAGGATAAACCACCGTTTACTCTTGGTTATGATTGGTTTGGCGTTGTTGATGCTTTGGGTGAGGGGGTTAATGATTTTAAGCTAGGGCAGTACGTGGCGGATATGCCCGTTATTGGTGGCTATTCCCAGTATCTTTGTGTGTCTACAGAGTCATTGATTGCCGCGCCGGATGGCTTGGACCCCGCTGCGGCGGTGGCGATGATATTGTCATATACCACGGCCTACCAAATGCTGACACGGATTCGAGAACTGCCAGCGGGTTCAACGTGCCTAGTTCATGCGGCAGCGGGCGCAGTAGGCACCGGA
Source organism: Zhongshania sp. (assembly GCF_047636175.1). Taxonomy (GTDB): domain Bacteria; phylum Pseudomonadota; class Gammaproteobacteria; order Pseudomonadales; family Spongiibacteraceae; genus Spongiibacter. The sequence goes on along the minus strand of NZ_JBLIKC010000004.1, from coordinate 96,004 downwards.
TTGCTGGAGCTAGGGCGGCTGCAAGGTCTTAAAATGTATGGTACGGCCTCAAAGGGTAAGCATGACACAGTGCGCGCATTGGGGGCGGAGCCCATCGATTACCGAGCAGACGAATTTGTTGCTGAGATAGAGCGCCTCACTGCTGGTGAGGGTGTCGACGTGGTGTTTGACACGATTGGCGGTCGCAATTGGACAAGATCTTATCGCTGCCTCAAGCGTGGTGGCTTATTGGTTGGCTTTGGTGCTTTGCAGCTAACCACCGGCGAAGAGAAAGTGCCGTCCTTACTATGGGGCTTTTTTAAGTTGCTACTAGGGTGGCGGATGATACCCGATGGCAAAGAGAGTCAGTTTTACAATATCCATAGCCGACGTAAAAAACACCCCCAGCAGTTTAAAGAGGATGTGAGTCACTTGTTCGCTTTGTTAAAGCAAGGGCATTTGCAGCCCAAGATTGACGCCATCGTTGATCTAGATCAAGCCCAGGCGGTGCATAAGCGCATCGATAGCGCGGCGATTACTGGTAAGGTCGTGCTGCGCTGTAATCCCTATTAGGGTGGCTAGCCATTTAAACGGGGAGCTGTCTTTGCTTTTAGTGCATGGCAGCGAGCTGGTGTTTCTTGCTAGTAGTTAAATGATCTGAATGTACAAACAATACTAAAAAGAACATGGACAATGTAGAGACATTCTTTCGCCTGTTATCGGGTGATCAAACGCCAGCGAGTCGGCGTGTAATAGCAATCTTGATGCTAACTTTTCTGAATGTTGGTTTTTATACAAATCGCAGCCCAGAATAGGGTGGCCAATGGCAAGGCTATGAATTCTTAGTTGATGAGTGCGACCGGTTATTGGGGTGAAGAGTACGCGACTGCGAGTTGGATTCCTCAGTCTTGCGATCACTTGGAAGTGACTTTGGGCGAGCTTACCCGATTGTTCACAGATTTTGACGATAGGAAAGTTTTCAGAGTCTTTTGCAATCGGCGCATCTATGACGCCGCTGTCTTCCTCAATATGGCCGAATAATTCGCTTAGATAGGTTTTCTGCACACTGCGGCATTGGAACTGCTTAGTCAGCTTGGCGTTTATGGCTTTGTTCAATGCCAAAATCATGATCCCCGAGGTGCCAAAATCTAAGCGATGCACCAAGGTGATTTCTGGGAAGATCTTGCGCATACGGAAGTGCACCGAATCTTGGTTCAAGGGATTCTTTCCGGAGAGACTCAGCAAGCCAGTGGGCTTATTTATAAGTAGTATGTGCTCATCCTGATAAAGAATATCAATACTCTCGTGGCAGAGTGGGGCGATAAAATCATCGATTTTTTCTTTCAATGCGCAGCCTGTCTTACTATCAAGAGTCGAGTGATCTTGGCGTGTTATATCCAAAAAAAGCGAAGTGTGTTCGTGTAGGCCTTATTGGCTCATTATGGGAGCACAATGCAAATACCTTTTATAAACTCACCGCCAGTGGGTTTATAAAATTTGCGGACTTAACGCAGCAATGGTCTTAGCATGTTTTCAAGGCCATTGAGTTTAATCTCGTACATCAACGCCAGTTGATTACCGAGTTTGCCAGCCGGAAAACCCTGTTTATGGAACCACACCAAATACGGTTCTGGGAGTTCCAGTAATTTTCGGCCATGGTATTTTCCAAAGGGCATGATCTGATTTACGGCATCGATCAACAGCTGGGGATCTTGGTTATCAAGCGTCATTCTTGCTGCTCGTGCTGTGCCAGGCATTTGCACCCAAGGCGATAAGCCGCAGTTGTTTCTCGGCTTTGAGAATTAATTCGGCGTCGTCTTCACCGCGTGGACGTCCCATGAGCTGTTGGGTGACGATTTGAATCATCGACCCAATCATCAAGCTAGCCAGCATTTGTAAGTCTTCTTCGCTCCAGCTCTCACTACTCACTAACCTCGATAAATCGCTTGCGAGTTCGACTTCGAGTTGTTTGAATTCGTCATTGATTGCATTGCGAATAATGGCAACGCCACCGAAGGCTTCTCTGCTAATAAATTGAAACTGACGCCGATGTGCACGCACATAGGTTATAAAGGTTTCGACCGACCGGCGGATAATTAATTCTTCCGGGATGGGATTGGCACGTACCGTGATTAGCATAGTACGCAAGGTACTGAACGACGATGTGACCAATTCTAAACCGAGGCTGTCCATGTCGGGAAAATGTCGGTAAAACGCACCGGGAGTAATGCCTACTTCACGGGTAACTTCACGCAGGCTGATGCCGTCGAAGCTCTTGTCGCGATTTATCAGCTCTAAAACCGCTTCTAACAATGCCTGTCGAGTATTAATTAGCGTATCGCCGTGGCTGCGATGACGCTTTTGGGGACGACTCATAGTGTTACCGGATTCTTGGTCGAGAAGGATACTTTCGCCAAACTTACTTACGCCTATACAGTTTTGCTATTGGCGGGTATTGGCGACGCTCAGAAGCTAGAAGCTAAGTTTACAATCCTCTGCTGGATGTGACCAGCAGAGGATTTATCAGGGTGGGGTTCTGGCTTACGCGGTAATGGCAGCAGCTGTGCTGTGCCTGGGTAGCGAAAGTTTGAATATCTTTGCCCAAACCGAGGCGTACTGGCTCCACAGTGGGCCAGTGTTATAGGGTATGTCGTACTTCGTGCACACTTTGCGAACCTGTACAGAAAGCTCTGCATAGCGATGTGCGGGCACATCTGGAAACAGGTGGTGCTCAATTTGATGAGACAAATTGCCGCTCATGATATGGAAGAGCTTGCCACCTTCAAGGTTGGCTGAGCCAAGCAGTTGACGGTAATACCAGTGACCTTGTGTTTCATTTTCGCAGACATGTTCCGGGAATGTATGCACTTCGGCAGGAAAGTGACCACAAAATATAATGGTAAAGGTCCAAATGTTACGAATTAGGTTGGCCGCTGCATTCGCCGCCATTACGATGGGAAACAGCGGGCCAGCCAGGGCGGGAAAAAGAATAAAATCTTTGCTAAAGATTCTTGCGGTTTTGCGTAGTGACTGTTTTAGTTTTGGCCAGATTTCACGAAATGTCTTTTTCCCTGAGCGTAGGCTATCTATTTCCACATCGTGAAGGGCAACACCCGTATCGAAAAACAACATTAAAAGTGTGGCGTAGATAGGGTTAGCCAAATAGGCCGGATGCCACTTTTGGCTGGGATCCATGCGTAATATTCCATAGCCAATGTCACGATCTTTGCCAAGCACGTTGGTGAAGGTGTGGTGTTCATAATTATGAGAGTGTGCCCACTGATCACTTGGGCAGTTTGTATCCCAGTCGTAGTGCTGGGAGTGGAAGCGTGGATCGCCCATCCAGTCGTATTGGCCGTGAATAATATTGTGGCCAATTTCCATATTATCTAGAATTTTGGCCACGCCCAGACCGATACTGCCCGCGCAAATCAGTACCCAGAACAGAGGCCAGCTAGCGACCGATAAGCCCAGTGAAGGTAAAAGTGGCAATGCAGCATAAATACTGATTCTAGAACCGATAGCCAGCGCACGTTGAATCCATACAATTCGTTTTATGTACGTTGCATCTCTTTGACCGCGTTGCTTTAACGCGGCCTGCTTTATGGCGTCTATCTCTTTGCCAAAGGCAGCGAGTTGATCCTCATTAAGTGTGATTTTAGTCATGGGTTTACCCCTTAAATAGCTGCTATTAGTATTTGTTGTTGTCATTAAATCGACAGGACGACATCGCCAAGTGCCTGCGAAACACACAGTCTTATATGCTCTTCGCCGTGGCTTAATTCGCCGGTGCTAATATTGCGGACGGTGCCCCTGATTTTAAGGCAGGTGCAGGTATGGCAAATACCCATGCGACAGCCTGATTGTAGGTTTAAGCCGGCTTCCTCAGCCTGGTCTAATAGCGCGCGGCCATCGTTATCAATGATGTGCTGACTTTGTTTGAAGGCAATACTGCCGCTTGCTTCGCCGCGGGCCTGCGAGGTTGGCGCCTTGAATCGCTCACTGCGCAGCTTATCGCTATGTCCCAAAAGTTCGTATTCGGCGCTTACTTTGTCAATTAGGGCTTCAGGACCGCAGACATACGTTAGCGGTAATGTGATAGCGCCGGTGTGCTCTGCAAGACCATTCTCTGAATTGATTGCACTAAGCAAATGGCTCTGACTGAAATGGCCACGCAATGTCTGCGGTGTTGAGATAGTGCTATACACCAAAAATAATGAAAAGTTGGTGTGCTTCTTTGCCAAGTCTTCTAAGCGCCGGCGGAATATGCAGCGTGCATTATTTCGGCTGTAGTAGAGCAGGGTGATGGCGCCGCTGTGGTGGTGCTCTAAAAGTGTTTCTAACATCGCCATCATTGGCGTAATACCGCTGCCGGCGGCAATAAATAGCAGGGCCGAAGGTATCTGCTGGGGAAGTACAAATTCACCCAGCGCGGGGGACAGGCTAATACGGTCGCCCACTTTCAAATGGCTGTTGATGTATTTAGAAACAAAGCCGTCATCGTGCGCCTTGACAGTGATTCGCGGTTTGCGGCTATAGGCGCTATTGCTAAGAGAGTAGCTGCGGCTGTGTTGGCGACCATCAATCTCAATGAAGACTTGAACAAATTGTCCCGGCAAGAAGTGTGTCCACTCGCCGTTGGGTGATAGCTCGATGCTCACACTATCGTCAGTTTCTGCAGTAATGGCGCTTATGCGTGCGGGAATTCGGCTTTTATCTAGTGACCACATCGGATTGATCACCTCGAGATAGCGACCAATGCCGTGGGGCGCTGCAAGCGCGTTAATGATTGGCGTATCGATAATACGACGCCATGCGCTGCGGGATGTTGTAGTGGCAAGGCTCATATCTTCCCCTTTAACTGTGTTGATTGCGCGTTTTGGCAGTTGCGACACAGTGGTTTTAAGGTGTTAGTAAACGTATGTGCACACTTTAGTGAACAGGTGTGCACAATAGTTGCGACACATCTGTTTGTCAACAGTTGTTTACTTAAATTTAATGGTAGTGTTGTGCGTGTTTTTTTTGATTTTGGTTGTGTAGTTAATTGATATTTATAGGTTTTAAATGGTTTTTGCTTTGATATTGTGGTGCTGGGAGCTTGGCCAAAATAAAAAATTATGCATTTTAACCATCCCTAACTTGCGGTCTTGATAGCAGAGAGTGCTATTTGTATGGGCCTTATCGCTGGGACTGCCGTAATCAAATCTGTTAAACTCCGCGTCCGAGTATCCGTGACAAAGAGATGGATTTATGGAGGAACTAGCTTCAGCGCAACAGGTGGTTCGCGAACATTTGGCGCAGTTGCATGACCGACCCCGGGTACCTGCTGACGAACGGGCGGCTTTGCGTGAAAAAATTAAACGTCTTCTTGTTGAGCGAAATGCCGTTCTGGTGGCGCATTACTACACCGATCCCGACATTCAGGCTCTAGCTGAAGAAACCGGTGGCTGTGTGTCTGACTCCCTTGAAATGGCGCGATTTGGTCGCGATCATGAAGCATCTACATTGGTGGTTGCCGGTGTAAAGTTTATGGGCGAAACCGCAAAGATATTGTCGCCAGAAAAAAGAGTATTAATGCCAACTTTGGAGGCCACCTGCTCTTTGGATATTGGTTGCCCTATTGAGGAGTTCGCTGCTTTCTGTGATGCCCATCCCGACCGCACGGTGGTGGTATACGCTAATACCTCGGCGGCAGTAAAAGCTCGCGCTGACTGGGTTGTCACTTCCAGTATTGCCCTGGATGTCGTTGATTACTTGGACGGCGAAGGTCAGAAAATTTTGTGGGCACCGGATAAGCATCTAGGTGACTATGTTCGCCGAGAGACGGGCGCCGATGTGTTGCTATGGAATGGTGCTTGTATCGTTCACGAAGAGTTTAAGGCGCAGGGTATTTTAGACCTTAAACAGGTCTATCCAGATGCAGCGGTATTGGTGCATCCGGAGTCACCTGCCAGCGTGGCTGCATTAGGTGACATGGTGGGATCGACTACGCAAATTATTAATGCCGCTCGCGACCTGCCAAATAAGCAAATGATTGTGGCAACGGACCAGGGTATTTTTTATAAACTGCAGCAGTTGGTGCCAGACAAAGAATTTATTATTGCACCTACCGCAGGTAGCGGGGCAACGTGTCGTAGCTGTGCAAATTGTCCGTGGATGGCAATGAATGCCTTGGATAACTTAGCAGCGGCATTGGAAAGTGGTTCAAATGAGGTGTTTATAGATCCAGAGTTAGGTGTGCAGGCCATGAAGCCTCTCACCCGGATGTTGAATTTCGCCGCCGGTCAGCGTTAATCTTCGCAAGTACCCAGCGCCAAATTAAATTTAACGCCGCTGAATTAAGCGGCGTTTTTGTTTCAGCTGATAGCTATCGTGGACTCCATTTATAATGTGCCGGGTATTTATAGCTTCTTCAGCTTTTCTTCCATATCGGCAATATCTTTTAGTCTCTGCCTGATTCGGCTCTGTTCAATATGATTGCTAGCTGTGCGCTCATAAGCGTAGCGCAGCTGTTGGTTTGCGCGCTCAAATTGACCGACAAGAATAAAGTACTCAGCGCGGGCGACATGCACCCCCAGAATGTTACCGGCTAAGCCACGAACTTCTGCTAGCTGATACCATAGATCGGGATCTTCTGATCGCTCGCGTGTTTGTTTGCTGAGCAGTAGGTCGGCCTCATCGTAGCGATTGGCGGCTTGCAAAGCATCGGCAAGCGCCATGGTGTAAGGATGGTTGCCTGGGGTGATGGCTAACAAGCCACTGAGCAGAACGATTGCCTTGTCGATCTCTTTTTTCCCGATAAGGATATTAGCTTCGGCAATACGATAGGCAATTCGATTGCCGCCATCTTGTAGCAGGGGTTCGAGCTTTTCTCTGGCTTCGTCCCAGCGCTCTAACTTTATTAAAGCAATGACGACGCCGTAGCGATGGGCTTCGCCGTTAACGCTCTGAGGTTCGGACCAGTTTTTAAGCTGATCCTCAGCATTATTGCTGTGAAATAACGTGGCCCGCATTTTCATTAGCTGGTAATTGAGATTGTCGACGTACACCCTTCTTGGATACTGACGAGCGCGATTTTTGCTGTCGCTGACGCGACTTTCAGTGAGTGGGTGAGTTAGCAGAAACTCCGGTGGCTTGGATCGGGCATAGCGCAGGTTCTTGCCCATATTTTCAAACATGGCTGGAACAGCGCTGGGGTCCATGCCGGACTTAGCGAGTGTCTCCATACCTAAGCGGTCGGCTTCTTGCTCGTTTTGACGACTAAAGCGAAGCTGGCTATCCAGGGCCGCGGCCTGCGTGGCGGTAATGGCGGCGATACCGGCATCAGCACCGGCTGTTGCCGCAAGTATGATGCCCGCGAGTAAGCCTGCCAGAGTTGGAATAGTGCTTTGTGCAGATTTGTCTAGCGAGCGGGTAAAGTGCCGCTGACTAATATGGGCAATTTCGTGGGCGAGAACGCCGGCAAGCTGTGCTTCGTTGTCGGTATTGAGAAATAAACCGCTGTGCACACCAATGACCCCACCAGGTACCGCGAATGCGTTGATAGTGGGATTGTCGACCACCACAGTTTCAAGGCGCCGGTCTTTTAACTCGCTGTTCGAGACCAATTGGTACAGCAGTGACTCGATATAGTCCTGCATGAGAGGATCATTTATAGTTTTCACGCTATTGCGGAACATTTTTAGCCACATCCTGCCTAAGTCGTGCTCTTGTTGGGCAGAGAAGCGCGATGCGGTAACGTCCCCGAGATCAGGTAAATTATCTGATGGGCTGTTATCGGCTAGGCTGAAGCTTGCGCTCAGCAACAAAACAATACCGAGTAGATGTTTAAACACTGTCAATCGTATATCCCTTACATCGCTAAAATCAGGATTGGTTCTTGATCATACAAGAGCGTACTAGCGTATGACCTTGTTATTCGGTAAAAGTGCTAGCTTGGGGCTGGTGACGTGGCGAGCTATACTAGCGTTTTTATCCGGTTATGCACGGGGATTATGACTGATATTAATGTTTTTTTAGATGCAGTAGGGCTAGATTGCCCTCTGCCATTGTTAAAAGCCAAGCAGGCACTCAATCGAATGGCCTGCGGCGAAGTGCTTGAGGTATTGGCGACAGACGTCGGGTCCGTTAAAGATTTCGAGGTATTTGCTAAGCAAAGTGGTCATGCCTTGCTGCTCCGTGAAGATAATGCCGGTACTTATCGCTATCTATTTAAAAAGAAGTAACACTGCCCAATTCACATCACCAACCCAATAGGAACCTCAGTCATGCTGGGTATCGTTCGTTCATGGTTTGATCGCCTGTTTGCAGAAGAAGAGACGGTTGTTCTGCTATTGCTGATTGTCGCCTGCTTGCTGCTAATGCTGACCTTGGGAAATGTCTTGGTGCCGATTATGGCGAGCATTGTGCTGGCATTTATGATGCAAGGCCTGATGGCCCGACTCAGTGGTATGGGTGTTTCTCGGTGGCTGACCATTGCCATTACATATACGGTTTTTGTGACTATTTTCTTTGGGGTGTTGGTGGTCTTACTGCCCCTAGTTTGGCAGCAGTTAACCAACTTGTTTGAGGAGTTGCCGGTCATGCTGCGTCAATTGCAGCATTTATTGCTGCTGTTGCCGCAGCGCTCGGAAATGTTTACCGAGCAACAGATTCGAGATTGGATGGCCTTGGCGACCAAGGAGCTGGGTTCGGTTGGGCAGTATTTATTGTCTTTCTCTATCGCTCAGTTGCCCAATGTCTTGGGATTAATGATCAATATCGTTCTCATACCCATACTGGTGTTTTTCTTTCTGAAAGACAAAGAAACGATACTGGGTTGGTTGGCAAGTTTTCTTCCGGGTAGGCGGCCATTATTAAAAGCAGTCTGGGCGGAAGCAAATGTGCAGGTGGCCAACTACGTGCGCGGTAAAGCGGTTGAAATTGTAATTGTTGGGGTGGTTTCCTATATCGCTTTTATTGTCATTGGTTTGAATTACCCCGCCTTGCTAGCCCTTGTTGTCGGCCTTTCAGTTGTCATTCCCTACATCGGTGCGGCGGTGGTGACTCTGCCGGTATTGTTGGTGGGTTTCATTCAATGGGGTTGGGGTGGGGAGTTTTTAACCTTGTTCATTGTCTACAGTGTGATTCAGGCCCTAGACGGAAATGTCTTAGTGCCATTATTGTTTTCCGAGGCGGTGAATATGCACCCGGTGGCAATTATTGTGGCCGTGCTGGCATTTGGAGGTATTTGGGGTGTTTGGGGGGTGTTTTTTGCTATCCCCTTGGCAACCCTAGTAAAAGCGATTTTATATGCTTGGCCCCGGCCAAAAGCGCCAGAGTTTTATCCTAACGACATGCTGCTAGGCGAATCAAACGATATCTAATACTCAAATGAGGCAAAGGAAGGATTGTGAGATATTTAAAATCAGTGGGTTTGATCGTCATTTTCTTTCAGTTGGCGGCGTGTAGCTGGCTGGGCTCTGACTGGCTTGATAGTCGAGATACTAGCGCAGTATTAAAGCCTGTTAGTGATCAGCGAGAATATCGCTACACTGAATTGGAAAATGGCCTAAAAGTCGTGCTGATCTCAGACTCTGCCGCCGATAAGGCAGCAGCCTCGCTAGACGTCAATGTTGGCAGTCGGCAAGATCCTAAGGACTACCAAGGTTTAGCCCACTTCCTAGAACATATGTTGTTTCTCGGTACTGAAAAATACCCGGAGGCCGGCGCATATCAAGCGTATATAACCGCCAATGGTGGCAGTCATAATGCCTTTACCTCTTTTGAACATACCAATTATTTTTTTGATATTAGTGCGGATTCATTAGAGCCGGCTCTAGATCAGTTCGCACAATTTTTCGTCGGACCTTTGTTTAATGCCGAATATGTTCAGCGTGAAGTGAATGCGGTGAACTCAGAGTACCGGGCTCGTATACGTGATGATGGGCGCAGAGAGTTGGCTGTGTTTAAGGCGCAGCTAAATCAAGATCATCCCTTTGCTAAATTTTCAGTCGGCAATCTCGAGACCTTGCGCAGTGATAATGAAGTCGCGTTGCGCGAACAGTTACTCGCGTTTTACGGCAAGAATTATTCAGCCAATATCATGACTCTAACGGTGATCGGTCGTGAATCACTCGATCAATTAGAGGCCATGGTACTGCCTAAGTTTGCTGGGGTGAAAAATCGCGGCCGTGATCTTGCGCCCATTGAGCAAGCTTTGTTCACAGCGGGTACCTTGCCTCGCTGGATAAACATTCAGCCAGTACAAAATCGCCGCTCCTTGTCGATAAATTTTCCCGTGCCAGACGCTGAGCGTTACTGGCATGTTAAACCCTTGAATTATATTGGCAATATTCTGGGTCACGAAGGCAGTGGTAGCTTGTTATCGGTGCTTAAAGCTCGGGGCTGGGCAGATAGCCTGCGTGCTGGACAGAGTTTTGATTATCAGGGTGGTGCTTTGTTTGGCGTTGACGTTGCGTTGACGGAGTCCGGTCTTAAACATGTGGATGAGATTGCCGGCCTTATTTATGAGGGCATTGAGCTGCTGCGGGCCAAGGGTATTGAAGAGTGGCGCTTTAACGAGCAGTCGGGTTTGGCAAATCAGGAGTTTATGTTCCGTGCGCAGCCAGCTGCTATTAATGAGGTCGTGCAGTTGTCGATGGGCCTTCAAAAATTTCCCGCGCGGGAGTTATTGCGCGGTCCTTATTTAATGGATGAGTATCGCCCTGGCTTGTTAACAGAATTTCTCGAAGTCATGACGCCAGAGAATAGTTTTATTAGTTTGGTTGCACCGGGCGTGGAAACCGAGTTCGAGATATCGCGCTATCAGGTTTCCTATGGTGTGCGCGACATCACTGCAGATCAATTGAGCGGGTGGACCTCTGCGAATACCGCAGGTCTAGGCCTGCCAATTAAAAATAATTTTGTTGCCTCAGATTTTAGTCTCAAGAAAGGCGATAGTTCTGCCATCCCTAAATTGCTTACCGATACGCCAGTAGAGCTATGGCTGAATACTGATGACACCTTTGAATTGCCAAAGGGCCGAGTGTATTTGCTACTTGAATCCGAGGAAGTGGCAGCGGATGCTGAGCGGCGGGCAAAAAGCGATTTGTGGCTGCAGATGGTGAAGGATCAGCTCAACGAGCTTTCCTACCCCGCACAGCTTGCGGGCTTGGACTTTAATGTGTCGGTAGGCTGGCGTGGTGTTCAAGTTAGTGTTGGTGGATTTAACCAAAAACAGGGTGAATTATTGCGCGAGCTGCTGCTGGTGTTGAAAAGCCCGGAATGGCAGCAAGCGCGGTTTAGTCGCTTGAAGGCGCAGCGTCTGCGGCAGTTTGAAAACGCTAGTAGGCAGTCACCTTACCAACAAGTGATTGCTGAGTTGCCGCGCATGTTGAGCCGGGAAACGCCGGGTTTGAGCGCACACGAGGCGGCAACCCAAAAGGCGGAAATGTCTGCGGTGGCCAGCCATGTGGCGAGCGTGATGAAAGATCTACATATACGCATGCTGGTAGACGGTAACTTTAGTGAGGCAGACGCAAGATCCTTAGCTGGGTTGGTGGACGCGGCGCTGCCCATGACGCTAGAAACACGTTCACCGGCGCAATTTATTACTCACCTTCCAGTGGGTACTTCGGTGAGAAAAATACCGGCAGAACACGACGATAGCGCGGTGTTGATGTATTTACAGAGTGCAGCTAGTGGTCTGCAAGCGAGGGTGGCGATGGGCTTAACGGCGCAAATGTTAAGCGCCGACTTCTATCATCAGCTGCGGACTACCAAGCAGTTGGGCTATGTTGTTAGCGCCAGCGTATATCCTCAGCGCGACGTGGCAGGGCTGATATTTTTGGTGCAATCTCCAGTGCTAGATCCCGCGTCTGTGCAAGGCGAAATTACGGCGTATATCCAGCAGTGGCTGAAGGCTGGCGTTGACGAGGCAAGCTTTGAAAAACATAAGGCTAGCCTGTCGCTGCGCCTTGCCGAGCAGCCGGAAAATTTGTGGGATGCGGCTGGACGTCACTGGCAGGATTTACTGGATAACTATCCAGAATTTAATAGCCGAGATCAATTAGTCGAGGCGCTAGGTGATTTACAGTATGCCGACTGGTTGGCACTGACCCAGAGTGATCTTGGTGAGACCGGGCAGCGCGCGCTGTTGGTCTATAATAGTGGCAAGTGGCCGCAGGCCGTGCCCATGGGTAAAGCCAGTGGAGAACCCGGCCAATTTAAGGCTGCGTTGCCAGCGTATCGTTTTGAGTGATACCTTGGAGATGGGCTATAGTGGGGCGTAAGCCCTTGTTTTTGATACAATCTACCATAATGATGCGATAAGTTATTCATATAAAAAATAGTAGCATTCAGTTGATTTATGGCTTAAAAGCTGTGAGAATTTACGTCGCCCAAACGCTGAAAGCCAGAGTTTGAGGCTAGCTAATAACTTCTGTATTCGGGTGCTCGCCTGCTCAAAAGGCTCGCGTTTCACCCAGCTAGGCCAGGTGATAACCGTCACTCACAGGCTGATCGCGGAGCTGATCGCTCTTCGGCTAATCAGTTGTAAGCGGAACACATTCAAGCACAATGCTTGCTGGTCTGGGCAGCCCACTGTATTTGTAAAGGACGGTGTATGTACCAAGATCATGATTTGCGCGAAGATCTAGACCCCCAAGAAACCCAAGAGTGGTTAGAAGCCCTTGATGGTGTATTAAAAAATGGGGGGCGCGCGCGCACGGCATTTTTGATGAAAAGACTGGCCAAGCACGCAGCGCGTGCAGGCACTGAACTTCCCTCTGCAATTACCACTTCTTTTCGTAACACCATTGAGCCCGGCAATGAGCGCCGTATGCCCGGCGACTTATTTATGGAACGTAAAATTCGCTCTATGATCCGCTGGAACGCCCTGGCCATGGTGATGCGCGCCAATGATAATAACGAGGGCTTGGGTGGTCATATTTCGAGTTTTTCGTCGTCTGCGACCTTGTACGATGTGGGGTTTAACTACTTTTTTCGTGGGGGCGAACAGGCTGACTTAATTTACTACCAAGGTCATAGCTCGCCGGGTATGTATGCGCGCTCTTACCTTGAGGGTCGTATTGATGAAGCGCAGTTGGACAGTTTCCGGCGTGAAGTCGATGGTGAGGGCTTGTCGTCTTATCCCCATCCATGGCTGATGCCTGATTACTGGCAATTTCCTACTGTTAGTATGGGCTTGGGTCCCATTCAAGCGATATACCAAGCGCACGTAATGAAATACCAGCAAAGTCGCGGGCTGGTCGATCATGGTGATCGCAAGGTGTGGTGCTTTATGGGGGATGGTGAGAGTGATGAACCCGAATCGCTGGGGTCTATCGCGCTAGCTGGTCGCGAAAGTCTGGATAATCTCATTTTTGTCGTTAACTGTAATTTACAGCGCCTTGATGGGCCGGTGCGTGGCAACGGCAAAATTATTCAGGAATTAGAAGGTGTCTTCCGCGGCGCTGGTTGGAATGTCGTTAAAGTTATTTGGGGTCGGCACTGGGACAAATTATTAGAAAAAGATACCACTGGTTTATTGCGTCGGCGCATGAACGAAGTGGTTGATGGTGAGCTCCAAAATTACAAGGCCAATGGGGGTGCTTACACTCGTAAACATTTCTTTGGCAAATATCCAGAGTTGCTGGAGTTGGTGAAAGACCTGTCAGACGAAGATATTATGTATCTTAATCGTGGTGGTCATGATCCTTATAAAGTCTATGCTGCTTACGCCCAGGCCATGGAAACTAAAGGTCGGCCGACCGTTGTTTTAGCTATGACCGTTAAGGGTTACGGCTTGGGCGACGGCGGTGAAGCACAGAACGAAGCACATTCGGTTAAGAAGCTCGATTTAGAAGAATTGAAAAAATTCCGTGACCGTTTTGGCGTGCCAATTAGTGACGATAACTTAAAATCAGTACCCTATTATCGTCCGGCCACAGATAGCCCTGAAATGGTGTATATGCGTAAGCGTCGTGAACAGCTTGGCGGCTTTTTACCGGCTAGACAGGCAGACTTTGAGGCTTTAACAACGCCTGCGATCGATACCTTTAGCGCCCAACTCAAGTCCACTGGTAAGCGCGAAGTGTCGTCTACCATGGCCTTTGTGCGCATGCTGTCCACTTTGGTAAAAAATAAAGAAGTGGGCTCTCGTATCGTGCCCATTGTGCCGGATGAAGCGCGCACTTTTGGTATGGAAGGCATGTTCCGTCAGTTAGGTATTTACTCCTCCCAAGGCCAGCGCTATATACCCCATGATTCAGATCAGGTCATGTTTTACAAGGAAGATAAACAAGGCCAGATACTCGAAGAAGGTATTACTGAGGCGGGTGCATTCTCGGCGTGGCTGGCGGCAGCGACCTCTTATAGTAATCATCATTATCCGATGATTCCGTTTTATATTTTTTATTCTATGTTCGGTTTTCAGCGGATTATGGATCTGGCATGGGCTGCCGGAGACTCTCAAGCGCGGGGCTTTTTAATTGGCGCGACCGCAGGGCGTACCACACTTAATGGAGAGGGCTTGCAGCATCAGGATGGCCACAGTCATTTAATGGCCAATATGATTCCTAACTGTGTGTCTTACGACCCGACATACTCATATGAGCTGGCTGTTATCCTTCAAGATGGTATGCGGCGGATGTATCAAGACAAGGAAAATATTTTCTATTACGTGACCGTCATGAACGAAAATTACAGTCACCCAGATATGCCTGAAGATAGCGCCGAAGGCATTATTAAGGGCTTGTACTGCCTTGCACCATCGGCGCTTAAAAAGCCTAAATTGAAAGTGCAATTGATGGGTAGTGGCACTATTTTACGGGAAGTAGAGGCTGCCGCAAAAATACTCAAAGCAGATTATAACGTTGACGCCGATGTCTGGAGTGCAACCAGTATTAATCTGCTGCGCCGTGATGGTTTAGATTGCGAGCGTTGGAATATGCTACACCCAGAAAGTGAGCCTCGGCTTCCGTATGTGACCGAGCAGCTGCGTGGCAAGCAGGGACCATTGATTTGCGCTACAGACTATATTAAGTCCTATGGCGAGCAGTTGCGGCCTTATATTGAGTCTCGCTATGTGGTGCTGGGTACTGATGGCTACGGTCGCTCTGATACCCGCGCGAAGTTGCGTCAGCACTTTGAAGTAGATCGCCAGTATATTGTGGTGGCGGCATTAAAAGCCTTAGCTGACGACGGTCAGCTGGCTCTAAGCGAAGTGACAAAAGCCATTAAGACTTTTGGTTTAGACATGGATAAACCCAATCCGCTGTGCAGCTAATTGTTTAAGAAGGATTTATTTGTGGCTAAAGAAACGATAAAAATTCCTGATCTAGGTGGCGGTGAGGTTGATGTCATTGAGATCTGTGTAAAAGTTGGCGATGTCATCGCGAAAGAAGACTCTTTGGTGGTAGTGGAGTCTGATAAAGCATCGATGGAAATTCCTTCGCCACAGGCCGGGAAAGTACTGAGCATTAGTATTAAGGACGGCAGCACGGTTAGCGAAGGAGATGTGATCCTCGAGCTTGAGGTAGAGGCGGACGCCGCTGTCGATAATTCCGAGGCACTACCTGCTGGCAAGACTGATGCTACTGAAACCTCAGAGCTTGAAGCCTCAGAACCAGAAACCCCAGAATCGGAAATCACAGAATCAGAAATCACAGATAAGGCTGAGCCAGTTTCGGCAAAAGATGAACCGGAAGTATCTGCGGGTCTTAAGCGTGAAACCATCGAAGTGCCTGATATTGGCGGCAGTGGGGATATCGAGGTTATAGAAGTTTGTATCGCTGAGGGTGATAAGATTAGCGAAGGTGATTCACTGGTGGTGTTAGAGTCCGACAAAGCCTCTATGGAAATTCCGTCCCCGCATAGCGGTAAGATTTTGTCGGTAGCGATTAAAGTCGGTGACAGCGCCAAGCAAGGCACCATCATTGCGGAAATTGAGTGTCAATCTGCCGCTGAACAGCTTGAGCCTGAAAAAACTGTCGCAGTAGCGCCAGTAAAACCTGCTCAAACCGCAGAGAAATCAGTGCCCCCGGCCGCTTCGCCGACGCCTGCAGTGAGTAAGTCAGAGCCGGCCGGGACGACCATCGTTAGCCACGCCGATATTTACGCCGGACCTGCGGTTAGAAAGTTGGCACGGGAATTCGGTTTAGAGTTAGAGCAGGTGACGGGTACCGGCCCGCGTGGACGTATTCTCAAAGAAGATTTACAACAATTTGTTAAAGATCTAGCTAGCGGCAAGTCTGCTGCAGCTGCAGGCGGCGCCGGTATTCTTGCTATCCCCGATATCGACTTCAGCCAGTTTGGTGAGATCGATGTGCAGGCCACAACTAAGCTAGCCAAGCTGACCGCGGCGAATATGCACCGTAGCTGGTTGAACTTGCCGCATGTGACTCAGTTCGATGATGTGGATATTAGCGAGTTAGAAGACTTTCGCGCCAGTGTTAAGAGAGAGAGTGAGCTGCGTGGAGTTAAGCTCACGCCGCTGCCGTTTTTGCTTAAAGCCGCTGCCCTCGCTTTGCGCACCTACCCAAAATTCAATGCGTCTCTGAGTAGTGACGGCGAGAGTATGATTTTCAAGAAATACGTCAATATTGGTATTGCCGTCGATACGCCTGTTGGTTTAGTGGTACCGGTGATTCGCGATGTCGATAAAAAATCCTTATGGGAGCTGGCGGCGGAATCCGCAGAGCTGGCACAAAAGGCCAAGAGCCGCAAACTCAAGCCTGCAGAGATACAGGGCGGCTGTTTTACTATTTCTAGCCTTGGCAATATTGGCGGTACGGGCTTTACGCCGATTATTAATGCCCCAGAGGTGGCTATTCTGGGGGTCTCCAAACTCGCAGTAAAACCGCAGTGGAATGGCAGCGAGTTTATGCCACGTAAAATGTTGCCAGTGTCTTTATCTTATGATCACCGCGCTATCAATGGTGTTGATGCAGGGCAGTTTTTTACCTTTATGGGTGAATTGCTAAAGGACATACGACGTCTGTTACTGTAGTTTTTCTTGCCCTGATTTTGGCTGGATGCTATTGGCTGTACGGGGGGATACTTGCAGAAGAGGTGTAGGCCAATGTGTTTTGGTTTACACCCAAAGTGGGTCCTTGAAAATTATGTCTTATCAGTCATAGGCGGAAATCCAGACATTAAAGCTGGGTTTTTAACGGTAATTCGGTGGTGTTTTTGATTTCTGTTACCGCAATGTGCGAGTGAATTTCGCGAATCATAGGTAGTCTTAATAGGCGGTCGCGGACAAAGCTTTCGTAATTTCGAATATCTTTTACAATAATTTTTAACATGTAATCCCAAATGCCAGTCATGGTGTAGCACTCAACAACTTCATCAAAGTTTTCAACTGAAAACTCAAATTCTTCCAGATTTTGGCGACCTGATGCAGTGAGATTAATGGTGGCGAATACCACCAAATCCATGCCCAAGATATGACGATCTAGCAACGCGACTTTTTTGCGAATCAGACCATCTTGCTCAATCCGGTTGATGCGCCGCCAACAGGGTGATTGCGACATACCCACCATATCCGCGACGTCGCTTGATGTTTTGCTAGCGTCGGTTTGAAGGATGGCGAGAATACTAAGGTCTTGCTTGCTTAGTTCAATGCTCATAATGCAAACCTTATTCAAATGTGAATTAGTTTGTGGCAAATATTATGCAAATACTAGCGCGTTTCAGGTCTATTTAATATACGTTTTCGTTATCTTTCATGCTAGATATTCTCATTTTATGGACACTAATTACTTTCGATGCCGCTCAAACATAGAGCAGTTGCTGGCCGCAAATTTTGGGCTGCTGATAATTCCATGACGCATTTTGATGCGCCTTATTACTTATCTTAAGTAGAGGTCGGCTAGTCAGAAATGACCGTTACTCTAATGTTATTTATTTCAGCCAGACGTCAAAAAGTCAGTTGATTTTTTTGAAATCATGGCCGATATGTTAGTGTTATAAGTAGATATTAGTTTTCTTATTTTATGAGTACATCTATTAATGCCAATATTGCGGCGCTCGACAGTGCTCGTAATCTGCAGATATCGGAGAGTCAATTAGTCTAGGCGTAGCAGCGTTTGTCGACTCGTCTGCGACGCATAGGGCACGCGGTGATGCTATGTATGGTCCACTCTTTGTTTTACTTAATGATTTAAAACGGTATTTGCGATGATGAAATATTCATTGCAGAGTCTAGTGATTTTTGTCAGTTTTAATGGATACACGCAAATGTTTTGCAGAATGGTGGGGATGGAAGACAAAAAGATGTTCACTATCACGGTGGCCGTGTGAACAGAGACGAAAACACCGGAGATTATCATTCCAGCGTCTTTGAGAATCTGCCAGATGTTCGCGACGGCTTAAATAAAAAGGAACGCGCCATCCTGTATTGCCTGCATGAAACCCAAAAAGAATTAGGTGGCAGAAATGTGCCTACCATTATGCTCTATGGTCGAGTGCTGGAGATGGTGGACATTAGCAAAGGTGAGTTTCAATCGATACTATCGCGTTTTGTTGGCTTAACTAAGCTCCGCGAAGAGTAGCGCAGCTATCCCTTCCTGATGACGGCGCATGAGCTTGCTTTTAAGTATACCTATAGCCGGCCTGCGGAAATTATGGCTGAGGAGCAATAAAATCTGGCTAGGCTAGAATCACAAAAATCGCTATTTGGCGGTGGATTTGCAAACCACTAGATTGAAACCCGACGACGGCGAGGCGGTAGGTATTGCCTAGCTTCTCCGTGAAAATAGCCAGATTGATATGCTCCGGACCGGCCCATATCTATTGCGCACTAATAATAGTGTTGGCCACAGTGCGCTCTTTCATCATCTTCGTGACGGTGATTCGGGCGACGCTCTCTCCGTAGTTGCGTGATGTCATTTTTCTTCGAGGTCTTAAAAGTGCGGGTGCTCATCCTTTATTGTGCTGTGAGCGATATGGCATTTTTGGATTAATGATGTGTTCATTTTCACGGCACGAGATTGCTAATGCCGTTTGTCGATATTCTCGCATTTGAAACAAAGCGACTGAATTCTCGGTATTTGATAATCCGTTCCGGTGACCTGCGCCAAGAGCAATACTGGCAGCGCTATAATCTACCAGAATATCCTCCTTATAATGCCATGAGCGATGCGCTGGCAACGGCGGCATTGTTTCTGACGATGATGGCATCAAAGCGCGGAACATAGAGTATTGCTGCGCGGGGATAAGTCAGTGGTAATAGCCATATAATTCATGACTTTGTAGTAAATTATGCGTTTTAGATGTTTATTTATCATAATAAATGCATCTTATTACCTATTTCCTGCATGAATAAAATAATAAATTCCGCGTGTAAAACATAAGCTGGTGGTTAGACGTTTACTAGCCATTGTCGGAGAATAAAACCTATGCCTCTGTCAGAGCACGCCTTTAAAATCTCATTGGACGACAAGTATAGTTTGGATCATACCCGTGCTTACATGACGGGTATTGAGGCCTTAGTGCGTCTGCCTATGCTCCAGCATCAACGCGACGTAGAGCGTGGTTTAAACACCGCGGGCTTTATTTCAGGGTATCGGGGTTCTCCCTTAGGCAGTGTCGATCAGGCCATGTGGAAAGCCAAGAAATACCTCGATAAACACAATATTCAATTTGTTCCGGGCGTGAATGAGGACTTGGCGGCTACGGCCGTGCGCGGTAGTCAGGAGGTGGGTCTGTTTCCCAATGCCAAATACGATGGCGTATTTGGTATGTGGTATGGCAAGGGTCCCGGGGTGGATCGCAGTATGGATGTGATCAAACATGCCAATGCGGTTGGGACCTCAAAATTTGGTGGTGTGTTAGCGGTTGCTGGCGATGATCATGCCGCCAAGTCATCTACATTGCCGCATCAGTCTGAACATATGTTTATAGGGGCATCTATTCCTGTACTTGCGCCTGCTAATGTCCAAGAGGTCTTGGACTTGGGTATTTACGGCTGGGAGCTTTCTCGTTACGCCGGTTGTTGGGTAGCACTTAAAGCGATAACCGAAAATATGGATTCGGCGATTTCCGCCGAGATAGATGCCCGCCGCGTTAAAATTGTCCTGCCAGAGGACTTTGAGATGCCGCCTGATGGCGTGCATGCGCGCTGGCCCGATTCGCCTTTAGCGCAAGAGCTGAGACTGAATAAATATAAAATTTATGCCGCGCGTGCTTTTGCGCGTGCGAACAATTTGAATCGCATTGTTATCGATAGCCCCAAGGCGCGCTTGGGTATTGTGACCAGCGGCAAGGCTTATCTCGACGTCTTGCAGGCCTTGGAAGACCTAGGAATAGATCAGCGTCAAGCGGCGGCAATTGGTTTGCGGGTTTATAAAGTCGGTATGCCCTGGCCCTTAGAGCCATTAACAACCCATGAATTTGCTGCCGGTTTAGAAGAGATTCTGGTGGTAGAAGAGAAGCGCTCCATCATCGAAGACCAGATTACAGGGCAACTCTATAACTGGCCGGTAGCAGATCGCCCCCGTGTTATTGGTGAGTTTGATGAACAGGGCAAAGAGCTGCTTCCTAACCTCAGTGAATTGACGCCGGCGATGGTGGCGCGGGCCATCGCCTCGCGTATTCGCCGCTTTTATAAAAGTGATGAAATAGAAAAGCGTCTTAGGTTTTACGATCAAAAAGAGCAATCTATCGCCAATAAGCATGGTGTTATAAATCGTAGCCCGCATTACTGTTCTGGTTGCCCGCACAACACTTCAACAGTCGTGCCCGAAGGCAGCGTGGTGATGGGTGGTATTGGTTGTCACTATATGAGCACGTGGATGCCAAGCCGCCCAGCAACTACTTTTAGCCAAATGGGCGGCGAAGGCGTGAACTGGGTGGGACAAGCCGCATTTACTGACAATAAACATGTATTTCAAAATTTAGGAGATGGCACATATTTCCACTCCGGTAGTATGGCCATCCGTCAGGTCGTTGCAGCCGGCGTCAATATCACTTATAAAATTCTCTATAATGACGCCGTGGCGATGACAGGCGGGCAGCCGCTCGATGGTTCATTAACGATTGAACAGCTTATTATGCAACTGCGTGGCGAGGGCATTAAACGTATTGCCTTGGTATCAGATCATCCTGAAAACTATGCTTGGCCACAAAAGAATGGCCTAACTATTAGTCATCGCGATGACCTACTGACGATTGAAACCGAGTTGCAAGGCGTGGCCGGTGCCTCGATTCTAATATTTGAGCAAACCTGCGCGGCAGAAAAACGTCGCCGTCGTAAAAAAGGCACAATGATTGATCCCAATCGCCGTATTTTTATCAATGAAGCGGTGTGCGAAGGTTGTGGCGACTGTGGCAAGAAATCTAATTGTTTGTCGGTATTACCCAAGGAGACCGAGCTTGGCCGTAAACGTCAAATAGACCAAAGTGCGTGTAATAAAGACTACTCCTGTGTGAATGGCTTTTGCCCCAGCTTTGTATCAGTCATTGGCGGTAAGCCTAAAAAGAATACCGCGGTCGCTGCCGACAGCTTTGGCCTTATTCCCATGCCGGTGTTGCCGGTAATAATTAGGCCATGGAATTTGGTGGTTACCGGTGTTGGTGGAACGGGAGTGCTTACCATTACCGCCGTCCTGGGCATGGCGGCGCACATTGAGGGCAAGGGCTGCGCCACTATGAATCAAACCGGCTTGGCGCAGAAGTTTGGCCCGGTAGTAAGTCATTTGCGGGTGGCAAATAAGCAGGATGACATTAATGCAGTAAGAATCCCGGCCGGCGATGCTGATTTGTTATTGGGTTGTGATTTGGTGGTGTCGGTATCTGACGAAGCCATTGCCAAGGTCAATGTCGAGCGCACAGTTGCGGTCATCAACGACACCGAAATGACCACCGCAGAGTTTATCTACAACCGCGATGCCGAGTTTCCAGCGGACTCTATGAAGCAATTGATTGTTGACGAGGTGGGTGAGGGCAAGGTGAGCTTTGTCGATGCCACCGAACTAGCCCGTCATCTTCTCGGCGACACCTTGGCGAGCAATTTTTTTATGTTGGGCTACGCATTTCAAAAGGGCTATGTGCCGGTGAGCTTCGATGCTATTGATCACGCGATAGACTTAAATGGTGTGGCGGTAGATTTTAATAAGCAGGCATTTTTATGGGGGCGCCACGCTGCACATAATATTGATGGGGTACGTCAAGCAGCTGGCATCGAAGCGGAGCATTGGTCGCCGCTGGGTGAGGTCGAGGATATTATTCAGTATCGCTACCAACACTTGCTGAAATACCAAGACAAACAGTATGCCGACAACTATATAGAGCTATTGAACGCGGTTAGGGCTAAGGACGAAGCTATTAACGGCGTTGCGGCCGAGCTAACGTCCGTGGTTGCTAAGTCTTTACATAAATTACTGGCATACAAAGACGAATATGAAGTGGCACGCTTATACACTGATGGCGAATTTTTGAAGACGCTCAACAACGCTTTTGAAGGTGACTATAAATTACAGTTCCATTTGGCGCCGCCTTTACTTTCGACGATCGGCGCGGATGGCTTCCCGGTGAAGCGAGTTTTTTCAACTTGGGTGCTAGTGGCCTTCAAGGGACTAGCTAGGCTTAAAGGCCTGCGCGGAACAAGATGGGATATATTTGGCTACAGCGCGGAACGCAGAGCAGAGCGGGCCTTATCTCATGAGTTTATTGCCCAGCTTGATACCGTCTTACCCAAAATTAGCAGAGACAATGTGAGTATCGCCATTGAGCTATTCCAGCTGATTGATGATGTTCGTGGTTTTGGCCATGTGAAGGTGGAAGCTATTGCTCAGTATCGTGTGCGCCGCGATCAACTTATTAAGCGTTTGACTGGCGATATTGTGCAGCTAGTCGATATTCATAATGCCGCCTGATTATCATAATAGCTGGCTAACAGGAGAGCGGAGTGACAGTATTTAACTCGCCATATTTTGACGGTCATGAGCTTGTTGCGTTTAAGCATGATGCGCGCAGTGGTCTGCGGGCGATCGTGGCGGTGCATAACTCCAATTTGGGGCCGGCCATGGGTGGCTGCCGAATGTATCCCTATGTAAATGATGACTGCGCACTTGATGATGTGCTGCGATTGTCTAAGAGCATGACCTATAAGTCGGCTTTGGCGGGGCTGCCCTTGGGTGGAGGGAAGGCGGTCATCATTGGCGATCCAAGTAAAAATAAATCCCGCGATTTACTGCTGGCGATGGGCGGCTTTATTGAGGATCTTGGCGGTCGTTATATCACCGCAGAAGATTCTGGCACCACCGTGGCTGATTTAAAAATTATCGCGGAGTCTAGCTCCTATGTGTCGGGTGTTCTTGACGGTGGTCGCCATGGTGGTGATCCCTCACCCTATACCGCCGAGGGAATATTTCATGGCATAAAGGCGGCTTTAAAGTTTAAGCATGGAAGCGCTGATTTGACTGGTGTTCGCGTTGCCATACAAGGCGCGGGGGCAGTTGGTCGGCATTTAATATCGCTGCTGATTTTGGAGGGTGCGAGGGTTTTCGCCGCCGATATTAATACTCGTAACTGTGAGTTGGCTCGCCTTGCTGGGGCCAATATTATCGCCTGTGATGAGGTACTCGGTTTTGCTGCGGATGTATTAGCGCCCTGTGCGATGGGAGCCGTAATCAATGCGGATACCGTGGAGACCATTCAAGCAGGTATTGTGGCTGGCGCGGCCAATAATCAATTGGCCAATACTGCGCAAGGCGAGCGTTTGCGGCAGCGAGATATTTTATACGCGCCTGATTTTATGATTAATGCGGGTGGGATTATCGATGTTTACTATCAGCGCGCGGAGGGGAGTTCTGCAAGTACATCTGCACATATAGCGACTATTGCGGCATCCTTGACTGAAGTGTTTGGACGTTCTGTGGCAAGAGGCGTCTCTACTGCCGCGGTTGCTGAAGGCATGGCGGAAGAGCGGTTTTTACTCGGTAAACACGCGAAAGTGGCTTAATTTTCATAATTGAGTAATACCGTCAGCCTGCACCCTGCTGCATCAAACTTTGGCTCTATCATCACAATCTAAGATAGATTGATTCGCGAGTTCGGCAATAGTCGGCTAATGTCTAAGCCGGAGCTATTGACGGTCTTAGCCCTAGGCCCTAACGGCTATTTAGTTTTTCTGATACAAACCAGAGTTGCAGCTATTTTAGCTGCTGTTGGGTGTGAAAGCCGCGTATGCTATAACGATAAATAAAAGTGATGATGGGAATAAATATTAGCTAAAGCTTGTCGAATGTTGTGCAAGTTGGCCTGTCTATTGCTGCAGTGGGTCCTAAGGTATGAGGTTATTGGGGGCATAGCTGCTATATAAAAACGATTATGCACTAACACAACGCGAGACTCAGAACTGCCCCGCGCTATTTTGGTGCGCAATGGATTTGGAATAAAATAATTTTCAGCAAGGTGCTTTATAAATGACTAAAGGTGCAGACAAGGAATCTGGCGGTATCGATTGGAGTCAGTATCAGGGCAGTGATTTTTTTGATGAAATGATAACGCCTAAAGGAGTTGCCCGCCTGGCGAGCCGACGCGTCGTGAAATATCTAGGAGGCCTGAGTCGCGAAGAACTTGAGAGCCGACGGGTAGCAGCAGAGAGCACCGTCCGCGATATGGGCGTGAGTTTTACGGTTTATTCCGATGGCGAAAATATAGATCGCTCATGGCCTTTTGATCTTATTCCCCGAGTTATTAGCGCCAAGGAATGGGAGCAGACCGCCGAGGGCCTTAAGCAGCGCGTACGGGCACTGAATCTGTTTATAAATGATGTGTACCACGAGCAAAAAATATTTAAAGACGGTGTAGTACCGGCTCATCTTATTAAAGATTCTAAAAATTTTCGTCCTGAGTGTGTGGGAATTACGCCGCCAAAAGGCGTGTGGGCGCATATCTGCGGCTGTGATTTGGTACGTGACTCTGACGGCAAATTTTATGTCTTGGAGGATAATTTACGGGTGCCGTCAGGCGTGGCTTACATGCTGGAGAACCGCGAGATAAGTAAGCGCGTTTTGCCTGAATTATTTGAGACCAATAGTATATTACCCGTCGATGACTACCCGGCGAAATTGTTCAATATGCTGGCATCGGTGTCACCTCGCAAAGTGCGTCAGCCTGCAATTGTCATCTTGACCCCCGGTATTTATAACTCGGCTTATTTCGAGCACGCTTATTTGGCGCAGCAGTTGGGTGTTGAATTAGTAGAAGGCAGTGATTTATTTGTTGGTGAAGATGACTGCGTTTATATGAAAACCATTTCCGGCCTCGAGCGGGTTGATGTGGTTTATCGCCGGATAGATGATTTATTTCTCGATCCAGAGGCTTTTCATCCTGATTCAATTTTGGGTGTGCCGGGTATTATTCGCGCTTGGCAGGCAGGTAATGTGACTTTGGTAAATGCGCCGGGCGCGGGGGTGGCCGATGACAAAGTGGTCTACGCCTACGTGCCAAAAATGATTGAATACTATTTAGGTGAAAAAGCGATTCTGCCCAATGTTGAAACCTATCTTTGCGATGATCCTGAACAGCTAAAATACGTTCTTGAAAATATTGAAAAGTTGGTGGTAAAACCCGCGAATGAGTCTGGTGGCTACGGCATGATGGTGGGGCCGCATGCGACCAAAAAAGAACATGAAGAGTTTCGTAAACTCGTGCAGGAAAACCCTCGAAACTATATTGCCCAGCCGACCTTAAAGCTTTCGACCGCGCCTGTGGTCACGGGCGTGGGCGAAGCGGAACCTCGCCATTTAGACCTGCGGCCCTTTGTGTTGCAGGGTACTGACTTGGCGGTGACGACGGGTGGTTTAACACGGGTGGCTTTGAAAAAAGGCTCACTTGTTGTTAATTCCTCACAGGGTGGTGGCAGTAAAGATACTTGGATCGTGGCGGAAGGGGACGCAAAATAATGATGTTATCGCGAGTGGCAGAGCGAGTTTATTGGTTTGCGCGCTACCTTGAACGGGTGGAAAGTATGGCGCGCTTAATACAAGTCTATACCGGTTTGCTATTCGATTTACCCAGAGATACGGGGATCAGTTGGCACAATCTGGTTATTGCCAGTGGTAGTCACGCCGAATATAACCGGCGCTTCACAGTGCAAGATGAAAAGCGGGTGGTGAAATTTTTACTTGAGGACCTCAGTAATCCAAGTTCTTTGGCGTCATCGCTGAAAATGGTAAGGGAAAATATCCGCACCACTCGCGACATGGTGCCCCAGGAAAGCTGGGAGTTGGTCAATGAATTCCAAATCTTTGTGTCAGAAAACATCTCCCAGGGTTTAGGCCGCCGTTACCGGCATGAGTTTCTGGAAGAGATCATTAAGACCTGCCAGCAGATTAATGGCTTGATTGCCGACACCATGCGGCGAGATGCGGCCTGGCATTTCTTGAATATGGGGCGCAGCTTGGAACGGGCAGATATGACTCTCCGTATTCTGGAGGCGGGCGCCAGCATGTCCAGCGATCTTATTGAAAGTGACTCCAATCATGTGCTGGATGCGGTCTGGGGTAGTGTGTTGGGGACGTTAAACGCCACCATGCCCTATCGTCGCACCATGAAAGTAGCGATAAATGGCGATGACTCTGCGCGGTTTTTACTGGAAGATACTCTGTTTCCCCGCTCTGTGGCCTGCGGCCTGTTGCGGATGCAGGACTCGGCAAGGCAATTGCCGTCCAGTGACCTGGTGGTTACCGGCTTAAATCAATTTTCGAAAACCGTGACCGATGGCAGTGATTATAGCGACGTTTCGACTAGCTTCCCTGCCTATCTCACCAAGCTTGAAAAAAATTCCATGGTGGTACATCAGACCATTCAAGATACTTGGTTTAAGCCAGCATAAGGGCCCTTATTAGGCATATCTCGGTCAAGCAAGTGTTTGCCCAGGTATGGGACTTACGGTAATCTTCCCGCTCGTGATTTGCTGTCGGTGGTGGTCGCGATTCCTGCTCTAATATGGTGCATAATCATTGCTTTGCAATTAGGGAATTGCGACTAGGACCGTGGTGATGTTCCTTTTACCTAGGGTAATCCTGTTACTCGACGCACGCTTCTGGCACCACATCCATGTCAACTGAACGTTTTGTTTATAAACCGCAGCATGACCAATATGACGAGGTCATTGGGGCAGACGGCAATGTTCGCGAACATTGGCACTACCCCATGCGGGTCCTTAATGCCATGGGAATGGATGCCCTGCTTGAGCGACAACGCACTGCCAAGCGAATACTCCGTGATGACGGCGCCAGCTACAGTCCTGGCGACCAGCAAAATGTAAGCCATACGTGGAGCTTAGATTTACTGCCCATGATTCTATCGAGTCAGGAGTGGGAATCTATTGAGAATGCGCTGCGTGAGCGCTCTGAGCTACTCAATCTTATTCTTAGTGATCTCTACGGTGAACGGACGCTCATTCATAACAAAGTTATCCCGCCCGCCGCCATTTTTAGTCATCCCGGCTTTCTTCGCGCCTGTGATGGTATTCGTCTGCCAGGAGAGCATCAGCTTATATTCCATGCCGCAGATTTAGTGCGCTCTGCTAGCGGTGAGTGGTTGGTGATTGGTGATCGTACCCAAGCACCCTCGGGCACGGGTTATGCCTTAGAGAACAGAACAGTATTGCGACGGGTCATGCCGAGTTTGTTCCGTGATGCTCATGTTCATCGGCTGTCTAATTTCTTTCTGCAGTGGCGTCGCAAATTAGCCGAGCTTAGTCCAACCAAAGACGCACCTTTAGTTGTGTATCTTACCCAGGGTGCGTTTAAAGAAAACTCATTTGAAGACGCCTACCTCGCCAATTACCTTGGTTATCCTCTGGTGCAGGGGCGAGATTTGACGGTTCGCAAGGGCGCACTGTGGTTAAAGTCCTTAGACGGTCTCCGCAAAGTGGATGTTGTACTGCGTCGAATAGACGACAGCATGGCCGATCCTGTGGCGTCGCGGAATAGTTTTGGTCAGGGCGTTCCCGGTTTAACCGAGGTGGCTCGCGCCGGTGGTGTGATCATTGCCAATCCGCTGGGTAGTGGGATTTTAGAAAGTCCGGTTTTAGCTAAATATATGCCGGCGATTGCTCGTCACTTTCTCGGTCGTGATCTGCGCTTGAACTCGGTACCAACGTGGTGGTGTGGTGACAAGGCAGATTTAGAGTATGTGAAGGCCCATTTTGACGAGCTGCTTATCCGGCATACTTGCCGTGTGCCCGGTCGTCACAGCCTGTTCGTGGCTGAGTTAAATGCCCAGGAACGCGTTGATTTGTTGGCGAAGGTGTTGGCAAATCCAATAGATTATGTGGCGCAAAGTGCAGTGCGTCCGTCTCAGACTCCAGCATTAGATGGCAAAGTGTTTAGTAGCCGGCCTTTAGTGATGCGCGGATTCACCGTGGCCAGTGGCAATTCCTATAGTGTTATGCCGGGGGGGCTTACGCATATTGGCACCCATACCGACACCCAGCATATTGTTAGCCAATATGGTGGCGGCAGCAAAGACACTTGGATCTTAGCGTCTGAGCCGGAAGTAGAAGACAGCGTTTTTGAGCCTGAAAAATTAATGCGACAAAAGATGGATCGCAATTTCAGTTTACCAAGTCGCGTTATTGATAATTTGTTT
Source organism: Zhongshania sp. (assembly GCF_047636175.1). GTDB lineage: Bacteria > Pseudomonadota > Gammaproteobacteria > Pseudomonadales > Spongiibacteraceae > Spongiibacter. The sequence goes on along the minus strand of NZ_JBLIKC010000004.1, from coordinate 67,435 downwards.
TGGTTTGGTCGCTATGCCGAGCGGGCCGAGTCGGGCTTACGTTTGGTGCGTACTGCTTTTGAAGAGCTTAATAGTATTGAACCACTATCGCCAGATAATCGCCGCGTATTATTGCGCTCAGTCACAAAGGTCACCGGCACCTTCCCAGGCTTTACTGCCAAAGATGCCGATTTTGACGCGCCGGAGCACGAGTTACTCGATATTGTATCCAATCGATCTCGGCCCGGGAGTATCGCGCACTGCCTGGAAGCTATTTTGCACTCTGCCGACGGGGTTAAGGAGTTGCTGTCAAATGACATGCTGCGCTTAATTAACGATATTCGCGATGGCATGGAATACCTCAATAAAAATCTTGAAAGTAGCCTGCAGGCTGCGCCAGAAGAATTACTCGACCCACTTATTACTAGCTTGCTGGCGCTGTGTGGTTTAAGCCAAGAAAGCATGGTGCGAGGTCGCGCCTGGCGATTTATGGAAATGGGTCGTCGTCTAGAGCGCGCGCAAAAAACAGTTGAATTACTTAGTCATATTTTGGTCACAGACAAAGGCGATGGCCAGGGCGTGCCTTTGTTAAAGCCAGTACTGGCAAGCTTAGAGTCACGTATTGTGTATAAGCGTTACTACCGCAGTGGATATCGCTTAGATAAGGGCATGGAGCTGTTGTTGTTTGATCGTCAAAACCCTCGGTCAGTCATCTTTCAGTTGGAAAGCCTTCGCAACCACTTGGAAGATGTGGAAGGTCACAGTCAAAGCGTCCAGCTAAGCGAAGATATGCGCTGCATTTTACGCGCGACAAATAATTTATTACTCACGCCATTGGAAGAAATCGCGACGCGAGATGAGGAAGCTGGAGAGTATTTGAATTTAGGTAAATTACTAACGCAGTTAGACGGGGATCTCAAGGCGGCCTCACAGGCACTCGCAGATCGCTATTTCGATCATACATCGGGACCACAACCCGTTGAGATGAGCGGTAGAGGTGTTTCATGAAATATCGGGTAAAGCACTCGACTCGTTACGAATACGCCGGCCAGGTGAATCAGGGTTATAACGTGGCCTATTTAATCCCCCGTGAATGTAATGGTCAGCGGGTCAATTACAGTGATATTCGTATCATTCCCGCGCCGACAAGTAGAATCAAACGGGTTGATTATTTTGGCAACGTGGTGTGTCACTTTACCGTGGAAAAACCGCATCACTCATTGGAAGTGATAGTAGATAGTGAAGTCGAAATAGCGCCATCTGAGCCGCGCTTGCTGAGTGGTGGGATTACCTGCGCAGAGGTTTTACTCGCCTTAAGTGCCGGTGCTGGGCAAGAGGATATGTGTGCCTCTGAGTTTTGCTTCAATTCGCCGATGATTGCTGTTGCTCCCCAGTTGGCCGATTTCGGCTGCGACTTGTTTCGCCCTAACCGGCCTTTTATCGAGGCGGTGAGTGCTTTAAATTCCCGTATTTTTAAAGATTTTAAATACGACCCAGGTTTTTCTACGGTTGCCACTCCGCTCGATGAAGTCTTAAAAAATCGTCGTGGGGTTTGCCAAGACTTTGCTCATTTGGCGATTGGCGTCTTACGTAGTCTTGGTTACGCCGCGCGCTACGTTAGTGGCTACCTTGAAACGCTGCCGCCTCCTGGACAAGTGAAAATGCAGGGTGCAGACGCCTCTCACGCTTGGTTTGCAGTCTATATTCCCGGCGATGAATGGCAGGATTTTGATCCTACCAATGATGTTATGGCGGCAGATCAGCATATTACGACAGCCTGGGGACGAGACTATTCGGACGTGACGCCCTTAAAAGGCGTTGTGTTTGGCGGGGGCGGCAAGCAGACATTATCCGTAGCGGTAGATGTTTCTAGGGTTGAGCTAGGCACTGCCATTGGATTCGCTGCCACTCCAAGTTCGAATGCGCCGCCGTCACAGACTCAGTCGCAGTCATAGCTAGATATAGCAATCGATTACTTATAATGCGGTCGACTACTATTATGGTGATCTTGCGATGCGCTATTTTCTTTTGCGCCGCCTGTACTCAAACACATCGGGATCATGACGCAACACAGGTCTTTACAGGCAATTATTTTTAGAAGGCGCGGCAGGTTTATAGCGACAAATAAGCGCGTTCGACGTATTGTGCTGGCCACAATTGTTGCGTGGTGGGCTTGTTCCTTTCAATCCCTAAACGTTTGATCATTCATAGGTAAGTGAACGTGTCGAAGTTTTTCTTTAAAGGTCGCACCGATCCGCGACAAAACCATATTAATCATGGTTACCAGACTAAGGCTATGACGAAAGCCGGTAGTAAAAAATATCCTCTGAGCCTGCTGGTCACGAGTGAGGCTCGTAAACAAGAAGTTGTGGTGATGTTGTCAGAGGCTGATTTGCACGGCGTAATTTCTGTCGATCTCAGCGATGCGGCAGTTGAAGATATCAGTGCGCTGACTGTCTTATTAAGTAAGACCGGCACTCAGGTGGTTGAAAAAATACCTGCTAGAAATGATCCCTGTCAGTGCGGAAGCGGTAGAAAGTACAAGAAATGCTGCGGCATGGCCTAAGCGAAATACCCGTTTGCTGAGCTCGCTCGCTTCCCTGTGGTTGCTGCGACAACAATAGCGATTCAATTACAGATCTTGCTTGGCCCTTAAAATGATTTCGCTATATTCCTGCGACAGCGCGTGTGGTGCAAATAGGCTGATATTGCTGCCGCCGTTATTAACAGGTGGTACCAGGCCAATGGCTGTTGTGCTCAAGACCCCTATAATTCTAAAAAGCTGCCCCAAAACCGCGCGCCAACGGCGCTGACGTAATCCCCACACCAACATTAAGCAGTGTAATTTGCTGTGCTGGTAGGTCGACTCTTGGCCTAGCACGTGGGCAATTTCTAGGTGTTTGAACTCAATCCCAGCATGGTTGCGACGTCTGGCGCTGGCAGCTAGGGCTAATTCTTTGTCGACATGCGGCGCGATGTTTCGGGTAAATGTCAGCATAATTACTATCCGCGATGATGTTCTTATCTGAATGCCACGATATTTCAATCTTATTGCGATCGCAATCCCTCAGGTTTCCGCGCCCACTATCTCGTCTATCCGTGCGAGGGTGATTAATGGCGATAGCTATTATTATCACCTGTTAGAACTTTGGGCGCCGGTTTTGGCGCTATCAATGTTATTTCAAGTCTTGAATACCGATAATAAGACGCATAAAAAAGTATAAGAAAAGGAGTGCTGATGTTTTTAGGTGACGATTGTATTGCGCTGGTGACTGGCGCTAGTCGTGGTGCAGGTAAAGGTATTGCCGAGGCGCTGGGCGATGCGGGCGCGACCGTCTATGTGACTGGTCGCAGTCAAACCGAGGGCGATTCAATATTGCCGGGAACGATTTACGCAACAGCAGAAGAAATTACCCGGCGAGGCGGCAAGGGTGTCGCGGTGGTGTGTGATCACGGCAATGATGATGAGGTTGCTGCGCTGTTTGCGCAGATTGCGCGCGATCACGGCAAACTTGATATTTTAGTGAATAACGCCCTGTGTGTGCCTGATGGTTTAACCTTATCCGGTCCCTTTTGGGAGAAGCCTTTAAACCTACAAGATATTTTGAATGTCGGTTTCCGGTCCAGCTATGTCGCCTCGTATTACGCGGCGCCGCTACTGATAAAATATGGTGGCCTAGTGATTAATACCTCGTCTCCCGGTGGGCGTTGTTATATGCATGGCCCGGCTTACGGTGCTGGCAAAGCAGCAGTTGATAAAATGGCTCACGATATGGCGGTAGATTTTAAGCCGCATCAGGTCGCGGTTGTTTCCCTGTGGATGGGATTGTTAAAAACTGAGCGCACGCAGGCGGTATTTGCTGCCGAACCGGAGTTGTATGGCCATTTACTAGATATGGTGGAATCACCTGAATTTACCGGTCGTGTTATTGCCTCTTTAGCCGTGGATAAGGCCCGTATGGCGCGTACCGGAAAGATTTGGTTTGCTGCAGAGCTTGGCGCTGAGTATGGTTTGGTAGATATAGACAGTCGCCTGCCGCCATCGCCAAGATTGATATTTGGTGATGAAACCCAGTTCAGCGATATCGTCATTCAGTAGTTGGCAGTAGCTAGCTGCAGCAGCTGTCATCCATTTGAGGTATTAGGGTGTTTGGCCCAAACCGTTACCATTGCGGCACTTATAAAGTGTTGATGGGTGTGCAGTTTGGCGCCGATTCAGACACCTGAAATCTGCTACTGGAGAACGATAATAATGGCAGCGATAGTCGCGGGATTACCCGAGCAAAACTATGCGGATCTGCCTAATGGTCAGCGCGTGCATTATTTAGATAATGGCAGTGGACCGGTAGTGGTGTTTTTACATGGTAGCGGCAGTGGCGCTAGTGGCCATAGTAATTTTAAGTACAACTACCCGTATTTGCTTGAGCAGGGATATCGGGTGATTGTGCCAGATTTAATTGGCTACGGTTATTCTGACAAGCCCGCAGATGTGCAGTACCACCTTGATCTTTTTGTTGAATGCATTAAGCAACTTCTTGATCAATTAGATGTGAATTCCTGCTCTTTAATTGGCAATTCTTTGGGTGGTGCTATCGCCATTAAGTTTACCTTGGATAATCCCTCCCAAGTCGAAAAGTTAGTGCTAATGGCGCCTGGTGGTATTGAGGAGCAGGCCGATTATTTTCATATGCCGGGTATGCAGGTGATGAAGGAGGTGTTTACCTCTGGGCCGATGGCACCCGAGCGCTTGGAAGATTTTATTCGGCGCGGACTCGTGTACGACGAGAGCGTGGTTGACGAGCAATTGATCAATGAGCGCTGGGGTATTTTTCAGCAGCAGAATAGCCAAGTTATAACCTCGATGGTTGTACCGAATATGGCGACGCGGTTGTCAGAAATTAGCTGCCCGATACTGGCTTTTTGGGGCGTTAATGAAAAAATGATGCCGGAAACAGGTATCCAAACCCTCGCTAAAAACTGTTCAAATATTCGCTTAACACTGGTTTCTCAGTGCGGGCATTGGGTGATGGTAGAACACCGCGATATGTTCAACCGCAATACCAACGATTTTTTGAGAAATAGCTAATGATGCAGAAAGACCAGATAAAAATCTTCGGCGATAACTTGTACGAGGCCATGCGTGATTTTAACCCCCTGCAACCTCTTATCGAGCAAGCTCCTGAGATCACCTTGGATGATGCTTACTATATTTCATTGCAGATGCTTAAACGTCGTGTCGAAGACGACGGTGAGGTGGTAGTCGGTAAAAAGATTGGTGTGACCAGCAAGGTAGTGCAAGACATGTTAGGTGTACATCAACCTGACTTCGGTTTTTTGACCGATGCAATGGCCTATCCTAATGGCGCTGACGTTACGGTGCTCGGTAACTTAATTCAGCCCCGCGCAGAAGCTGAGATTGGTTTTAAGTTAAAAGCAGATTTGCAGGGCCCCGGTGTAACTGAGGCCGATGTATTGGCCGCTACCGAATGCATAATGCCGTGCTTTGAAATAGTCGATTCGCGAATTAAAGATTGGAATATTCGCATTCAAGATACCGTTGCCGATAACGCCTCCTGCGGGGTGTATGTCTTGGGCGACGCAAGCGCTGATCCGCGCGATCATGATTTACCGAGTTTGAAAATTACAGTTTGGAAAAACGGCGTGCTGCTTAGCGAAGGCTTAGGAAGCGCTGTGCAAGGGAATCCACTTACTGCGGTAGCTTGGTTGGCCAATACCTTGGGGCGCTTTGGCATTCCCTTTAAGGCTGGCGAAGTGATTTTATCCGGTTCACTGGTACCTCTGGAACCGGTGATTGCCGGCGACAAAATGGAAATGGAATTACACGGTATTGGCCGCGCGTCAGTCCAATTTGTATAAGGCGGGTCCCCCTGTCTCAGCTTAATATTTAGAGAGTGCAACACCATGGCGGAAAAGATTAAGGCAGCAATTATCGGTCCCGGCAATATCGGTACCGATTTGCTAATGAAGGCATTACGCTCTGAACTGATTGAGCCAGTGTGGATGGTGGGGGTTGATCCAGAATCCCCAGGTTTGTTGCGTGCCAAAGAGATGGGTTTGAAAGTGACCGCAGACGGTGTCGACGGCATGTTGCCCACAATGAAAGCAGACGGTGTGCAAATTTGTTTCGACGCCACCTCTGCTTATGTTCACGCCGAAAATTCTCGCAAAGTGAATGAGCAGGGCGCGTTAATGATCGATCTAACGCCCGCGGCTATTGGACCTTATTGCGTGCCGCCGGTAAATCTTAAGGACGCATTAGCTGCGGGCAGCAGCAACGTCAATATGGTGACTTGTGGTGGGCAGGCGACCATTCCAATGGTGGCAGCGGTATCTCGGGTGCAGTCAGTGAGTTACGGCGAAATTGTCGCAACCGTGAGCTCTAAATCAGTGGGTCCGGGCACGCGTAAGAATATTGATGAATTCACCCGCACCACAGCCGGTGCTGTTGAGAAAGTCGGCGGCGCCCGTCAAGGCAAGGCGATAATTGTTATTAATCCTGCAGAGCCACCGCTGATTATGCGCGATACCATTCACTGTCTCACCGACGAAGAGCCTGATCAGGACGCGATCCGCAGGTCAGTCAATGACATGGTTGCCGAGGTGCAAAAATATGTGCCGGGTTATCGGCTGAAAAATGGCCCGGTGTTTGATGGCAATCGGGTGTCGATCTTTATGGAAGTTGAAGGTTTAGGCGATTTTCTACCCAAGTACGCGGGTAACTTAGACATTATGACTGCTGCCGGGCTGCGCACCGCAGAAATGTTTGCAGTGGAAATGCTGGCGGGACGCTTTTCGCTTCCATCATTGGCGTCGGTCTAAGGGGACAGGAACATGGATTTACGCGGTAAAAAAGTTGTATTACACGATATGTGCTTGCGTGATGGCATGCACGCCAAACAGCATCAAATTTCACTAGATGAAATGAAGTCTATTGCCCAGGGCTTAGATGAGGCGGGAATACCGCTGATCGAGGTGACCCACGGCGATGGACTCGGCGGCTCCTCAGTGAATTACGGGTTTCCAGCGCACAGCGACGAGGACTACCTGAAAGCAGTGGTTGGCGTAGTTAAAAATGCAAAAATTTCAGCGCTGCTGCTACCTGGTATTGGCACGGTTGATCACCTTAAGATGGCGGCGGATTTAGGTGTGACCACTATCAGAGTTGCCACTCACTGCACTGAAGCTGATGTGTCAGAACAGCACATCGGTATGGCAGCGCAAATGGGCTTAGATACCGTCGGGTTTTTAATGATGACCCATATGATCGAGGCTGAGCAGATTGTTGAGCAGGCCAAACTCATGGAGTCTTTCGGCGCAAACTGTATTTATTGCACGGATTCAGCGGGTTACCTGCTGCCAGATCAAGTGAAAGAGCGCATTGCTTTACTGCGTCGTGAACTCAAACCGGAAACCGAATTAGGATTTCATGCACATCACAATCTCAGCCTTGGGGTGATGAACTCTCTGGTTGCGATTGAGGCCGGCGCCAATCGTATTGATGGCTCGGTGGCAGGTTTGGGTGCGGGCGCAGGCAATACACCGCTCGAAGTATTGGTTGCGGTGATGGATCGTATGGAAGTCAATCACGGTATTGATCTTTATAAAATCATGGATGTTGCTGAAGATTTGGTCACGCCGATTATGGACAGTCCGATTCGGATTGACCGCGACTCCCTAACCTTGGGTTATGCCGGTGTATATTCCTCCTTCCTGCTGTTTGCTAAACGCGCGGCGGCGAAGTACGGCGTGTCATCGCGTGACATTTTGGTTGAACTAGGCCGCCGCCGCACGGTGGGTGGTCAGGAAGACATGATTGAAGATCTGGCAATAGACATGGCTAAGGCCAGAGGTCTTATCTAAATAGTTAGTTTGAGCTAGTAGTTTATATCAAGCCATCTTGATGGGCCTTCGCTCGAAGGCCTTACGTCTGCGTGTTTCTCAGTTATACTGGCGACCCTAATAAATAAATAAGGCCTGGCTGGCGCCGATATGCTTATTAATCCCGCCTTTGACGAATTAATTGCCACTATTTACCAAGGTCCATTAGAAGAGGAACCTTGGCAAGATTTCCTGTCAGTGCTGCGCAAAATGATGGACGCGGTATCAGTAACCTTGGTTCTAAATAAACCGTCTGAGAAAGGACGAGGTGTGCTGCGGGTTGTGGGTGGCAATCTTGAGGGCATAGCCCGGTACCAAGAGCGCCTGTTCGCTATGGATCCCTTTCAGTCGCTGCGTCCCGGCGAAGTGAAAAGCCTGATGGAAATGGTGCCCGGTGAAGGCTGGCTGGACAGTGAACTCTACAAATTATGCATGCAACCTGCGGGCTTATACGACTCTCTGGGGGTGGATATTGTTGTCCCCGGCGAGATGAATGCCGGACTGCGGGTTGCTCGCGGCCAGCACTCGGCGAGCTTTGATCAAGCAGATCGCGATTTGATTTATGCCCTAGTTCCCCACTTGGAGCGGGCACTGCGATTTCATGTGAGATTGAACAAAGTTGAATCTGAACGCGATTTATATGCCGGTGCAGTGGAAAGTTTGTCATTGGCGACTATTATTCTGGATGAGAATGGTCGTGTGCTTAGTTGTAACCGCATGGCTGAGTATTTGATTATTCGCGAACCGGATGTTCGTGTTGAAGATGGCCAGCTGCTATTAGGTGACCAAGCGACTACCAAGAAATTGCAGCGTTTGATTAACCGTATATTGGAACATCGCATTGGTGATGAGCCGACGGTTGTTGAAGCGATGCGAGTGCCGCGCGACGGCGATTTTGCTGATTTAGGCGTTATTGCCCGCCCGGTGCCGGTAACCGAATGGTCTGAAGGCAAATCGGTGCCGACAGTAGCCATTTTTATCAGTGACCCTGAATACGGCGCAGAGGCGCCGGTTGCGGTTATTATTCAATTATTTGGATTTACGCCAACCGAGGCGCAGCTCTCCTTGCTGCTGTCTGATGGCCTAAGTCTTGACGAAGCTTCTGCGGCACTTGGTATGAGCCGCAATACCGCACGCACACATCTGCGGTCGATTTTTTCAAAAACCGGTGTCAGCAGACAAACTCTGTTGGTGCGGTTAATTCTGAAAAGCGTGGCGCAGCTGGCAGAATAAACTCAGTTGGCTGGTCACATTCGTCGCTAGGAGTGTGTGTAATGGCTATTCTGCAAGGTAAAGTTGCGGTGGTAACAGGTGGTGGGCAAGGCGTTGGCGCTGGTATTGCGTTTGCTTTAGCCGCTGAAGGTGCGACGGTGGCGGTGCTGGGCCGAACGCTTGCCACCTTAGAAGCCACCTGTGCAGAAATTCACCGTCGCGGCGGTGATGCCCAGGCCTTTGTTTGCGATGTTACCGAGGCCGACGATATCGACGCTGCCGTACTGGAAATTGTCGATGAATTCGGTGGCGTCGATATTCTAGTCAATAACGCTCAGATTGTGCCGCTCGGCAATATCCTCGAAATAAACGAAGACGAATACCTCGATGGCATGGATTCCGGTCCTTTAGCCACTCTCCGCTTTATGAAGGCCTGCTACCCCTTTTTGCGGGGCGAAGGCAGTGTAGTTAATCTCGCCAGTTCTGCGGCTATGCGTTCTGACTCTGCAGGTTTTGGTGCTTATGCCGCCGCTAAAGAAGCAACCCGCGCACTGAGTCGCGCCGCCGCCTGTGAATGGGGTGAAGATAATATCCGCGTCAATTGTGTTATGCCGCTAGCTATGTCGCCGGCCATGAGTCGCTGGGTAGAGAGTGGTGGCGATGATGTCGAGGATTTTCTGTGTACCGTGCCGCTCGGGCGAGTCGGTGATTGTGAGGAAGATGTAGGCAGGGTGGTGGTGTTTTTGTGTGGGCCGGATGCAGCCTATATTACCGGTCATACCCTGCCGGTGGATGGCGGTCAGGCGTTTTTGCGTTGATATACTCTAGGGTGACAAACTGGACTTGTCTGCAGATCTCGCTCTAACAAGGCAGTTTAGCAGGCGAGTTATTGGCAGGAATGTGACGAAAAGTTTCCCTATCTGAATACCTGACTGTAAAATCCGGGTTTTTGTTATTTTAAGCGGAGCAGCGCAATGGGCAGAGCCTACCAAAACCGCAAAGATTCGATGGCCAAAACCTCAGATGCCAAGGCCAAGGTCTACAGTAAATACGGACGTGAAATTTACGTCTGCGCCAAGGCTGGGGGCTTTGATCCCACGGGGAATTTGGCGCTGCGGGGGATGATCGAGCGCGCTAAGAAAGATCAGGTGCCGACCCACGTTATCGAAAAAGCCATTGAAAAAGCCAAAGGTGGCGCGGGTGAAGACTTCTCGCTGGCGCGCTACGAGGGCTATGGTCCTGGTAATTGCATGGTTATTGTTGAGTGTCTTACCGATAATCCAAACCGCACTTTCGGTGATGTCCGTCTTTGCTTTAATAAAACCAAGAGTAAAATTGGCACTCAGGGCAGTGTCAGTCATATGTTTGATCACTCGGCGATTTTTGTCTTCGATGGTGACGACGAAGAGGCGACCCTGGAAGCCTTAATGGAAGCCGATGTTGACGTCAGTGATATCGAGAAGGAAGCTGGCAAAGTGTCGGTTTTTGCACCCAACACAGAATACTTTAAAGCGAAGCAGGCTTTGATTGAAATGGGTGTGGCTGATTTTGACGTTGATGAAATTCAGTTCCTCGCCCAAAATACCTCTCCGGTTGAAGGCGATGACGTGACCATGTTTGAAAAATTCATGGACATGCTTAATGACTTGGATGATGTGCAGAATATTTATCATAACGCAGAACTGCCTGAGTCATAGTTATCAGAAGATTAAAAAACAGTGATTACAAAGAGAGTCACTAGAAAAACAGTCACTAGAAAAATAGTCACTAGAAAAACAGCCACTAGAAAAATAGTCGCTTGAGAAAGCAGCGACTTGAGGTATCCCCCCGTAATTCGGCATTTGCTGAGTTACGGAATAAAGCCCAGCAATTCTCGTTGCTGGGCTTTATTCGTTTAAATATCCCAAAAGAGCTAGTCTTAAAGCCGTCACTGAAAGCACAAGCGCTGTGTTCTGCTTGGGGGAAGTGCTGGCGATAGAGATAAGTCTAGTGAAGTATTATGCTTTGCGGTAGGACGACATGGACATACCTTGATTTTAAGGAGCTAAGATGAAATATCGGGTGGTAGATGCTTTTACCCAGCAGAAATTTTGCGGCAACTCGGCGGCGGTTTGTCTATTAGAGGCGGGCTTCACTGACGAGGAGCTGCAAGGGATCGCCGCTGAATTTAATCTCTCAGAAACAGCCTATTTAGAAGCCTTGGCCGATGGGCGGTGGTCTTTGCGCTGGTTTACACCCGCAATGGAGGTCAACTTGTGCGGTCACGCGACATTGGCGGCGGCGCATGCACTATGGACAGAGTTTGGTGTTAACGATGAGGTTCTGCGGTTTATAACGCGCAGTGGCGAGCTTACCGTCACTCGGAATAATGATGTTATGGCGATGCGCTTTCCCCTCACAATGACCTCTCAGGTAGATGCCGGTGGCTGGGCGCATAGCGTGGTTGACTCAAGATTGCTGCGCGGCGCAGCTGAGGCGGGGGAAGATCTTTTGATTGAACTCCAAAGTGCGGATGCAGTGCAGCGCTTTGTACCAGATTTGGTGAGTATTTCATCCTTAAAGAGTCGCGGTTTGATCGTTACCGCTGCGGCGGACAGCGCTTCACCTATAGATTTTGTGTCGCGATTTTTTGCACCTAATGCAGGGATTAATGAAGACCCTGTCACGGGTTCAGCGCATTGCGCCTTGGCACACTATTGGTCACTTAAAACCGGCAAGAACACCTTTTCTGCTCGGCAGGTATCTAGCCGTGGTGGCGCGCTCGATATTTGCATAGACGGTGATGTGGTAGTTTTGTCGGGATATGCAGTAACGACCATGAAGGGAGAATTACTGATTTAGTATTAGGGCCTAGCTTCGACGATGATGACGGTAATCGCTGGGCGCCAAGCCAATGGTTTTTTTAAACAGACGAGAAAAATAATAAGGGTCGTCATAGCCGACGGCCGAGGCAACTTGCTTTACCGATTGGCTGGTGCTGTCTAGCAAATAACAGGCGCGCTGAATTTTCATATTAATAAAATACTGTATAGGTGATTGCCCGGTATGCGCCTTAAACTTTTTAGTGAAATGGTATTTTGACAGTTTTGCACTGGCGGCCAATTCATCTAGATTAAGTTGGCCGTGGATGTGTTCCTGCATCGTCGCACGCAATCTTTCCCAGTTCAGCGCCGTTCCGCTTTGCGGGCGCTGCTGTTTTACCAGCAGGGCGATGTAGCTGAGAAGCGCCTGAAGTTGATGGCCCCCTTGAATATATTCTGCGAATTGATATCCGCTGCGTCTCAGCTCAGACAGGCCGTCAAATATCCTTACGACTCGCGGTTGCACGCCAATATTAAATGATGGCGAACTCAGTTGAATGTGCCGGTAAAAATGATCGGCCAAGCCACCATTGAAATGCAGCCAATAGATTGTCCAGGGGTCTTTGGAGTCTGCTTTGTAGGCATGGTGGTGCTTAGGTGGCAGTAGAATAATATCGCCGCTATTAATGCGGTAGCGCTTGTCGTCACACATCAAGGTGCCTTTGCCATCAATGCAGTAAATTAGAAGATAGCTGTCCTGCTGCTGGCGGTGCATACGATGACCAAAGGCCGCGGGGTAGTAGCCCATGGCAATCGGAAATAGTCCTTCGGTGAGGGGGTGGCCGGCGAGTTGAGTTTGCACAAATTGCGGTGTAAGAAAGCGAATTCCTAGTGGAGGGAGTGGCCAGTCAGAGGTGATTTTCATATTAAGCCTCTGTTAAATATCAACTTATTGAATTTAACTGGATGTGAAGTGTACTTAATTGCATGCGCAATATAGTCCATTAAGTCGGCAATATAGTCAATCCTCCCCGCTGTGGGTATGTGTTTATATAGAGCCTTGTTCATGCGCGGGCAGCAAAAGTCTGGGCGCGCTATTGTTAGTCATAAAAATAACCCGGAGAAATACCATGGCTGCTGAAACCGCCATAGCGACAAGCGAAGAGGCAGTATTAGTAAAGTCTCTAGTTGCGCGTTCACGTAAAGCCCAGGCTCAGATTGAGAACTACAGCCAAGAGCAAGTCGATGAGTTGATTACCGCTATGGTGTGGTCGGTTGCACGTCAGGACGTGGCAGAGAAAATTGCCAAGTTCACCGTAGAAGAAACGCAGCTCGGTAATTACGACGGTAAGTTTCTCAAGATTTTCAAGAAAACCCGCGCAGCACTTTTCGATATTATCGATGACAAGTCGGTAGGTATTCTGGAAGACGACAAAGAGCGCAATATCGTTAAAATAGCCAAGCCTGTTGGTGTTATTGGTGCGTTAACGCCCTGCACTAATCCAGAGGCGACGCCGGTGATTAAGGCAATTTCTGCCGTCAAGGGTCGTAACTCCATCATCATTGCGCCACATCCGCGCTCTAAGCTAACCAATAAGATGATCTGCGATTTGATGCGCGAAGCACTCAAGGCTTGTGGCGCGCCAGAGGATTTGGTTATTTCTATGGATAGCCCCTCTATGGAGGGTACTGCCGAGCTGATGAAGCAGTGCGACCGTATTTTGGCTACTGGCGGCGCCCCAATGGTCACGTCGGCATATTCCAGCGGCACACCTGCTCTGGGTGTGGGTGCCGGTAACGCCGTTATTACCGTCGATGACACCGCAGATTTAGATGAAGCGGCTGAAAAAATTCGCATCTCTAAAACCTTAGACTTGGCGGCATCGTGTTCTTCAGACAACGCCGTTATCGCCTTTGAATCAAATGTAGAAGCGCTGCTTGAAAAGCTTCAGGCAAAGGGCGGTTATATTTGTAACGCTGAAGAAAAAGCCAAATTACAGCGTATTATTTGGGAAGATGGTCATATTGCGCCCCGGATCGTTGCGCAACCGGCAAGCGTCTTGGCGGAAATGGCGGGTATCGATCTACCTGACGAGAAAACCTTCTTTATCGTGCCTGAAACCGGTACCGGCCCAGAGCATCCTTTCTCAGGTGAAAAAATGTCTGTAGTGATGGCGTTCTACACGGTGAAAGATATTGAAGGCGCTATCGCCATGACGAATGCAATTCAAGCGTATCAAGGTCAAGGTCACTCATGCGGTATCTACTCGTATAGCGATGAAAATATCATGAAGTTCGCCTATGCGACCAAAACATCGCGAGTGATGGTTAATCAGCCGCAGGCCGCCTCTAACAGCGGCAATCTGTGGAATGGTATGCGTCAGACCTTCTCGCTGGGCTGCGGCTCATGGGGCGGCAATAGCACCAACAACAATATTACCTGGCGTGACTTGATCAATGAAACCTGGGTGTCTAAGCCATTGGCAGTTACAAAAGTGATTCCGTCCGATGATGTGCTATTTGGCAAAGTTATGGCCAAGTTTAAGTAATTGCATGTATCAAATCGCCGCTGGAATTGCGACGTTTTGCTTTATCTACGTCTAAATAAAAAGAGAACAATATGGACTTTAACCTTTCCGACGATCAAAAAGCGTTCGCCGAAAGTGCGCGGTCATTTTCCGAGGGTGTATTCAAGCCTAATGCCGCCAAGTGGGATGCTGAACATATTTTCCCCAAAGACGCGCTGAAACAGGCTGGTGAGCTGGGTTTTATGGGTATGTACACCCCCGAAGACGCTGGCGGCTTGGGTATGAGTCGGCTTGATACCAGTGTGATTGTGGAAGAGCTGGCGCGGGGCTGCACGTCTACCGCCGCATTTTTAACCATCCACAATATGGCAACGAGCATGATCGGTAGCTATGGCAAACCGGCTCTGATAGCGGAGTATTGTGGCGATTTGGTGATAGGCGAGAAGCTGGCTTCGTATTGTTTAACTGAGCCTGGTGCAGGTTCAGACGCCGGCAATTTGCGCAGCACGGCGCGTGCCGACGGTGACAACTATATCGTTAACGGTAGCAAAATGTTTATTTCCGGTGCTGGCTCAACTGACATGCTCGTGGTGATGTTGCGCACTGGTGGCAATGGTGCCAAGGGCATTAGCGCCTTTGCTATTCCGGCTGACGCGGCGGGTGTGAGCTACGGCAAGAAAGAAGAAAAAATGGGCTGGAATAGTCAGCCAACGCGCGCCGTAATTTTCGAAGATGTGGTGGTTCCCGCTGCTAATATGCTGGGCAGTGAAGGGGAGGGGTTTAAGATTGCCATGAAGGGTTTGGATGGCGGTCGTATTAATATCGCGACCTGCTCGATTGGCACGGCGCAAGCTGCCATAGAGACAACCATTGACTACGTGAAAGAGCGTAAGCAATTTGGTCAGGCCATTGCAAACTTCCAAAATACCCAGTTTAAATTGGCTGATATGACTACCGATTTGGTGGCGGCGCGGCAGATGGTGCGCTTGGCGGCCTTCAAATTAGACAGCGGCAATGCGGAAGCCAGTATTTACTGCGCGATGGCAAAACGCTTTGCAACGGATGTGTGTTTTAACATTTGTAACGACGCGCTGCAGCTGCATGGCGGCTATGGCTATATCAAAGAATACCCGCTGGAACGGCATGTGCGCGACAGTCGCGTGCATCAAATTCTGGAAGGGACAAATGAAATTATGCGGGTCATTATTGGCCGGCGTTTATTATTAGATGGTGCCTTGGAGGTGATTAAGTGAGCAACTACAGTCCCACGGAAAAACTAAAAGTTGAGATTATTGACCATACGGCATTGATCACTATCGACAATCCTGGTGGGAATACGTGGGATGCCGAATCATTAAGTGGTATGCGTGAACTGATCGCTAATTTGAATGCCGACAAAAACATATACAGCTTGGTGATCACCGGCGCTGGCGAGAAGTTTTTCTCGGCGGGCGCAGATCTAAAAATGTTTGCCAGCGGCGACAAAGCAGTTGCCCAGGATATCGGTTTGAAATTTGGTCAGGCTTTTGAAGCCTTGGCAGATTTCCGCGGTGTGTCTATTGCGGCCGTGAATGGTTTTGCTATGGGTGGTGGTCTGGAGTGTGCTTTGGCCTGCGATATACGTATTGCAGAAGCTCACGCCCAAATGGCGCTGCCGGAAGCAAAAGTGGGTTTGCTGCCCTGCGCCGGTGGTACGCAGCGTTTGACCGCCTTGGTTGGTCCAGGTTGGGCTAAGCGCATTATATTGTGCGGCGAACGGATTAAAGCAGACAGGGCATTGAGCTTGGGTCTGGTTGAAGAAGTGGTTGAGTCAGGCAAGTCTAAAGAAGCTGCCTTGGCTTTGGCCGCGCAGGTTGCTCAGCAAAGCCCGGTTTCAGTCACCTTCTGTAAAGAATTGATTCACAGTCCACGCGAAGCAGTAATGCCACAGGGTTTACTGCTGGAGCGTGAGCGTTTCATTCAGTTGTTTGACACCTTGGATCAAAAAGAAGGTGTAAACGCATTCCTTGAAAAACGCAGCCCGGCATGGAAGAACGCTTAATGACAGATCGTATAGAAGAAGTTTTATTTGAAGAGCAACGTTCGCTCAGTGGTCCTTCGGTCGGTGTTATCACGCTGAACGTAGAAAAAACTCTAAACGCACTAACTTTGAATATGGTTGAGTTGATGCTGGTAAAGCTCCGTGAGTGGCGCGAGCGCAGCGATATCGCCTGTGTCTTTATTCATGGCTCAGGTCAAAAGGCCCTATGTGCTGGCGGCGACGTCCAGGCTTTATATAAGTCCTCTATTGAGCAGCCTGGCGGTCCGTGCGAGTACGCGGAAGCATTTTTTGAGCAGGAGTACCGCGTTGACTATTTGCTCCACCAATTCGACAAGCCGGTCATTGTTTGGGGCCACGGTATTGTAATGGGTGGCGGCATGGGTGTCTTTGCGTCAGGCAGCTATCGCGTTGTTACGGAAAAGACCAGATTGGCGATGCCAGAGATCACGATTGGTTTATATCCTGATGTTGGCGGCAGCTACTTTTTGAACCGTATGCCCGGTCATACAGGTTTGTTCCTGGCCTTAACGGGTGCGTCGTTTAATGCGGCTGATGCTGTGTATCTAGGTTTAGCCGAAGGCTTTGTTGAGCATCAATACGCGGGTGATGTTCTTAATGCCTTAACGGAAACACTGTGGTCAACGGGTGTGGCGGAAAACCACGAGCGTGTCTTTGATTTAATGGCGACCTTTGTTGCGCGCTCTAAAGCGGTTCTGCCCGGCGGTAATGTCGAAGCGGCTGCTTCTGAAATTGCAGCGCTGTGTTCGGCGGATGACGACCTTGGGGTAATTAACAATATTATTGCCGCTCAGTCTGAGAATCCTTGGCTGCAGAAAGCTACAGCGACACTTACATCGGGTTCGCCTTTAAGTGCACGCTTAATTGCCGAACAGATTCGTCGCTGCAAGGGCCTGAGTTTAAAGGCGGCATTTCAAGCTGAAATGCTGCTGTCTACGGCGATAATTCGTCAGCCAGAGTTTGCCGAGGGTGTTCGAGCTTTGTTAATCGACAAAGACCGTAACCCGGCTTGGCAGCACTCATCACCGGCTGATGTATCGCAAGATTTGATTGAGCAGCATTTCACTGCGCCGTGGATAGAAAATCCCTTGCTCGATCTTTAACGGCGTGTGTGATCATTACTTCTAGAAGGTTTTGAGGCGGTTTCATCCGTCTCATTTTTTGAATAATAAAAGGTGTTCATTTGGACATCTTAGATCTAATAAACAGGTGGGTATTATGGCTAAGGTAGCGTTTATCGGTTTGGGTAATATGGGCGGGCCAATGGCTGCCAATTTGGTCAAAGCCGGTCACCAAGTGACAGTGTTTGATTTGGTGACAGCTGCTATGGATGCTGTTGTGGCACAGGGTGCATCAAAAGCTGCGACCGCCCTTGAGGCCTTAGCCGGAGCCTATACGGTTATTACCATGCTGCCTGCTGGCAAACATGTCGCTGGCTTGTATCTCGGTGACGAAGGTCTTGTGGCCAAAGCTGCTGACGGCACCCTGTTTATAGATTGCAGTACCATTGACGCAGAGACCGCCCGCCGTGTCGGTGAGGCAGCTGCGGCACGTGGTCTAGAAATGATTGATGCACCGGTTTCTGGTGGCGTGAAGGCGGCGCAAGCGGGCACGTTGGCCTTTATGTGTGGTGGTAGCGCCGAGGGCTTTGCTCGAGGCAAATTGGTCTTGCAAGGCATGGGTAAAAATATCTTTCATGCCGGTGATCACGGCGCCGGCCAAATAGCCAAGATTTGCAATAATATGCTGTTAGCTGTGCATATGGTTGGCACGGCTGAAGCCTTGCAGCTAGGCGCGAACAACGGCCTAGATCCCAAAGTGTTGTCAGAGATTATGCTGAACAGTTCAGGTAAGAATTGGTCACTAGAGAACTACAACCCGTATCCAAATGTTATGCCGACCGCGCCAGCTTCAAACGACTATCAGCCGGGCTTTATGGTTCAGCTGATGTTGAAGGACTTGGGCTTGGCCATGGAAAATAGTCTTGCCACCCAGAGTTCAGTACCTATGGGCGCCTTGGCCCGCAGTCTTTATGCTTCATTTTCCACCAAGGGCAATGCTCAGCGTGATTTTTCCTCAATTTTAGAAATGTTTCAGTCCTAACATCGTGGCGCGATGGGGTGATTTTTCCCCCTCATCGTTGTTCCCATTTAGCTCTCTTTGAATGAAAACCTTGGCGGTAGCTATTTCCATAGCTGCTGTTTTTTGTTTTTACGTCTGTATTTTGCTTGCTGAGCTTTTGTGGCACTGTGACCACTTATTGAGCGTTCGTTTGGTATTTACTAGGTGTTGTTTCCGTCTATGTCTGAAATTACGTCGTCCAGTGTCGTCCTTATCGGTATGCCAGGTGCCGGCAAGTCCACTATTGGCGAGGCATTGGCACTTCGCCGCGGTGTCCAATTCGTGGATACCGATCGCCTTATAGCCCACCGCGAAGGCTTGAGTTTACAAGCGTTGCTGGATGCCAACGGCTATGAGTATTTGCGCGCTATTGAGGCAGAGGTACTATTGGCAGGTAAATTTATAAACCAAGTGGTCGCAACAGGTGGAAGCGCCGTATACAGTTCGGCGGCAATGGCACATTTGCGCCAATTTGGTATCTGCGTTTTTATTGATATTCCTTTGCCTGAAATTGTTCGGAGGGTGCAGAATTTTACTCGGCGAGGCATTGCCGGTCCGCTTGGTCAGGATTTACAGGGCGTTTTTATTGAGCGCCTCCCTCTATACCGTCGCTATGCCGACATTACCGTCGATGGTGACGGCCTAGGTGAGTCTGAGCTGCTGGCGGCGGTTGAGTCAGCCTTAGCTAATTACGATGACTCAGGGGTGTAAGCCCTGCTTGGCTGAGTTAAGCTAATGAAGCGCCGCATTTTTTAAGTGGATGACGCAGATAGCTAGTAAAAACTAAGAAGTAAAAATAAGTCGCCTTACAACCAATAAGGAATCGTGAGTGTAATGTCTGTAAAAGCCTATACCAGTATTGAAATCAGCAAAGAAGATCTAAAATTCTCTGGCGCCCACTTTACTATTTTTTCTGCCACAGACCGAGAGCGCTTACACGGCCATAACTTTAAAGTCAGCCTAGACCTCACTGCAGACGTTGGCGACAATGGTATGTGCTTCAGCTATGTCGAAATAAAGTCCCGTTTGCGTAAGTTGTGCTCGCGCCTTGATGAGTACACTTTATTGCCCGCCGAGTCGCCGTATATGCGCGTGGTAGAGCGCGGTGAATTCTATATTGCTGAGTTTAACGGCGAAGAAATCCCCTTTTTGAAAACCGACACACTAGTGCTGCCAGTCCGCAATACCACAGTAGAGGAATTTGCTCGCTATCTATTAGAGCTATTACTCACTGACGCGCCATTCATAGAAGGCAATGAAATTGCCGAACTGGTGATGAAGGTGTCATCTGGGCCGGGGCAGTGGGGCTCAGCGAGCTGGACTCGCGACTAATCAGGCCTTGCGCCTAGAGTAGTGACGTGGAAGTCAAAAGAATCCAAAATGGTGCGCTGCGGACGTATTGACGGTTGCTTGCCGGCCATCAATGCTGTTCTGACCCCTAAATATCACACGACATGAGATGGTGTTATGAGCAAGGTTTTGATACTAAGCGGCGGCAGCCAAGGTATTGGTTTCGCAACCGCGAAACGCTTTCTGGCTGAGGGTTACAGGGTAATTAATCTGTCTCGCCGTCCTATCGACTTAGCGGGTGCTGAGCAACTCTGCGTCGATATGCAAAAACGTGATTGGCTGGATACTTGCATTGATGATTTACAAGCCGTCGTGAAGCAAGCCGACAAATTAGTGCTACTTCACAATGCGGCGCGTCATGATGGCGATTCGGTTAGGGATTTGGAGCCAGAAAATTTCGCGGATGTCTTGCAGGTCAATCTGGTGGCGCCGCAGCAATTGAATGCCGCACTGATACCATTGATGAAGGCGGGTTCGGTAATTTTATATATGGGCTCGACACTTAGCGAGAAAGCAGTAGCAGGCTGTGCGTCTTATATTGCCAGTAAACACGGCGTTATTGGTTTGATGCGGGCTACCACGCAGGACTTGGCCGGTTTGGGTATTCACACTGCTTGTATCTGTCCCGGTTTTACTGACACCGCGATGTTGCGAGGCAATATTGGTGATGATCCAGAGGTGATGGCAGCGATCACTGGTATGGTCAGTTATGGTCGCTTGATAGACCCTGCCGAGATAGTTGAAACGCTATTCTTCTGTGCACAAAACCCGGTGATTAATGGCAGTGTGTTGCATGCCAATCTCGGTCAGATAGAGCGCTGACACCTGTTTAACTCAACATCTTGGCGTTGATGCGGCGTGTAGAGATATTAGAGCGCCAATATCCATTTATAGTGCGTTTACAGCTGTGCGTGTTCATACATATATAGCGGCTTAAAAGCTAGTATCGAAGATAGAGAATTATTGTTGCTTAGGTAATGATTTTTTCATGATTCGACACTTTTCGGGTTCGAGATATTGTTATTTTCTATTAATAATTTTATCTATTTATTGATAAACCAACTGGATGAGAGTTTCGTAACAGAGTACAGTCAATGTGTTTTCACACTTCTAAGGCGTTGATATTTGGCAAGCTAAATAGCTAATGATTGGCGTCAAAGTGCAGTACAGAAGGAGATTGCAAAGATGGGCATACTTGATAATGTTCGTGAGCAATACCTGAAGGGTCGTGACGAAGAAATGTCCCTTGAGGCCTACCTTGACCTATGTCGTCAAGATCCACTTGCTTACGCAACCTCAGCCGAACGTATGCTTGCCGCCATTGGTAAGCCTGAGCTGATTGATACCCGCAACGACCCGCGTTTATCCCGTATTTTTTCTAATCGCCTTATTCCTCTTTACCCCGCTTTCGAAGAATTCTACGGACTTGAAGACGTTATTGCGCAAATTGTCGCCTTTTTCAGACATGCTGCTCAGGGTTTAGAAGAGCGTAAGCAGGTGCTTTATTTGTTGGGCCCTGTGGGCGGCGGTAAGTCGTCGATTGCTGAGCGTTTGAAAAAGCTAATGGAAGCATCGCCTATTTACGCCATTAAAGGCTCGCCGATTAATGAGTCGCCACTGGGTCTATTCGATCCGCTGCGCGATGGCAAACAGCTGCAAGAAGAATACGGTATACCTCAGCGCTATCTCACCGGTTTATCCTCCCCCTGGGCGATTAAACGGTTGGAAGAGTACGAAGGTGATTTGACAAAGTTCCGCGTGGTGAGAATATATCCCTCGGTATTGAAGCAAGTTGCGGTCACAAAAACTGAACCGGGCGACGAAAACAATCAAGATATTTCTACTCTGGTTGGCAAGGTAGATATCCGTAAGTTAGAGGCCTTCGCGCAGGATGATCCAGATGCTTATTCTTACTCCGGTGGTTTATGTCTGGCAAATCAGGGCTTGCTTGAATTTGTAGAGATGTTCAAAGCGCCCATTAAAATGCTGCATCCCTTATTAACAGCTACCCAAGAGGGTAATTACAAAGGTACTGAAGGCTTTTCGGCTATTCCTTTTAATGGAATAATTCTCGCCCACTCTAATGAATCTGAATGGCAAACCTTCCGCAACGACAAGCACAATGAAGCTTTTCTTGACCGCGTATACATAGTCAAGGTGCCGTATTGTTTGCAGGTTTCTGAAGAGGTAAAAATTTACCAGAAGTTACTTCGGCACAGCTCGCTACATGCGGCACCATGCGCCCCGGGAACATTAGAAATGCTAGCTCAGTTTTCGGTATTGTCTCGTCTGCGCGAACCGGAGAATTCAAACATCTATTCTAAGATGCGGGTCTACGACGGTGAGTCTTTGAAAGATACTGACCCGGCGGCCAAATCTTTCCAAGAGTATCGAGATTACGCCGGTATTGATGAGGGTATGAACGGCATGTCAACGCGCTTTGCTTTTAAAGTGTTGTCGGCAGTATTTAATTATGACAATGCGGAGATTGCCGCCAACCCAGTGTATTTAATGTTTGTGCTGGAGCAACGTATTCTTCGCGAGCAACTACCAGAAGACACACAGCGAGCGTATCTGGAGTTTATTAAAGGATGGCTGGCGGTACGTTATGCGGAATATGTGGGTAAAGAGATTCAAACCTCCTACTTGGAATCGTATTCAGAATATGGTCAAAATATCTTTGACCGTTATGTGACGTTTGCAGATTACTGGATCCAAGATGAAGATTATCGCGATCCTGAAACTGGCGCTATTTTTGATCGCGGCACCTTAAATGGTGAACTTGAGAAAATTGAGAAGCCTGCGGGGATAGCCAATCCGAAAGACTTCCGGAATGAGATTGTTAACTTCGTACTCCGCGCTAGAGCGCAAAATGAAGGTCGCAATCCAAGTTGGACCAGCTACGAGAAACTCCGTGAAGTCATAGAGAAGAAAATGTTCTCTAGCACTGAGGAACTGCTACCCGTTATATCCTTCAATGCCAAAGCTTCTGTCGAAGATAAACAGAAACATGAGAACTTTGTTACCCGAATGGTAGAAAAAGGATATACGCCTAAACAGGTGCGTTTGTTGTCTGAGTGGTATCTGCGGGTTAGAAAATCAGGGTAGTTAATGATACGGCCAATCAAAGGGGCGCACCATGTCAATGATTATTGACCGCCGCCTGAATGATCGCAACAAAAACGCAACTAATCGTCAGCGTTTCATCAAGCGGTATAAGGCACAGTTGCAACGTTCAGTGGCAGACGTTGTGGCAGACCGATCTATCACCGATATCTCACGCGGTGGTGAGGTCGGTATTCCAGCCAAGAATATTTCTGAACCGAAATTCCGCATTGGTCGTGGCGGCGACCGAGAAATGGTACACCCCGGTAATAAGGAATTTAACACCGGTGATACGATCGCCAAGCCCAAGTCTGGTGGCGGAGGTGGCAGCGGATCTGGTGGTGAAGGCCAGGGAGAGGAGGGACAGGATAACTTCATGTTTACTCTTTCCAAAGAAGAGTTCATGAACCTTTTTTTTGATGATCTTGAGCTGCCGCGTTTAGCACGCACTGTGCTGGGCGATTCTGACCAATTTACCTACCGCCGCGCCGGCTATACGCCAAGTGGTGTGCCTGCCAATTTGTCGGTGCCGCGCTCCGTGAAAAATGCCATGGCGCGTCGGATAGCGCTCAAGGCTCCGCTAAAACGCGAGCTGGAAGAATTAAAGGGCGCTGGTGGCGATCAAGAAGAGATCGATGCTCTTGAGAAGCGAATCACCGGGATTCCATTTCTAGACGAATACGATTTGCGATTTCGTCATCGCGTCAAAGAGCCGAAACCTATCAGTAGAGCCGTGATGTTTTGCTTGATGGATGTGTCAGCCTCAATGTCAGAGGAAAAGAAGGATCTCGCTAAGCGGTTTTATACTCTGCTATATCTTTTCCTTAGCCGTAAGTACAAGAAGGTTGAGCTGGTTTTTATTAGGCATACATCCAATGCCGAGGAAGTCGACGAGCACAATTTTTTTTACGGTCTACAGACCGGTGGCACGGTGGTGATGTCGGCGTTAAATTTGATGCTTGAGGTTCAGCAGGAGCGCTATTCCCCGAACGAGTGGAATATATATGGTGCTCAAGTGTCGGATGGCGATGCGTTTGGTAGTGATCCCCAGCGCAGCGCAATGAGACTCAGCAAGGATATCTTGCCGCTGTGTAAATATTTCGCCTATGTTGAAGTACCGGACAGTCCCTCCAGTATTACGCCGCTTGCGGCTGCTTATGGTCAGATTCGAAATCAAACCTTTGCGATGAGTACCGTGATGGATCGCAGCGATGTGTACCCGGTACTGCGCGAGCTGTTTCACAAGGAGTCGGTATGAGCTCAGTAAAACCAAAGAAGACCATACTCTCCCATGGTGGTGATTGGGATTTTGATCTTTTAAAGCGCTACGACGCGGAAATTGGCATTATTGCTAAAGAGTACGGCCTTGATACCTACCCTAATCAGATTGAAGTGATTGCCTCGGAGCAGATGCTAGATGCCTACGCATCGGTTGGTTTGCCCATTAGCTACAGCCACTGGAGTTACGGTAAGGAGTTTATCCAAAACGAGGAGGCTTACCGGCGGGGTCAGCGGGGCCTAGCTTACGAGCTGGTGATTAACTCTGAACCCTGTATAGCTTATTTGATGGAAGACAATAGTATGCCTATGCAGGCGCTGGTCATTGCGCACGCTTGCTATGGGCACAACTCATTTTTTAAAGGCAATTATTTATTTAAGCAATGGACCAGTGCCGATGCGATTGTCGATTACATGGTGTTTGCTCGCAAGTATATCTTTGACTGTGAGCAGCGTTATGGCGACGCGCGTGTCGAGGAGACAATCGACGCTTGCCACGCATTGATGGATCATGGTGTTGATCGTTTTCATCGGCCGTCACCGCTGTCGGCCGAGGACGAGCTTCATCGTCAGCATGATCGAGAAGAGCACGCCTACAAACAATACGATGATATCTGGCGAACCCTGCCCCAAAAAGCCGTGGACAAAGCTGGTGCACAAAAGAAAAAGCGCACTTTTCCTCCTGAGCCTCAGGAGAATCTATTGTATTTTATTGAGAAATATTCGCCTTCATTAGAACCTTGGCAGCGTGAAATTGTG
This sequence comes from Zhongshania sp., assembly GCF_047636175.1. Taxonomy (GTDB): domain Bacteria; phylum Pseudomonadota; class Gammaproteobacteria; order Pseudomonadales; family Spongiibacteraceae; genus Spongiibacter. Next base: position 42,344 of record NZ_JBLIKC010000004.1, on the reverse strand, counting down.
CGAATTGTCCGCAAGCTCGCCCAGTATTTTTACCCTCAGGGCCTAACCAAAGTAATGAACGAGGGCTGGGCTACCTTCTGGCATTACACTTTGTTGAACACCCTGTATGACCGAGGTATGGTTGACGACGGCTTTATGTTTGAAATATTGCAGTCGCACACTAACGTGGTTATGCAGCCTGGTTTTGATCATCCTGGGTATTCAGGTATTAATCCTTACGCATTGGGTTTTGCAATGATGCGCGATATACGGCGAATCTGTGAAGAGCCCGATGACGAAGATCGTGCCTGGTTCCCCGACATTGTCGACAAAGACTGGCGTGAAGTTCTCGACTTCGCCATGCGCAATTACAAGGATGAATCATTTATTGGCCAATATTTATCTCCTAAGTTGATCCGCGAATTCCATTTATTTGCCATTGCCGACGTACATTCAGCGGATCATTTGCGGGTTGAAGCGATTCACAACGAGGCTGGATACCGTGAGGTCAGACGTTTGCTTTCCAAACAGTATAATCGCGACGTGCTCACTCCCGATATCCAGATACTCCGGTATGAGCATATGGGGGATCGTTCATTGGTTCTCCGCTATAACCAGCTTCGTGATCGGCCGTTAACAGATGACGCCACCGAAGTGTTGAAGCACCTTAGTCGTTTGTGGGGCTTTAAGGTCACAATGGAAATATTTGAAGAAGGTCGCGGCGTAGTTGATAAAGTGGAAGTGAATCCTGGCTAAACCGCTGCGGGACACCTCGCCACATGGTGGGAGGTGGCTGCTTTGATTAAGACCTGGAGGCGCGGGCTAAATTAATTGCCCTCAAATTGCGCAGTGGTCTTGTTGAGGAACGCATCTAGTGCGCGTTGGTGGTCTTCAGTTTGATGACATTGGCTTTGGACATCTGCACATACATCCAAAAAGTCTGTTAACTCTTGGCGCTGCGCAAGTTTCATCAGGCGTTTTGCCGCCCTTAATGCCTGCGGTGGTTTACTTGCGTATTCACTGGCGTAGCGCTCGGCGGTCGCAACAAGTGTGTCTTTTGGTACACATTCAAGTAACAGTCCTAGACTTAGCGCCTCAGCACTGTCGATGATGCGTCCGCTGAATGTCAGTTCTGCCGCTCGTTGGTAGCCAAGTAGACGCTGTAGGAACCATGCGCCGCCATCACCTGGGATGATGCCAAGATTAATAAAGGTTTCACCGAAGCGGGTGTTTTCGCAGCCGATGCGAATGTCAGCCATGCAGCAGAGATCAAAACCGGCGCCTATCGCGGCGCCATTTACAGCCGCAATAGTGACAATTTCAGCACTATGCATGACCCGAGAAATACGTTGTATTCCATTTTTGTAGCTCTGGCTAATTTCGTGCGAACTGCCGCCAAACATACCTACCTTGTCCCGCATATCCTTTACATTGCCACCCGAGCTAAACGCCGAGCCACTGCCAGTAATGATCAAGCAGGAAATCTGTTCATTGGCATTCGCCCACTCTATGGTAGCGCAGATATCGTCAATCAGTGTGGTACCTGTAAGCGCATTACGAACGTCGTCGCGCTCAAAGCGTAGTGTGGCGTAACGATTAGTGACAGTTAGTGTTGCGTCACTAAGTGCAGGCTTGATTGACATAGGGCTGGGTTTCCGCTGTTTGAATCAAAGTCAAAATTATATCAAATTTATTGAAAACGAGTGCGCTGCTAACTAAGAATAAAATATCTAGCGTAAAAATATTTAATTTGGCCTCTTTCTTGCTGTCCAAAAGTATCAGGGCGGCTTTAAATATCAGGGCGTATTAGATCGACCTTTAGATTGCATCCGCTACGGCAGGATTAACGTATAATTGATATTAATTATGCCCTGGAGCATCTCATGCACAGATAATAATAGGTGATAAAAATGACAAGAGTTTATACCGATCAATTAGCAGCGCTGCCAATTACTGAAATTGTAGTAATGTCCTTGCAAGGTGGTATTTATGTCGCTTTTGTAGCTTTAGAAGGCAAGTTATTGAGAATTTATGAGCTGGATAACAAGCCTTTAAGTCGTCGTAGCATTGGCGAAATTAAGTCAGCGTTACATAAAAGCCGCTGTGATATTAAATCTTATTTGGTTCATCATTCAGCGTACGATGAAATGATTGGTACTGATTCTGCAGTTGAGCCAGGGATGAAAATTCCTTTGGTGTAATGAGTGGTTGGTACCAGCCGGCTGTGGGTTTAGTGTCGCAGTCGCTGCTGTCTATCGATAATGAACGTATCCACAACTCCGTAGAATAAACGCTGATATTAGTGCTGGCATAACAATGCAGCTTGGCATCATCCGGTGTTTCGAATAAAACAGCCTTAGAGTTAGTTGATGCCCGATATATCCACAATCCGTTTTCCAGTCTAAGTTTTACTTTAAAACACAATAGGCCTCTCAGTAGCTGTGTGCATGCCCTGGCGCTTTAAGGAGCTTGCTGCGAGCTTCCTGTATCAACGCTATAAGACACCAAATCGACTAATACCGTGGCATGTGGAATGTGACGTGATCGTTAACGCTACCTGGGTGTGGGTTATCTGGCAGTGTCGGGTGTATAGAAGCTATAAAGATATAGTGGGCACATTGCAGTGGGTTAATGCTCATATCTTAAATCCTTTATGTTCCCTCGTTTTACCTTTATGGCAGCCAACTAGGTCCTTTCTCAGCATTTGCCAAAAGCGGCAGGGTAAGTTTGGTTAAGTTAGTCATAATGTAATATGTATAAAGCCACATCAGAATACAAAACGGTGTTTCCAGCGGTTCCCTAAGTCAGTGCCAGCATGCAAAATAGGGGGCTTTTTGTTACGAGAGGACAGAGTTCTCTCTCTGGTTATTGCCGCAGTGACTTGGTAAATACTAACAAACAATAATCAGCGTAGAGCTGAACCTCATAGATAATAAATACATAGGAATAAGCATGGGACCGTTGACTGGAATACGAATTATAGAAATTGAAGGCCTGGGACCTGCCCCGTTCGCGGGAATGATGTTTGCTGATATGGGTGCGGAAGTCATCTCCATTTCCAGAAAGTCGGCCGCAGCCGACGCTCCAGTAGCTAATGTGATTAGTGAGCGTGGCAAAAAATCTGTTGCCCTGAATTTAAAAGACCCGCGCGGCGTAGAAGCCTTGCTCAAGCTATGTGAGTCGGCAGATGCCTTAATTGAAGGTTTTAGGCCCGGTGTGGCCGAACGCTTAGGAATCGGTCCAGATGACTGCGCGGCGCGGAATCCAAAACTGGTATATGGCCGCATGACTGGCTGGGGGCAAACTGGGCCAATGGCGAGCGCTGCAGGTCACGATATTAATTATATCTCGCTCTCCGGCGCATTGCATGCCATGGGCCGCGACGGTGACAAACCCGTTCCCCCGCTTAATTTGGTGGGTGATTTTGGCGGCGGTGGTATGTTCTTGGCTTTCGGTGTTGTGTCTGCATTGTTAGAGGCGACTCGAAGCGGTAAAGGCCAAGTGGTCGACACTTCAATGGTAGAGGGCTCGGCAGCCTTAATGCATATGATGTATTGCTTCTTTAATCAGAAGCTATGGGCTGATAAGCGCGGTGTAAACCTACTTGATAGCGGTGCTCACTTCTATGAAACCTATGAAACAAGTGATGCTAAGCATGTTTCTATCGGCCCAATCGAGCCTCAGTTCTACCACATTCTGAAAGAAAAGTTAGCGCTAGACGAAAGTTTTGAGGTGCAATTAGATCCGGCGCGCTGGCCTGAACTGAAGGAAAAGCTCACCGTTATTTTTAAAACTAAGACTCGCGATCAGTGGTGTGAATTGCTTGAAGGAACCGATGTATGCTTCGCACCAATATTGTCGATGACAGAAGCGCCGCACCATCCGCACAATGTGGCTCGCAACTCCTTCATTGAAATAAATGGTGAAACTCAACCTGGTCCCGCACCTAAGTTCAGCCGTACCGTGCCTTCTGTGCAATCGGGAGCGCCGCGGCCGGGAAGCCACACTGATCAAGTGCTAAGTGAACTGGCTGGCTATGATGTTGAAACGCTAGCGGCTTTGCGTGCAGATGGGGTTTTAAGCTAAGGCTTAGCTAGCGTCTGTTTAATCAATAAGGGCCGTTTAACGGCCCTTATTTCTTTCAGTAAGGTTTGATTGATTACTAGCTTTGGGCGCAGCATCTTCAGATTTAAAAAACACCTGATCGCTTTCCCAGTTAGTTATATTCTAAAAACTGAATGCCTTATGGGGTCTTCAAGACGCCATTCGTTTTATACGGCTTTTTGATTCAACTCCTAGTGGGTGGCTTGCTTTTGCGAACATGATTCAAAACCGAAACTGGAACGATTTTTCTGACCCGAAAGCCTTCAATCTCTCTACGTTCGATTATACGATCTAAGCGGCGTTCAATAGCGCATAGATTCTTAAAATCGTTCAAAGCAACAAATGAGACGGCTTCACCGGTGGCGCCGGCGCGACCCGTGCGGCCTATGCGATGGATATAGTCTTCTGGTTTAAAGGGTAGGTCGTAATTAACAACGCGACTAAGCTCGCCAATATCTAGACCGCGGGCGGCAACTCCCGTGGCCACTAAATATTTTAGTTCACCGGATTTGAAATCTGCCAAAATCTTCTCACGCATGGCCTGGCTTTTGCCACCATGAATGGCATCTGCTTCAATGTCGCGTTTTGCAAGCTGAGCGACGAGTTTAGCCGCGCCATGTTTTGTCTCGATAAAAATCAGCGCTTGGTCCCATTTCTGATCGTTAATTAAATGACTCAGCAATGCTGACTTGGTGTCTTTATCTACAGTGATTAACCACTGATCTATATTGGCTGCGGTTGATGCCCGCGATGAAACCGTTATCTCGACGGCTGCATAGCTCATTTTGCTATCAGAAAATTCATCGGCGAGGCCGCGAACGTCATGGGTCATGGTAGCCGAAAACAATAGATTCTGACGGGTGTCAGGTAAGCGCGCGATGATCTTGTAGATATCATCAATAAAGCCCATATCCACCATTCTATCCGCTTCATCTAATACCAACACTTCAAGCTCATCAAAATACAGTGCACGCTGATGCGCTAGGTCGAGCAACCTGCCTGGGGTGGCCACCAAAACATCAATGCCTTCCATTAAGCGCTGCTTTTGCGGTTCAGAATCAACGCCGCCGTAAACAGCCAGAGAGCTTAGGTTTAGATATTTACTGTAATTAGCGACATTCTCGGCCACCTGAACCGCTAATTCACGAGTAGGGGTAAGAATAAGCGCACGTATGCGTTTACCACGCAATTTACGCTCTTTATTAAAGGTCTCTAGAATCGGTAGAACAAACGCCGCGGTTTTGCCGGTGCCGGTTTGAGCGGTGGCAATTAGGTCTTTACCAGAAAGAATAATGGGAATGGCTTGTTGCTGGATGGGGGTAGGACTTGTATAAGCCAAGTCTGCAATAGCTTGTAGAATGGGATTACTTAATCCAAGGTTTGAAAATGGCATAGTGGCCCGAATAGTTTGTCGTAAAGTGAGTGCCGCGCAGTATAGCTTAAGGTCTTGGCCTGCAGTGCGTTCATTATCGCCAGTGAGGTATTGTGCCAATTATATTACCTTAGAACCCGAATGACGTTTTACTCGCCGACCTAGGGACTAGTCGCTTTTCGCGGGGGATGCTCTTTAAATGAAGTGGCTGAAGGTTCAGGATAGAGTGATGGCTTACTTTTTATGCGCTGCACGATCTTGATTTTGCTGGGAATTGTTTGCTGTCCTAACGCATTAGTCTTTAATATTTTGGTACTTAGTGAACTGTAAGATTCAATCAAAGCTTGATACGCTGCCTTCGAATATGCGAATAAATCCAGGAAACTTAGTGATATGAGTCCGCAGAATCTCGTTTGGTTGAAGATGGAGACCAATGATACGCCAATGCATTTAGGCGTCTTGGCGACCTTTAAAATACCCGCTAAAGCGGATAAAGACTATCTGAGCGATCTAGCGACGTCTTTGCGCGAGGCCGGCGAGGCTGTCGCGCCTTGGAATCAGCGGCTTAGTTTTTCTGGTGAAGGTATTCTTGGCTCGCGCTTCCTTAAGGATGACCATTTTAGTCTAGATCATCATTTTCGTCACTCGGCATTACCTCAGCCCGGTGGTGAGAAAGAGCTGGGCATCTTGGTATCTAGGTTGCACAGTAATCCTATCGTTAGGGATGGTCCGCTGTGGGAACTGCATTTAATTGAGGGCATAGCGGGTCGTCGCTACGCCTTTTATTTAAAGGTTCATCATGCGCTGATAGGAGACGTAAATCTCCTCGAGACCTTTATGGCCAGCCTGTCAACGACGGCTAGGCAGCGAGATGTAAGGCCTATCTGGACACTGCCATTACCCAGTAAACAGGGTGAGGAAGATGAGGCTAGCGCTAGCGATGGTATTGATCAGTTCAAGAGCGCAATAAAACCTTATACATTTGACGCGCTAAAAAATTCAGTTTTTCAACTGCCAGCCCTCAGTGCGCAGTTTTCAAAGAATGCACCTCGCTCAACGCTGAATAGAAAGATCAACGGTCAGCGCCGATTTTCGACCTTTCATATTGAACTCGCTCGCATTCAAACTCTGGCAGACGCCACCCAAAGTGATAGGAAGCAGATACTCATCTACCTCTGCGGTACAGCGTTGCGGCGGTTTTTCAAAGAATATAATTCACTGCCGGACGAGTCACTGATTGCCATGGCACCAGTGTCAGTATCTGCTCTTGGTGATACTGAGTCCGTCAGAGTGTTAAAACTTCTACGGCTGCCATTGGCAACGAATGTTGGTGACCCTCTTTCACGACTTGAAGTGGTAAAGGCGTCTTTGAGCAAGGCGCGACAAGTGGCTAGAACTCTGCCTACTCCGCTTTCAGACGGCTATAACATTGTGCAATCGCTCAATATGTTTTCCAAGCAGCTTATGGGTGTTGGTCGGTTTGTACCAAAAGGCTTTAACCTGACGATTTCTAGCACCGACGGTTGCGACTCTGCTTTATTTTTGAAAGGCGCGCGCCTGGAAACAATTTATCCAGTGAATCATTTAATGCAGTTCAACGCTCTTAGTATTGATTGCGTGAACTATGGGGGGGCTTTAAATGTTGGTGTGGTGGGCGCGCATGACACCCTGCCACATTTGCAGCGGATTGCAGTCTATCTAGGCACGGCGCTGAATGAATTAGAAGAGCTGGTGCTTGGGAATGAGGTTGTGTCATGAATAAAATAAGTAGCACTATATTGCGAAGAGTCTTGCTACTGAATAAGCGTTTAGCAGAATCAACTTCCATTGGCATTGACTGGTTGTTTAATCGCGACACCTTGATTCAATCAGGACGTACCTGGTTCGAACTTGTTCATGACGGTGACTTAATGGCGGTGCGCTATTACGAGTTGCCCGGTGAAACTGAGATTAAAATGAGCGATGGCACCATAATGCCAATTCGGCGGCGTAAACACGCAGTGCCTCTAGTGCTCGTACCCCCGCTTGGGGTTACCACCGAGACCTTTGATCTGTTGCCCGAGCGCAGCTTGGTTCGCTATATGGTAGCAGCGGGATTTAAAGTATATCTAATCGATTGGGGCAAGCCGGGGCATCAGCATGCCCACTTAGGCTTAGTTGAATATTCCTTCGATATGATGGGCTTGGCTTTATCCAAAATCAGAAAGCACTCAGGTAGCGAGGATATCTCGCTGATGGGCTGGTGTATGGGCGGGCTATTAAGTTTGCTATACCAAGGACAGGCTAAAGATCCCCATGTACGAAATATAGTCACCGTTGCAAGCCCCATTGATTTAGGCACCGGTAGCGGCGTGCTTGGCGCCGTCGCATCGGTGGCTCAAGCCTTGGATGGCCCCGCACAATTACTAGGTAGCTATTCAAAGTTGCGATTGAATACCCTGGATCCAGCATTGCTGTCGCTGCCGGATTGGGCGACTACCTTGGCCTTTAAAGCGACCGATCCGATTGGTAGTGTGACGGCTTACTGGGATTTAGTGACGCGGTTATGGGATAGAGAGTTCGTGAAATCCCATTCAACCACCTCTGATTATCTTAATAATATGCGTCGTTACCCTGGCGGCGTAGTCAAGGATATGATTAAAGGGGCTGCGATCGAAAACCTATTGGCAAAAGGTAAGATGCCGATAGGGGAGAAAATCGCAGAACTCGATAGCATTGAATCTAATTTGCTGGCTTTTGCTGGTGAATCTGACTATTTAGTCCCCTTAGATGCGGCAGAAAAAATCATTGATGTGGTTGCCTCTAAAGACGCAAGTTTTAGAGCGGCGCCTGGTGGTCACATGGGTGTCATTATTGGTAGTACTGCACCCGCAGTTGTTTGGCAGCAATCAGCCGACTGGCTCAAAAAACGCTCAGGCGTAGCAAAACTGATCGCAGAAAAATAACGATGTAAAGATCAGCCGATCCCAGCAAAAAGGGTGATGCCCGGCCGGGTTTGGGGACTCTGCGCCACCGCACATAAACTCCCGCCGACTTTACTCGGCGATAGGCGAAACCTCTGAACTTAAATTTAGCAGATGTATTTCTTCGCGAAGCCCTGTAGTTGTTCAATTTTAGCTTCCACGGTTTCCGTGTCCGGCTTGCGGTCATAGGGGTTGCGAAAGCCGATATGACATTCGCCCACGTTTTTCTCAAGGCACGTGGCAGGCTTCAGAATCTTCCGGCCAAGGGCTTAGACCCACAGCAAAATCGAAGCGATTATTGCTGAGTATAGCGAGGGTGGATGTTTGCTATGCCACCACCACCACTGGCTGGCGCACAGCGAGTTTTTAAATGCCGGTATTAAAGCGAACGCGACTGGTGAGAGCTGCTAAAAAAGGAATCGCGACCATGGGCTCAGCAAAGGGTAGGTCCTTTAAAAGCTCTCTGGAACCATCGCCGTTATAGGGGTATTCGCTGGATGAGTGCTCTGGATAACAGAGGCTGTCTGGAAACGAAATACTGCTGAACCCGGCCTCTTCCGCTCATGATCCTTCCCCGAGCTGGAAATAATTTTGGCTAAATACTCCAGAAGATAATCCTGAAGTGGCGGCTCCTACACCCATTGACGAATTCTTAAATACCCTGCGCCGGGGTACGCCTGCAACAAAAATTAGGGTTCGATAAATACAGCCGCCAAAAGACAGAAATATGTCAGTTTTTGAAAATTCAACATTATTAAGCTCAGTGAAATTGGGGCGTATTGAGCTTGCTAATCGCGTTGTGATGGCGCCGATGCCCCGTTCCCTCGCCGACGTAATGGGTGACATCTTTAATGCCTTAATAAAGGAATACTATCGTCAGCGCGTCGGTGCCGGCCTGATTATTACCGAAGGCACTCACCCTAATGCTGAGGGCAAAGGATACTGTCGCACCCCTGGTTTGTATAACGATGCCCAGCAAGAGGCCTGGGCTGATATTTGCGCGGCAGTTCACGGCGAAGATGGCAAAATTGGTCTGCAGTTAATGCACTGCGGTCGCTTGGCCCACCCAGCGAATAAAATTGCTTTAGATGGCAGTATTGCTCGCGGCCTTGCGCCCTCAGCAGTGGCAGTTAAAGGTAAGGTGAGGGCATGCAGGACTTTGTGATGCCAGAGGCCATGACCCAGAGGGACATTGAACAAACTATTGCTAACTCGGTGGCCGCGCCCGGTCGAGCCTTCGCCGATAGTTTTGACGGTGTGGAGCTGCACTGCACCAGTGGCTACCTACCCGCTCAGGTTTTATCCACTGGCACTAACCAGCGAACTGACCAATATGATGCTAGCCTGCAAAATCGCCTGCGTTTTGTATTGGAGTTGGTGGCCGCAATAGCGGCGGTTGATGGTGCGGATCGGCTGGGTATACTTACCTGTCCTGGCAATCCCTTTAATGATCTGGCGGACGACAATAATCAGGAAACCTTTGCTGCCATACTTCAAGTGCTCGATCCACTGGGTCTAGCGTATTTATACGTTATTCGTGTGCCAAAAATCCAAGACAATGTGGCTCTGGGCAAGGCCAACTTTAGTGGTCCGTTAATACTGAACGAAAGTTATAATCAGCAAGAGGCTGCAGCAGCGCTCGTTACTCCCCAGATTGCCGGGAGATCCTTCGGCCGTGCATTTATCGCCAATCTGGATCTAGTGCATCGCTTTCGGCATGCCTTGCCGCTGAGTAATATCGATCCGGCTACACTGTATACATTCGGTGCTAAAGGCTACTGCGATTATCCCGTGTCCCTAGCATAGTGGTGTTGGAGACGATGCTTGGCATCCTTGCTTACGAGATATAGCTGATTTGAGCAACACTGGCTCCGTTGCTTTGCACTGAATTCAACTGGCGAAGCCCATTTTAAGTCGGTAACATCGTCAGACAATGCATTAAAAAATGAGTATTCACATGAGTGAAAAAATGAATGAGTCTGATTTAAACGCACTGAAAATTGCGTTTACTTATATGCCCAAAGCCATTGAAGTCACTAAATACGAGTATGGCGATAGTCACCAAAAAGTACTTGATCATATTGAGGCGGTCAGAGAAGTCTTGCTTATTAATGACGTTGACCCTGACGAGGTTTATGGTGAAGTAAATCCTGAGACTACGCCTAATTCAACATATTAATTTATTGGTTTTAAGCGCTGTTTTTTGAACTATATTGTAGATGTTTGCGTATGCTAGCTCTAACTTTAAGGTGGTGAGCGCTGCTAATAAGTAATGCAGTCTAGATCTTGATTCCCGTGTGGCCGAAGGCAGTGGTAAATTCCTTAAGGCGATTAATATCCTCGGGATAATATTGGCAGTCATCCAGATTTTAATTTGAAGGTGCTCATTCACTAGTGAATGAGCACTTTAGTCGTGCTTAGCCACTCCGTATATTACATTGCATCCACAAATAGGCATGCTTACTCGTCTCGGGTATGCTATAGGGTATTGCAGTCGCCCGTTAATCCCCCGCTAATAATAAAGAGTAGTATTATGAGAAAAAAGATTTTTACAAAAAAAGCTGATGCCGAGGCTGTCACCGAGGGTAGAGATCTCCGCGGTAAGACTATTGTTATCACCGGTATCAATTCAGGGATTGGCCATGAAACCATGCGGGTATTGGCATTGCGTGGCGCCCATATCATTGCCTGCGCTCGCAGTATGGAGAAAGCCCAAAAAGCCTGCGACAGCGTCATTGGTAAAACGACTCCGGTGGTCTGCGAGCTAAGCGACATGGCGTCGGTAAAAAATTGTGCCGAAACTATTCAGGCCCTAAAGATTCCTATCGATGTCATCATCTGCAACGCCGGTATTATGGCCTTGCCGACACCACAGGTAAAAGACGGCCTAGAGCTGCAATTTTTAACCAACCATATGGGCCATTTCCTGCTGGTATATTCGCTTCAGGAGCAGCTAAAGTCAGCTGATAAAGCACGTATTGTTATGCTTTCGAGCGCCGGACACATGGCTGCTAGTAAACACGGCATTGATTTTGATAATCTTGATGCCGCTAAGAGCTATGGCGCGTGGCAATTTTATGGGCAGGCAAAGCTCGCTAATCTATTAACCGCCATTGCCTTTAATCGACATCTAGGCGAGGCCGGCGTTACTGCCAATGCCATCCATCCTGGTGTTATTAACACCAACCTTGGTCGCGATGTCGGCGGTCTAATTGGTATCGCCATGAAAACTGCGCTGGTTAGACGACTACTCGATATGTCTATTGCCAAGTCAATTCCGCAAGGTGCTTCAACGAGCTGCTTCGTTGCCACCCACCCCTCACTGGATGGTATTGGCGGCCGTTATTTTGCTAATAATTCCGAAGCAAAGCCGACTAAACTCGGTCGCGATGAAGAATTAGCGGAGAAGTTGTGGGCTTACTCGGTTGATTATCTGGCACCATATATTAAAGTCGCGTAATTTTAATCGGTCTGCAAGTGGGCTCGCCATGCGGCGATAAGTCGCGGTGGGCCAATATCAATCTGTTCGTTAGTTAGCATCTTTGACAAGAGCCCCTTCATCAAATTTGCTGTCAGGGCCGAATTGGCAAGGAGGGGTTTCAACTATAAAGAAACCGAGACCAAAGCTCTTAGTTTCCTTATGCAAGTCAGAGACTTATTTGTAGTGGTCAACTATTTCCGGACAGTTTTTTAAGTTGTTTTTCCTTCATCACCGGCGTTAACCCATTGTTGTGCCAATGAGGCCCCTGCTCGTTGTAGTGCGTCATCAGATAATAGCTGATTTCTTTCATCGCTTGATCTAAGTTCTGGTAACCGAACTCAGGTACCCATTCACTTTTTAAACTCCGAAACACACGTTCCATTAGCGCATTGTCCCAGCAATTGCCGCGACGACTCATACTCTGAATCATCCGATACTGCCATAAACGCTAGATGGTACTCTAGGCTGCTGTATTGATCCTGTTACTCAGTTTCTGGCGCTTGTAATACGTTGAGGCAGATAACTCAAACAGCGCGCATAATAGAGTGACTGGCCATTGCTTACTTAACGAGACAATCAGCGCTTATATTTGAACTCGTCCGTTACTAAGAGCGCCGTAGCCTTTTTTAAAATCTCTTTCTCTATTTTCAGACGTTGAATGCGTTTTTACAGCTCTTGAATCTGACGCTGATCTGGCGTCATAGCCTTGCTATCAATTGGCGTAATGCCTTCTCTTTCTTGGCTGAGCTACTTTACCCAGCGCCGCATCGCAGTCGCCCCAACCCCCAGTGCCTGACAGGCTTCGGATAGGGAATAACGTTTGTCGGTTACTAGTGATACAGCTTCCAGCTTGAATTCTGGCGTAAAGGGCGGGCGTTTCTTGCTCATAGACACCTCGTTGCTGGCGTTAGTCTAACGCCTTGTAGAGTGTCCGGAATCATTAAATCACTACACTAAGTCATGGTCAGTTTTACTTGGCCGCTACAATGGTGTCTCCTCGGCTTTCGGGTTATGATTCGACCGTTCATGTGTGTGTTTTTATTCATAGTTAATGATAGATAAATACTATTTTTGTATGGTTTTTGCTTGTCTTTTTAAGTTATGAGACAGGTAGTTAAGTGACTGCGGGGCACGTCACTGGCCTTGTTGCTAAAGTTGTTTCTGCGTTGGCGTTAACCAAGATAGTGCACCCATAATAATAACAGTCCCTACGAAGGGCATAGAAAAGGTTTCCTATGTATATACTCGGCTTAGCCTCGTTTTTTAAAAATTACTCCACTGTCATCAACGCTTCTCATTGTGCTGGCAGATCACGCTCTATTAATACCAGTGTTTCCTTGCTGCTTTTGTCTGCGCTGGTCTCGTCGCCGATTAATGCCGCTCAACTGGAGGAGGTAGTGGTGACTGCGACCATGCGCTCCGAAAGCCTGCAAGACGTTCCAGTGTCGGTTAATGCCGTGGGTGGTGAGAAGTTATTTGAAGCGGGCATCGACAGAATTGAAGACTTGGCGGCCTATGTGCCCAATCTCACCATGTCGGAAACTGCTATCGGTACCAATATTTATATTCGCGGCATTGGCTCGGGCATAAACCAAGGCTTTGAACAGTCGGTGGGTATGTATTTTGATGGCGTCTCCTATGGTCGCGCCCAGCTGTCGCGATCGCCGTTTATGGACCTGGCGCGTGTAGAAGTATTGCGAGGTCCCCAAAATATTCTGCAGGGCAAGAACAGTATTGCTGGCTCACTTAATCTTATTAGCGCAAAGCCCGGACAGGAATTCGAGGCCCTGGTCTCGGTTGTTCATGAGCCCAGTCACGGGGAGGAGGTCTACGATTTCATGGTGTCGACGCCAGTCTCTGACACTTTTGGGCTGCGGGCCTCTGCGCGAGTAAAGCGTTTAGACGGTTATATGGAAAATCTCACTTTGAATCGCAATGAACCAAATCGTGACGAGATGACCCTGCGACTGGTACTTGATTGGACCCTCGGTGATAACACCAGCGTGATGTTTAAAACTGAGCAGAGTATTTTTGATGGTACCGGGAGACAGATAGAAATTGTTAACGACCGGCCTTCAGTGCGCCCGGTAACACCGGGTGCTCAGGGCGATGACTTTAACGGTCGCACCTATGCAGAGATGTTGGATGAAACCAATTTGGTGATCGGCGGTGTGGTGATTGGTGGTCAACCTGTTGGCGCAGTGGTGATTCAAATTGACGAAGACAGTTCGGTGCTGAATAACTACCAAGATTTAAAGCGTTCCAATAATGGTGACTTCAGCAATAACAAAGTGGGCGCCCATATTCTAAAGATACAGAGCCGCGTGAATGACCATGAGTTCACGTCAATATCGGCTTTTTTGAACTACGAGTTCACTGAAACCTGCGATTGCGATTTTACTGGTGGTAATTTGTTCAAGTTAGATTTGGCAGAAGACTATGAACAGTACAGCCAAGAGTTTCGTTGGATCTCACCGCCCGCTGAAAATTTTGAGTTTATTGGTGGCCTGTATTTGCACAAAAGTTCACTAACTTTTAAAGACGGCTTTTATATTGATCGCAGCTGGACTGCTATCCCTGAGTTGCTAAATGCCCTGGATTATTCCGATGCCTTGGCGGCCCTACAGGCGGGCAACCTAGAGGGTCTCGGTGGTAGAGGGTCATTTCCACCGGGCGATGCAGGAGATATTGTTGCCGGTTTGCACGCCAAGCGAGACTTCACCACAGAGGCGTTCTTGGCATCCACGTTTCTACAAACTACCTGGCACATCGCTGACACGCTGCGCTTAACATTCGGCGGTCGCTATTCCTATGAAGAAAAAGAAGGCGGTCGTTACTTCGACTTTTTTGACCTCGATACTGGCCAGCGTCGCCCCGAGGGCGAGTTGGACGTGATCACCAGCAGGACCTTTCTCAGCGAACGCCACGATTTGAGCGGCGAACGTACAGAAGACTTCTTCTCGCCTATTTTAACGGTGCAGTGGGAGGCGACTGATGAATCCATGGTTTACGCCACACTGACGCGAGGCTTCAAATCTGGTGGCTACGATGCACGCTCGAATTCATCCCCGTCACCCGACGATGCAATTAAAGACCACGACAATAACCCGCTGACGCCGGACTTAAATACGCGCAATATTGTGGGTAGCTTTGAATTCGATCGCGAGGTGGCCAATAGTTTTGAAATGGGTGCCAAGAACACCCTGTTCGACGGTGTGATGGAGCTCAATGTGGCATTTTTCTACACCGAATACACCGATCTGCAGGTCAGTGTATTTGATGGCACGCTGGGCTTTAATGTCGGCAATGCCGGTGAGGCGCGGACAATGGGGATTGAATTGGATGGTCGTGCCGCGCTGTCTGAAAACTTGCTGGTCAGCTTTTCCATGGCCTGGTTGGACTTCGAATTCACTGACTACGAAAATGGTCAGTGCTACCAAGACCGGGTGAATGCCGGCCGTGGCTATTCAAATAATGCGCCGCTTCCCGACTCCTATGTCGATGGCGTGCCGTTCTGTGATTTTAAAGGTAAGACCAACCAGTATGCTGCGGATATCAGCGGTAACCTCGGTTTTGTCTACAGTCTTGAGTTGGGCCGTAGTTGGGAGATGCGCAGCGGCTTGGATTTCGTGTTTACCTCGGCGTACAACCCCACGCCGAATCTCGACCCGAGTATGGAGCAAGACGGCTATGTAAAAGTAAACGGTCGTTTGGGATTCGCACATATAGATCGGGGATGGGATATCGCTCTTGTGGCTAAAAACTTGACCGACGAGCGCACCATTGGCTACGCCAGTGATACGCCTCTAGCGAATAGTAATCTCGGCACGGTGGGTCACTATGCTTTCGCCGACCGTTCGCGCAGTGTGGGCCTACAGATATCCAAGCGCTGGCGCTAGGGGCTTTTGACTGCGCCTGCTGAAGTTCAGGGTCGGTGAGTCCCATTATTGCTCCTACTTGGGGGTAACGTGTTTTGGATGCGGTAGTTGCCCCCAAATATGCCCCTAAGTATGCGTGGTGGTTGTTCTTGGGTGACGTGGTTCTGTACGCTGCCATTAAGCACTTTAATAGGTGCTTTTTTATCAGCAGGCTCAGTCATAGCGCGTCCGCTAGTTTTTAGGAAGGCAAAATGAGTAGAGGATTGCGAGTGTTGTTCGATTCTAGGTGTCGAATAGCAGTCAAAATGGGTTCACGGATTTCATGCGTAAATGACATTTTTAATTTCAAATTTGGCCTGGATTATGCTGGCCCGGATTTTGTTACCTATGCCCAAAGTTTCGGTGCCCATGGATATCGAATACAAACCGATGCACACTTTCAACAAACCTTGGATACCTGTTTAACGAGGTCCGGTGTCCACCTTATTGAATTGCCCGTGGATTACTCACTCAATCACGAAATCCTCAACGTCTTGCTTAAGGAGAAAACATGTCAACTGTAAAGACAAGAAACATCCTGAAGGTACTACGACCTTATGATCTAAGCGTCATTCGTGAATTTCCTATGGATTCGACCTAAACGGTCAGATGATTAAATCCAAATTTGTGTGGAGTAAATATGTCGACGGTGTTGTCAGTGTTTCATCCAGAGGGGTGGCCAGTTAACTTGATTCTTATTTCCGTAGGTTTTAATCTTTTAATAGTCGGATTTGGAATCTGGGTATGGTGGCGCGGCGCCGGCCAGCTGTCACTTGCAAAACACATCGGGCTTGCGCATGAGCGTTGCGTAACGCAATTTGAAAAATTACCAATCAAACAGGGCGATATTGTATTTCTTGGTGATTCGATTACTGAAGGCGGCGCCTGGCAAGAAATGTTTCCAAATGCTTCGGTGCGAAACCGAGGTATCGGCGGAGACACTAGTGACGGCGTACTAGCGCGTGTGCATCAGATTAGCTCGGGAAAGCCGGCGCAAGTGTTTTTGATGATAGGTAGCAACGATCTTGATGTCGCTGATAGATCAGAATCAGAGATTGTAGCGAATATTGTAGAAATTGTTGAAAAGCTAAAAAGCGCATCGCCGAAGCCGATGGTTTATGTGCAAAGCGTACTGCCGCGCGAAAAAGATTTTCGGGTGAGGGTGGAATCACTGAACATTGCCATAAAGACCGCTATAGCTGGCAATGCGGTGTGGATTAATTTGCATCAGCTTTTTTTGGATAAATCAGACGGCGCAATCCTGAATGAATTTAGCAACGATAAGCTTCACCTGACCGGTGAGGGTTATATGGTGTGGCGTGAAGCAATTATGGGTAGCATTGCGGGACACCCCTGAACATATCTATGTGCGATGTCGCAGACTGCGGTCTGCAGCCGGCCTCACTCGATTGGCCAGCAACTCCAAGCTATTCATTTGGCCGTCGCCGACGGCTCATTCCAGAATGTCTTTTCGACTTTTGTTCGCGCGTTAATTTTCTGTCTTGTGGCCCTCAATGCGGTCAAGAGTGAAATCTTCTAGACAGCAGCCGAGGCGCTGAAGCGTGCACAAAGTGTGCTGCATTTGGAGGAAAACTGTATGACTTTTCGCTTGTATTGCATTTTCCTGTCGACGGATCTCTAAATATTTTTAGCCGATCGGGGCGTCTTGGTGTAGTGCCGAACAGACTCGTTGCCGAGCTGACAATGGGCTCAATATATTACTAGCGCTTGGTTTACCTAGATGCCCAACCGCAGACCACTAAGGTGGTTTGCTCTAGCGTCACATTAGCGTTCAGTCCCTGAATTTCAAATCATCAGCTATCTAGCAAACCCTGGGAAGTCCACATCGAAATCTGCCCTTATAAATCTATTTCAATAATGCTGCTTAGATTTATACCTTGTTGTTCATGGCTTTCTTTTTTAGGTACAGCACAACAGATTAAAATCTCACCGACTGCTGGAATGGCTTTTGGCTTAGTACGGTATGTCACATCTCCAGACACTAATTTCACGGCGCAAGAGCCGCAGGCGCCGGTACGGCATCCGAAGTTGGGGCTTAGTCCGTGCTGTTCTGCGACTTCCAGTAATGTCGCATCTCCCGCAGTCCACCTTTGCTCAAAACCTGCCTTCGAGAACTTAATAATTGCTTCCTCTGCTTCAGTATCTAGTGGCGGCAAAACGACGTCGACATCGAGCCGACGAGTCAATGCGGCTGGACCAAACTCTTCGGCAAAAATACGTTCATCAATAACCCCTAAGCTGCGGATGTCATCATATATCACCTGCATAAACGCTGGCGGCCCGCAGAGGTAAAAATCGTAGTCATCAATCGCTAGTACTTGGCGAAGAACGTCAGCTGTAATATAGCCACTTCCACTAAAATCAATACCGGCATCATCACTCACTGTGGGTTTAGTGATAAATGAGTGATAGCGAATACCGCCACCCGACTGCGCTTCTATTTCTTTAAAAGCGTCACTAAAAGCGCGTTCGCTAGTGGTTCGCGACACCTGCAGTATGGTGGTTTTTCGTAAGCTACGGGTTCGCAATCCCTCATGTAATAGGTGTGCTGCCATCGAAATCATGGGTGTAATACCCACACCGGCACCGATTAAAACGACAGGGCGAGCTTCACTGGCGTCAATAAAAAAATCGCCTCTAGGTGCCTTAAGTTCAACTATGGAACCTATGCTTAAGGTGTCATGCAACACTCGCGATAGGTGGCCTTCTGCTTCGCGCTTAACGGAGATTCTATAGTAGTCCTCGCCAGGTGCGGATGATGCAGTGTAGGTTCTAATAATTGGCTTCTTCTCGCCCGGTGGCGTTATACGGATTGTTAAAAATTGCCCGGCTTTAAACGGTAAAACGCCATCCTTGTCTGCGGGCTTAAAATAAAACGAGCGAATTAGACTACTTTCATCTTCGACTCTCGTCAGCGTAAAAGGACGCCACGCCTCACGCTTTGCTTCGGCATTTAATGTCGCATGAGCTTGACTCCAATCACCGGTCATCAACGAGTTAGGTGAACAGCCCTTCATAGACGCTCTAAATGGTAAGGCATCTTTTAACCTTAGCCCATGATTCACGGTGAACCGCCATCCCCGTTCCGCACCTTTAAAAGCTCGGACTTGCGCGTCATTTTCCCACAATAACTCGACGACGCCGGTTAACATTAAAATGTCACCGCTTGCGAAATCGATAAAAACTAAACCAGCTTTTGGATTTACTAAAAAATTTCCAAGGGTATTGAAATGATAATTGCCAGGAAAATCAGGAATTGTTAGCGTATTTCCGTCTACTTTCACAAAGCCCGAGCGGCCACCGCGATGCGAGACATCGACACCTTCAATCTCAGGACGTTGTTTTGTTTGTATATAACTCGATACAAAGAATGTATCCGCATTGCTGATCATATCGCGTGCTTCATCATCGAGCGCAAGCAATGATGTGGTGTTTTTCGAATCGACCGTATGAGAATTGATGATGCGTGGGTCGCGAACAAAATTAATATCCCAATTTTGTATATATTGTGGGCAGTTACCAAAAGACTGATCAACCTTTATCGAAAATCCTGAGCTATCCGCATGTTCAATACGACCGTTTAAACGGTTTCGGCGCCGAGCCATCATTTCGATACCCAGTAAGCCTATCGGAGAACCTACTGTTTTTAAAACCGGAGCCAGTGGGTTAGCTGATGACAAGGCTGCGTCAACAGCCAATGTGGTCGAATCAGGTGACCGCATAAACCCGGGATTACCCGATAATAAAGTAGCCCATGGCCACCCGCTATCATCTACCCCGCCGACAACTATAAAAGGTAACTTTTCGTAAAACTGGCGATGCTGGTCCGGTATGAAAGAACGAATAACGCGCCGCCCAAAGTCTTTCATCGCATCGAGCTTACCTACGCGGCTTTGTATTTCCTGCTCTCCATAATGAAATGGTGATAGCACCGCTGTTTGATTAATTTCACCGACAGCTCCCTTTTGCATAATAACGACCTCTCAGTACCTATTTGGAGTGAGCAGAGAATTTATTAGCTCAATATTGCTTACCACTAGCTCATCACAAATACCCATCTTGAAGCCCGAGCTAGCAGTAAGAGACGTACTAGGTAAGTGGGCAGCTATGCTGCCAATCCTATTTTGGTGGCTTGCATGGGGACAAAACCTTTTAAGCTCTCCATGTTTTTTAACCAGCGTCGGACGTTTGGATAAGGCGCCAAAGAAACGTCGCCTTCTGGCGCATGAGCAACGTAGCTGTATATAGCAAAATCAGCCAGAGTGATTTTATTAGCCACCAAAAAGTCGACTCTAATGAGATGCGTTTCTAGTTTACCCAACACTTTTTCCGCAGTAGCTTTAGCAAACACTGGATCGATTTTGGCTTTAAACACATTAATTAATCTTGCAGCGCCTGGGCCATAAGAAATTTCACCGGAAGCCATAGAAAGAAATCGATGCATCTCTGCTTCTTGCTGGGGATTTTGCGGAATGAACGACGGCGCATATCGCCGGGCAAGATATACAAGAATCGATATTGAATCGTGTACAACAATATCGCCGTCCTCTATAACAGGGACTACACCCAATGGATTAAGGGCAAGAAAAGGTGCCTGCTTATGCTCTCCTGCTGGAAGATCAACATGGACAATTTCGTGCGCAATACCGGCGACGCTAGCGAATAACTGTACTCGATGTGCGTGGCCAGAAAGTGGGAAGCTGTGAATTTTTATAGCATTAGACATGATGTATTCCTCATAACAATGGTTTGGTGTGCGAGGAAATAATAGGGCGACCCGTAACTGGATACAATATTGCATATTATGGAAACATTATATCCATTACGAGTACAATAGCGGTTACTAACGACGGAGCGGACTAGTGGATACGATTGAAAGTATGCGTATTTTTATTGCCGTAGCGGGGCAAAAATCATTTACAGCAGGTGCGAAACAATTAGGTATTAGCACTAATCTGGCGAGCAAGCATGTACGGCAGTTAGAGACGCGCCTGAATGCGCAGCTATTTCATCGCACCACTCGGCGCGTAACCTTGAGTGATACCGGTGTCGCATATTTTGATCGCTGCGTGCTACTAATTGATCAATTTGATGAGCTCGAAGGAATAGTACAGGAGCGACAATCCGAATTAGCCGGGCCTATTCGCATTACGGCGCCGACAGGGTTTGGAGCTGGGGAATTAGTTGAAGCGATTGTCCCTTTCCAAAGGGCGCATCCTAAAGTTGCTATTAATCTCTACCTCTCAGATCAAAATGTCGACATTCTAAATGGCGGCTTTGATCTCGCCATTCGCTTTGGCCCACTGCAAAGCTCAACGCTTATTGCTCGTAAGTTACTAACGATGCCATTGGTGGTGTTTGCATCACCGGATTATATTAGTAATTATGGGGAGCCGGCACATCCCAGCGCGCTATCAACCCATAATTGCTTATTACAAACATCGTCAGCGGATCCAGAGCATTGGGAGTTCACACTTCAAGGGAAAGTAGAGAAGTTTTGCGTTGGCGGATCTTTTACTGCAAATTCTCCGCGAGCAGTCGTAAATATGGCTGTCGGGGGCCTAGGTATTGGCCGCTGCCCATTTTATGCTGCGGAACCATTTCTTAAGAGTGGTAAGCTGATATTGTTGTTTGAGGATAAGATTACCAGCGAATTTAATTTGTACGCGGTGTATCCCTCGGCTCGTCATTTAACGGCTCGTATTAGAGCACTAATAGATCATCTGGTGACTGTGCTTGGGTGATTCCAGCTCAGCATGAAGTCGCAGATTTATCGCAATTTGGTAATCAATCCAATCAACGCTTGAGATATAGCCCTTAGCCTAACTCAACTTAGTGATTCTTTATCGGCACCAAAATCCAATAATCGGAGTAAGTCAGTGGAAATAGATGAAAAGAATTCCATAAAGCTACTGACAGAGTGACTTCGCCATTCAGTAGAGTGACTTTTTTTCCAGTAAATTCTATATGGTTCATTTCGCGCCCTCTTTTTTAACTGAATATTTACAATATAATTGATCGCTAATAATTTGCTGTCGACACATTAAAAAGAGTGTCCGACCCGTTAACAACCAAGCCAAGGCTTGCCAGCCGCTCAAAGGCGTTGGGTATGATCAACGTTCCAAACTGTATTGCCAAGTTAACTCACAGTTTCTGCTAATGTAGGGGTATGAGCATATACAAGCGTCACCGGTTTCCCCGCGATATCATTGCTTATGCAGTATGGCTTTATCATCGTTTCAATTTGAGTCACCGCGATATAGATGATTTACTGGCCGAGCGCGGGATCATTGGTAGTCGTGAGGCTATCAGGCTCTGGTGCATCACATTCGGCACTATTTACACGCGCCTATTGCGACGGAATCACCGGGGCTATGGTGATACGTTTTACATTGACGAAGTTTTTATATCGATCAATTGGACTTCCCGGCGTTTACTAGAAGTGGGCTGATTCCACTATGATAGACTGAGGAAAATGTAATGCCTGAAATTACCTTGCTTGGCTGGATACACACAGTAATTGCAATCGTTGTCCTGCTCGCCGGGTTTTACACCTTGGCTGTTCACAAAGTGATAACGCCCACACAAATAATAGGCCAAGTGTATCCGGTCTGCACAACAATCGCGGCGGTCACTGCGCTAATGATCTACAAGGACGAAGGGTTTGGTACTGCGCATTTTCTGGCTATACTAACCTTGTTGGCTTTGGTTGCGGGATTTCTCGTTACAAAAATTACGGCGCGTTCTGCGATGGCAGATTATTTTCGAGATTTCCGGTTCTCGAGTACTTTGCTTTTCCATATGATTCCCGCTTTCACCGATGGGCTACTCCGCCGTCCCGTTTTGACTAATGCTGAAGATCCTTTACTGAAATAATTTTATTTGAGTTTTGTGGTGATTTTTCTAGTTGGCTACATTTGTCAGTTTGTCTGACTTAAAAATCGCAAGCAATCAGACGCCGTCTAAAGCGGCATTCATCATTAAGGATATTTATCACTATGAAAAAAGACCGTGAATTAGACATCGTTGTATATGGCGCAACCGGTTATACCGGAAAACTGGTCGCTGAATATCTCAGCACCCAATATGGCGTCGGGGGGGACGTATCTTGGGCTATGGCTGGGCGCAGCCAGGAAAAGCTCGAAGCTGTGCGTGCCGACCTGGGCATATCCGCCAGCCTACCCTTGATAGTGGCCGATGCGAGTGACCCGGCATCTATTGCCGCTATGGTCGATCGTGCGGCAGTAGTGCTGACCACAGTCGGGCCCTACCAGCTTTACGGTTCTGATCTGGTTGCTGCTTGCGTCAAAGCTGGCACAGACTATGTCGATCTATGTGGCGAGCCCAACTGGATGAACGAAATGATCGCCGAACATAACGAAGCAGCCCAAAAGAGCGGTGCAAGAATCGTTTTCTCCTGCGGCTTCGATTCGATCCCTTTCGACCTAGGCGTATTCTTTCTTCAAGAGAAGGCCAAGGCGCAATTAGGTAAAGCCCTTCCCCGAGTCAGAGGCAGAGTCCGCAGCATGAAAGGTGTGTGGTCAGGCGGCACATTAGCCAGCTTCAAAGCAACCATGGCGGCAGCGTCGAAAAATCCTGAGCTGATAGCGGTCCTAACAAACCCGTTCGCCCTTACCCCCGGCTTTACCGGAGCAGAGCAGCCCACCGGGACGAAGCCCATGTACGACGACGTTCTGGGAAGCTGGGTTGCCCCCTTCATGATGGCGACCATCAACACCAAGAATATCCATCGCACCAATTTTCTGCAAAACCATGATTACGGTGAGGGTTTTGTCTACGACGAAATGTTGATAACAGGTCCCGGCGAGGAAGGTGAAGCTATGGCTAAAGCTGTGGCCGGAGATACTTCAATGGCCACTGACCAAACGCAACCCGGCGACGGTCCGACTAAAGAGCAGCGGGAAACAGGCTACTACGACATATTATTTGTCGGCGAAACACACGATGGGAAAATATTACGTGCAGCCGTTAAAGGCGACATGGATCCCGGGTACGGCTCAACCTCTAAAATGATAACGGAAGCAGCCGTATGCCTTGTGAAAAATCCAACGCTTGGCTCGGGCGGTATTTTGACACCCGCTGCTGCCTTGGGTGGGCATCTCATTGAGCGACTGCAAACCAATGCAGGGCTCACTTTTCAACTAGAGGAAAATTGATCGCGAATAGAACTAACTGCGGTAAGGCCTTGCTTGTGGTATCGAGCTGAGCGGATGAAGAACACTTTAGCAAGCCTTACCGCTGTCTCGCTTTGACCCAAAGAATACTTGATCGCCGTGATATCTTCGATGCTCTGATAACTGGCTGTGTTACAGATTCTTGAATCATTGCCAATAACGAGTCAGAGGGTGGGCCCGACGATTGTCTTGCCGAGGTGTCCGTCAACAGGATACCTCGGTTAGGATGGTATGGCTGCGAGGACCAGTGCGGTCGTGTCAATGCCTTTGTTGGCCGAACCAAGTGAGTCGTGGAGCTACAGTGTTGGGTTCGATATCCTCGGTGATCTGGTGTATCCCTTGGGGATTTTCTTGTTCAAAATTCGCTATAAAGTAAATTTATCCATCAGCGCGTTAGGGCGGATCTCCATTAGATCTACTGCAACCCCTGGCGGGTAGGCCAAGCAATCTGCGACGGCGATGCCAATGTGCTCCGCCTGCATGCCCACATCCATTGTCGGGCCCATGTTGTGCCAGGCGTTCAAGGCCTTGGCGAAGATTTTTTGATCCCAACCTTGGGAGAAATTGGTACCTGCGGCACCGGGACGCAGACAGGTTACGGCTATACCATCGGCCTGAACTTCCTCACGAAAATCTCTGGTGAAGCGCTCAACCGCAGCCTTAGTCGCCGCGTAGATGGAAAGGTGAACCATCTCATCGTAATGCCATGCGCTGGCCGAAGAAATATTGATCAAACGCGGATTATCTTCTCCACGTAAGAGCGGTATGGCCGCCTGACACGCGAACACCACCCCGAGAAAATTAGTATTGATCTGCGAGATAACTTCATCTTCTTTGAGATGCTCGATCGCTCCAGGCTTCGCCATGCCAGCATTATTGATAACGCCATTAAGCTGGCCGAAGTGGCTTTTCACTTTAGCGAAAGCTTGCTTGATGCTGTGACTACTACTCACATCACCGACAGCAATGCAGGTATTCTCGGTGCCTAAGTCCTGAGCGGCTTGCTGCAATGCCGATTCAGTTCGCCCAACCAAACCCACTTTCGCGCCGCGCGCCAACAACACGCGCGCTATAGCCAATCCGAATCCACTGGAAGCGCCGGTAACGATGTAAACCTTACTCTCGATGCTCATACGCCACCGACCGCAATCGATTTAGTTTCGAGATACTCCTCAAAACCGTCGGCGCCCATCTCGCGACCAATACCGCTTTGTTTGTAGCCACTAAAAGGTATATCCGCCGCGAAGAAGTTACCGCCATTGACATTCACTGTGCCGGTGCGCACGCGCTTAGCTACGCGCAGGGCGCGCTCTTCGTCAGCCGACCATACGGAACCGGACTGCCCATAATCAGAATCGTTGGCTATGCGAATCGCATCTTCTTCATCGTCGTAGGCAAACACTGCCAAGACCGGCCCGAAGATTTCTTCGCGAGCTATTGTCATGTCGCTGGTAATATCCATGAATACGTTAGGTTCAACGTAATAACCTTTCGGTAAGTGTGCTGGCCTGCCGCCGTACAGTAATTCATCCACTTGGGCGTCGTCGCGAACGCAAATGCCGATGTACTCACATTTTGCAGCCAGCTCGGCCACACTGGCGCAGCCAATTGCGCCTCTTTCTTCGAGTTCATCAACCCCCGGTTGATAGACATCAAAAACGTCGGCATTAAATATCTCACAGACTAGGTGTTCCGCCGAAGGCTTGCCGGTATTACCTAGGCCTACATAGCCGATATTTTTCTTATTAGTCATCGATTCTCCTCGTGCCATTATGGACACTCGAATCTGCCAGTCGACAGATACTAGGCTTTGCTAAAATTTAAGTCAAGGGTGGTTGACTTAGAGACAATCTATATTTACCTTGTTAGCGATGAAACTTGCAACCCCAAACGCTATCAACGATATCTGGCCCGCATACCAGAGTAATTTTGCGCGCCATGTATTGGGCGTTGCCCGGTTTTTGCAGAGCGACACCATGGCCACGCTGCGTAACGAACAAGGTCATACCGCACTGAAACTTAGCTATGAGCCCTATATATCGCTCATAGGAGAGCATGGCGTCAGCCTTACCGAAGTCGCGGATGCGCTCGGCATCAGTAAGCAGGCGGCTAATCAGACCGCCAATCAGATTGAAAAAGCCGGCTACATCCACAGGGTTTCGTCCGATACCGACAAACGCTCAAAGTTGCTACAACTGACCGACAGGGGTCTCAACCTGTTGGCGGACGGTGCAGCCGCCTACAAACTAACGGAGTCAAAGATTCTCTCAGCGGCGCCGCGCTGTGATGTCAAAGAACTCGCAAGCGCTCTCGATCAACTGGTGAGCCAACTTAACTTGTCTCCGATCGACACGCGGCAAGTTAAATTTGGCGCTCAGCTCTCTCGCCTTTCTGACCATATCAACGTGCGGCTTATGACCTTAACCAGCGAATTTGGCCACCCGAATCTGAGGCTGTCCTTCGCCCATATACTTCTTCATATAGGGCCTCGCGGCACCCGTATGCAAGACGTGGCAAAAGTCAGGCAGGTCAGCAAGCAAGCAATCAGCGCGATAGCCTCAGAGCTGGAAGAACTTGGATTTATTTATCGCGATGCTGAAGTCGGCAACAAACGGCAGCAGATACTTCGATTTACAGCGCAGGGCGTGCAATTAATCGGTGATTCAGTCACGGCTGTAGGGCGCCTGAAACAAGAATTTTCTGAATATCTCGGCACGGAAAAAATGCAAAGGCTGGAATCGGAGTTTTACTACCTTTACCAGCAGCTAGGTCTTAAGCATGAAGAATTCGGTGATCTTTATCAGCCTGAACTTCACAAACTCGCCAGCGAACTTCGCAAGCAGTTGGGCAAAGATAAAGCCCATGACCTTGCTCGAATATTACTGTCTCAATGATCTGGAACTAACGCTATGAATGAATTTATCGAATCAATAACGCAATCGTACAACTGGCAAGCGGCTCTTATCTCGCTGGTCGGTATTGTGCTCATTGTTAAAATCGGAAAATATATAGCCTTCCTCGTACCCGCTTTGGCGCAGGCTCGTAAAATAAATCTTGCCGAAGATGCCAAGAAGATTGCGAAACCCAAGTATCTACCCGTAATTAAATCTTCAGAAAAGATTGGCGTAATCAGCAATATCGCTTTTTTTGTCGCTATTTTACCTTTCGTTGCAACCCTAGATAGCCAGCCCGCCTGGATGATCGCATTGCATGTTTTCGCTATTATTATGGTTTACGATTTTTTATACTATTTCTGCCACCGCTTCTGGTTTCATGGTCAGGGGAAGATGCGTCAGATCCATGCGATTCACCATCAGGCGCGCAACCCAACCCATATTGATGCCTACTATGTGCATCCGACTGAAACATTCATCGGCATCATGCTGTATATGTGCTCGATTCCGTTACTAGCAGCCTTCTTGGGCCCATTTCATGTCAGCACGATCATCCTGAGTTTCGTGATTTTCACGCAGGTCAATACTCTCAACCATACCCTTGTTGAGCTACCGTACTTCCCTTTTAAAACCCTGAACTGGTTTACCGCGAAACATCATGTGCACCATGAAAATATGCACAAGGGAAATTACGCAAGTATTACGCCCCTCTACGACAAACTATTTGGCACTTTGGATTGATAGGGGGCACTCGGATGTAATCCGAAAATTGTGCAGTTTAAGTGGATCCAGAGTCATTCTCGCAGACTGTATAAATCGGCTGTCCGCCTCATTGTATGAAATAGTCCAGCATCCACACTATCAGCACCAGTCCTAACTCGGCTCAGAAATAAATCCCCGCGATAAATAAGCAAGGTAGAATAAATGAAGGGATTTTCATTAGCTCTCCCTGTATTGGCGGTGGCCGCTGCCACACCCGCCGTCGCGCAAGTGGTGGACAAACGTTCTGCCGCGATAGAAGAAGTCATAGTGACTGCGCGCAAGATTGAAGAATCCCTGCAAGACACACCAGTTTCGGTGGCGGTCTTTTCCAGTGCCGATCTTGAGCAGATGGGTGTCAACGAGGCTCGAGATATACCCCCAGCCTCCAAATGCAAAAACAAAGTGGCAGTCAGGATAAGTACGCAATAGCCATACGGGGAGTTTCCTCGGGCGATTGCTTGGCGTGAACCCTTGTCTTTACAGTGAAATCTCCAGCATATTATTGCGCTGGCCCATAGTGACCTCGGCAACATAGCCGTAGTCCACCGGGATATTGCAACCACTGATAAAACCAGCCAGCTTGCTGTTCAGGATCACCACAGCGTTGCCCATATCTGCGCCGGTGGCAAAATCGCCGTTGCTAGGGCAAAACAGGGCGGTGACATCCTTGCCAATGCCCGCAGTGGCAAGGCTGTCCATAAAGGCTGAATCGGTTGGTGAAGGCGCGATGCAGTTAATGCGTTTGTGGTGCTTGGCCAGTTCGCCGGCCATCTGCATGGTATAAACAATAATGCATTGCTTTGAAAAACCGTAGGCGTCCGCCTGTTGTCCTAATTCATTGCCGGCTTTAAGCCAGTCAGATGCAGCTTCAAAACCGTCGAGGGCTAAAAACTCCTGAACCCTTTCAAGATTGACGCGCCATGCCATACCCGCAGTAGACGCTATAGAAATGATAGCGCCGCCCTCACAGATGCGGGGTAAAAGCTGTTCTGTTAGGTAGCGTAGGCCGACAAAGTTGATCATTATTGTTTCGTAAACTGGAGTCGGTGGGTGCGGCACGCCGGCACAATTGAACAGGCTGTAGATTGTGTCGGGCAGTTCTGTCAGGGCGGCATCGATAGAGGCCTTGTCCATAATGTTTACTTTGAGAGCTTTGGTGACTGGCGCTGTGACATCGCCTATGTCCAGTGCATAAACATTCGCGCCAGCTTCTATTAGCAGCGCTGTCGCAGCAGCACCCATTCCCGAGGCTGCTCCAGTAATGACGACGTTTTGATTTTTATAGCCGAGGATATTATCCATTTTATTTTCCTTATCGGTGGTCTATAT
This sequence comes from Zhongshania sp., assembly GCF_047636175.1. Lineage (GTDB taxonomy): Bacteria > Pseudomonadota > Gammaproteobacteria > Pseudomonadales > Spongiibacteraceae > Spongiibacter. The sequence goes on along the minus strand of NZ_JBLIKC010000004.1, from coordinate 13,327 downwards.
GGCTCAGTTTAACCTTGTTGTTCTGGCCGTTGGACGCGCATGCTGAACGCCTTGTAAATATTGACTGGGTCAAATTCTTGCTCGGCCAGTCGGATCCTGTTGGCATCTTAGACGGCAACACCCAAAGTTTTCGTTTCCAGATATTCTTCAAAGCCTTCTGAGCCCATTTCACGGCCGATGCCACTTTGTTTGTAGCCGCCAAAGGGCGCGTCAGGGCCGAAGAAATTACCACCATTTATGTTCAGTGTTCCGGTGCGTACGCGTCGTGCAAATGCAATGGCGCGTTCATCAGTGGCCGCGTAAACCGCTCCCGACAAGCCGTAGTCTGAATCGTTGGCAATGCGCAGAGCATCGGCTTCGTTGTTGTAAGGAATGACGACCAGTACCGGGCCAAAAATTTCTTCTCGTGCAATGATCATGTCGTTGGTGACTTCGCTGAATACAGTGGGCTCGACAAAGTAGCCTTTGTCGAGATGCGCTGGGCGGCCGCCACCGCAAATTAATTTGGCACCTTCGGCTTTTCCTTTTTCAATGTAGGCGAGCACGCGGTCATATTGGCGCTTGTTGATTAGTGGTCCGCCCATTTCACCGCTGGTGTCTGCGCTGCCTATGGTGATGCTGTTAAAAATAGTTTTTAGCGTTGCTTCGGCTTCGGCAAGTTTGCTACGAGGGACCAAGCAGCGTGTGGTAATCGCGCAGCCTTGGCCGGAGTGTGCGCACACGGCAATGGCGCCAAAAAGGGCGCTGCTGAGATCGGCGTCTTCCAATATCACCATGGCTGATTTTCCGCCAAGTTCAAGAAATACCTTTTTGACGGTGTCGGTAGCATTACGCATAACGTGCTTGCCAATGGCGGTAGAGCCGGTAAACGACACGACATCAACACGTGGATCCCAGCTAAGGAAATTGCCAATTTCCGCTGGGTCGGAAGCGGTTAGCACATTGAATACGCCGGCTGGCATCTCAGTTTCAGCTGCAATACGGCCTAGTAGTGACGCTGTCCAGGGGGTGTCCGGTGCTGACTTAAGCACCACAGTGCAACCCGCTGCCAGAGCGGGAACGCACTTGGCCAGATTGATTTGAATAGGAAAATTCCAAGGTGAAATGGCGGCGACAACACCGGCAGCTTCCTTGAAGACTAGGCGCTTGCTCTTAATGCCCATGACGTCGTATTCACCAATTTCGCGGTCCCATTGAAACTGCTCTAAAAAGTCGATTGGCCAACGGGCCATAGCAACGGGGCCGTCACACTGGGGGCCGTTGACAAAAAACTGAGTTGCGCCGGTTTCGGCAGCGGTTGCGTCGCGCAACTCATCAATGTGCTTATTGAGACCATCGACAAACTGACGCAGGCATTTCGCCCTAAATGCGTGATCGCGTGACCACTCGGTATTGTCGAAGGCCTCACGTGCTGCAACCAAGGCGGCTTCTGCATCGGCTAAGCTGGCATCGGCTGCAACGCCTACCTTCTCTTCGGTTTTGGGGCTGAAGTTATCGTAAACACGACCGCCTTGGGCCGAGCGCAGTTCGCCATTGATAAATAGGCGCTGTTCACCATAGCTCGGTTGTTGATGGTTCATACCGGTGCTCCTGTACTTGCGTTTAATGTTGATGTGACGCCCTCGAGAAAAGTCTTACGAATACCTTCCCGAACTTTTTGGGTTGCAGGTAGTTCAATATTCAACTGTGTCGCGAGGTCTAGCGCGTGATCCAGATCTTTTTCTCCCAAACCCGCGAAGGGGCCAAAAAATTCGTTCATTTGCTCGGGAGTACAACCCGCCAGTAAAGCTTCACGTCCAGAAATAAACTGCTGGCCGGAGGGTGTGATAACGCCGTTAGCTTTGCCTACTTCGTAGAGGCGGTCCGGCTCCAGCCCGGAGTGTTTGATCAGCGCGATGGCCTCGCTGCAAGCCGTGAAGGCTGCATAGGTGATCATATTGTTGGCGAGTTTTAAGACAGCGCCTGCGCCGATGTCACCGGCGTGAACAACGGCTTTACTTGTACCGGCAAACATAGGTTTAGCGCGCTCTATTACGCTGGCGTCACCACCGACCATAATGCAAAGGCTGCCGTCTGCGGCGCCGGAAGCGCCACCAGTAATTGGCGCGTCTATTACGTGAACATTATATTTTTCAGCGTCTTTGCCCCAGCGAAGAATGCTGTCGCGGGTGACGGTGCTGTGAATGGCGATAATGGTGCCTTTGGTGGCGTTGGCAAATATGCCGTTATCGCCGTAGAAGAGATTATCGATATCGTCGTCATTGCGTACACACAGGCCAATCAGCGTACATTTTTCGGCAATTTCTCGGCCACTCTGAGTAGCAATTGCGCCCAGCTCTACCATTTCTTGTATGGGGTCGGCCATTACGTCGTAGACGTAAACCTGCAGCCCGTTCTTGCTCCGGTTTTTGACGAGGTTGCTGCACATGGGTTTGCCAATGTTGCCTAGGCCAATATATCCCGTTGCGATTGTCATGAGTTTGTCCTTTTTATTATTTAAAATTGAGTTTGTTGCCAATCAGTTATTAACAGATGCAAAGCTTGCGGGCAGCGTGGTGTAGCCGCCTACATTGGAGTTATGGGTGCGATCTGAGGCGGCAATATTCCGCTCATACTCAGGCATCACTTTCAGAATTCATTCGAAACATATACGCGCTTCTAGTTTGGCTAGTGCCGCGCCGAGACAGGAATGCAAACCCAGACAAAAAGCGATGTGGTCGCGCGCTCCTCGGCTAACGTCGTGGCTGTCAGCGTTTTCATAATGACCTTTATCCTGGCTGGCGGCAATAATGCACAGTCCTACGCCGTCACCTTTCTCAGATTTTTTACCTAGAACCTCAGGGTCTTGCATAACCGTTCGGTCAATCAGCTGAGTGGAGCCGTCAAAGCGTAATGTCACTTCCCAGGCATCGGCAACAAGCGAAGGATTGGCCACCAACAGTTCACGCACAATATTGTTCAAATCAAACGTGGTCTGCTTCTCGTAGAATGAGCTGCCCGAGTCCACTGAGTTCATGATTTGGTACTTCTGTTTCCTGCAACCCACAGGCATTCAATTGATTTTTTTATACGGGTGCATTAATTATGATTTATTAGCTGCAAATCTCAAGAAAATCGCGATTTACAGCTAATAAAATGGATATCGAAGATCACCTTAATGAACAGGCCTAACACCCTCTGCTTTCGATACAGCGTCAAATCACTTCAACGACAACATTTTTTTGATAAAAGCAATCGAAGCTCTAAGGCATAGTCTTGATTGGTGTTGCCACCTCTTCTCAATTCAATACTGTTCACTTCTGCTGATGGCCTTTATGGCATGATCTTGGCTGGCTGGCACCTCAAACACCTGTTTGCGTGCGGTGGGAGATTTTTTGTAACAAAAAAGTGACAGCTTACCCACGTCCGAGTGTTTTCACTTGTGTACGCCCAAACTAATGAGTTGATAATCCTCTGTAGGAAGATAGCCATCCTTATATTCGGCCAGATATTCCTTTCTCAGATCATAACGTATGTTTTATTAGTTTCAATGCGTTAAGTAGGTCCCCAATGAGGTAATTGGAACGGCGGTATTGTTCAAATGGATTGAAGGCGTGGAAAAAGCGGACAGATCTCTAGCGCTTATAATCGATCAAATGCGGTTAAATTAATGCCCTGACGACTTGCGCCGTATATTACTTTGGTCCTCTTATCAAAGAAAAGACTCCAGCATTGATTTAAAAAATAAGGAAATTCAATGAGATGGAGGCTTCGCTATTAGCGAGTGCCGGTCCTAGGTATTAATAGGCATGGCTCTACTATTCACACCGCAGGACGGCGCAAAACGAGTATTAAAAGGACGAATTTCATGACGAGAAAACCGATGTTGTTAATGGTTAAGCTAACAAGCGACTGACTGCTAATGTGCTGGGATTCAATCAATAGCGCCTATAAAGATTTGAGTCCTGCAGTTTACATGCAAATTTTGACATCACACCAACGCCAGAGAGAGATCGATTTAAGCGGGCAACTTAAAGATTATGGCAGAGCTTAATGCTCGAAATTTTTTTGACTAAACCACTGGCTGTTACCCTTAGTTTCGCCAGTGTATATGACCCATTTCAACACCGTATCAATAACAAAAGAGAAAACCTATGTCTGATCTGGATGCTAGGGTGAGAAGCCTCGAAGCCCTTGTTTCAACGTTAAACACCGAGAAGCCATTAAGGACCTACGTCATACCTACTGGTACAGTATTCTCGACAAGAATGTGGACGCTTTGGTGGACTGTTTTAGTGACGACGCCGAGTTGGAGTACGGTTTCAATATCACTTTGAGTGGGCGCGACAATATTCGTGATTTCTTCACGAAATTGATGGAAAATGATAACTTTTTTCGGCAGATACCCGTCGGCGCCAATCCGCTGATAGAATTTATCAATGACAATAGCGCTAACGGCCGTTGAACTGTTGAGGTCTCTACCATGGCCGTGTCGGATGCGCCTTCGCATCGTATTGGCGTCCAATAGTTCGAGAGTTACCGGCGGGACATGGAGGGCTGGAAAATCTGCCACATGAAGAACGACTCTCTCTACTTCGAGAAGCCGATATTTGATGCGGAGATGACTTAAGAAGTCATTGCGGCACGGACTACATTCGGAGCTAACGCCCGCGGTTTATTTAGGCCCGTGGGCTTCGCTGCAGACCTCGACACTTCAAAGTCTGACCCTAGCCCGCGAAAAGGTATTGCCAAGTTAATTCACAGTTTCTGCTGATGTAGGGGTATGAATATATACAAGCGCCACCGATTTCCCCGCGATATAATTGCTTATGCAATATGGCTTTATCATCGCTGCAATTTGAATCACCATGATATAGAGGATTTACTGGCTGATGCGCTGGGCATTGTTAGTCGTGAGGCTATCCGGCTCTGGTGCATCAAATTCGGCGCTATTTACGCACGCCGATTACGACGGAATCACCGGGGCTATGGTGATACGGTCTACATTGACGAAGTTTTTATATCTATCAATGGGAAACGGCAGTAGCTTTGGCGAGCCGTGGATCAAGACGGCGAAGTTGTCGATGTCTACCTTCAGGTAAAAAGAGATGGAGAGATAGCTAAGCGCCTTTTTCGCAAATTATTGAAGCGCCATGGCGAGGGACCGAGGAAGTTTTTGACAGATAAATTGCGGAGCTACGGTGTTGCTCATCAGGAATTGAGAAGGGCAGTTGCCTGAGTTGGCGCAGTGTCATTCAACGCAACTCAGAAAGTCAACTTGTCAGTACCTAGCTGATTGTTAATCGGGAGGGCTCTGTTCGAGATGCTGCAGAAGCGATGTGTGTGGATAAATCTACCATGTATAAATGGGTTCGTCAGATTAGAGCGTTGCGTTGACCATTTTAAACCGCACACATTTGTGGTCAGTCAATGTTTCTGCATCGACGAGAAATGTGAACAAGAGAGTACGTGCCATTAAGATATTGGTGAATCACTTATCTTATTGAAATTTATAAAATAGGCGATATGATCAAGGGAAAAGAATATTTGGCAGAGATAAAGGGAACTAGTCGTCATTTGATCGTCGCTCGCTATCGGCGAGGCATACATCTTATTGAGTTCCCTTGTATTTTTTAATTCATGCTGTAGCCCCGACTTTAACAAAGGGGTCAAAGTGATATGTGGCGCAAGCCGTCTGAATAAAACCCTATGAAAGCACAGATAATGAAGCTTACTGATAAATATTTTTTATGCGGAAGAATTTTTCTTATGTGCCGTAAATTTTTACAACCCTTTATTGTGGTTTTATTTAGTTTATCTTTGCTCGCCTGTGGTGGCTCTGGTTCGTCAGTAATTGTCCAACCAAGAATTAGCCAATTCTCCTTTTTAACGAAGAATAATCCCAGTCTTAGTTCAGATCTAAGTTTATCAATATCTGGCAATACTATTATTGGAAAATTCCCAGCCACAGCAAATTGGCAAAGCATGATCGCGACAGTTCAACATAATGGTATTTTATTAATTGTTAATGATACCGCTCAGATAAATGGTGTATCGGAGCAGGACTTTAGTGATGTGCAGTCTTACACTGTTATGATGTCGGACGGACGTGAACAAAGTTATTCTGTAGATGTTGTAGCTTTTACTGGGTTGCCTATCATTTATTTAACGACATCTGATAATGATGCCATTGACTCAAAAGAAGATTACATTGAAGGCATTGTGACTATTAAAGGCGGACGTAACTTTGCAGACGTACCTGCCGCCGTTATGAAAATTCGAGGGCGAGGTAATTCGACTTGGACTCACCCGAAAAAGCCTTTTCAAATGAAGCTTGATGACGAGTCGACATTTTTAGATATGCCATCCAAAAAGAAGTGGATATTTTTGGCCGAATATTCTGATAAAACCATGTTGAGAAACACCATCGCTTTTGAGATGGGATATTTGAGTAACCTCGAGTGGACACCTAAAAGTACTTTTGCCGAGGTGTATATTAACGACAAATATAACGGTACCTATAACATTACTGAAAAGGTGGAAGAAGGCAGTAATCGAGTGGATATTGGTGATAATGGTTTTTTACTTGAAATAGATGGGCGTGCCGGCTCAGATGATGTGTACTTCAGTACGAATAAATTTCAAAAAGTGGTAATAAAAGAGCCCAGTCTAGATCAAGATGATGAGCAATACACCTACATTAAAACACACATCAATGAATTTGAAGCTGCGTTATTTGCTTCAAATTTTGCCGACCCCACCAGTGGTTATGCCAAATATATAGACGTTGATAGTTTTATTGATTGGTATCTAATCAGTGAGATTACCAAGAATATTGATTCTCGAAATTTCAGCAGCATCTATTTTACCCTCGTGCCAGGTGAAAAAATCAAGATGGGGCCATTATGGGATTTTGATTTATCTTTTGGAAATATAAATTATTCTGACCCCCAGTATTTCGATGGCTTTTGGATAAAAGACCATAAATGGATTTCGAGATTATTTGAGGACGATGTCTTCGTCGAAAAAATTAAAGCCCGCTTTATATACTTTAAAAGCAACCAAAACCTCATTATGGGTAAGATTGATGCTTACGCCATCAAGTTAAACCTGGCACAACAAGAGAATGACAGTAAGTGGGGAACCTTGGGTGAATATGTGTGGCCAAACCCCGTCGTGTTTGATACTTATAATGAAGAAGTGACTTATCTAAAAACGTGGTATTCACAAAGAATGACTTGGTTAGATAGCGCTTTGAAAAATCTTTAGCAGGTCAATATTACGTATCGAGATAAGTTCTGTCTTGCATTAATTTGTCAGATACAACTGAAGTAATCTAAAATATATCTCTAAAGGGCACGTTAAAAATGAACAGCCTTGAGCGCAGGCTAATTAGCGTCTGCATTAATGGGGAGCGCCTTAGTCGTAAAATTGAAAGCTGGAGACTCTTTCATTGATACAGATCCAAGAAAACCTGGTAAAACTAAACCAGGCGCTTAACAAGTTGCTGTACTCGCAAAAACTACTCGCTGCGCTCCCAGTTTTCCGGTGAGTAAGGCGGTGAAGCTGTATAAAAACTTAAGGTATTCATCAAAATACGCATTTTTGACGGTCCACTTATTACCAGACCAGACCAGACCAGACCAGACCAGACCAGACCAGACCAGACCAGTATATGCGGCATGAAAAGCTATTACGAAAGTCTCCGGCGTCGCATTAGCGGTCAGTTGCTGAATTTCTAATCTTCAACGCAACTGCTCGAAGATAGGCGATCGGTCGAGCTTAAAACGCCTTTTCCTCCGCGATTTACAATATGAGTATAAATTTCCGCTATGGAAATGTCAGAATGCCCAAACAATGCCTCAATGGTACGCAAATCGCAACCGGCTTCCAAAAGATGTGTTGTAAAGCTATGTCTAAAGCTTTTGGCTCGCTCATGCTTCCTAGTTACCGCTGCTCGTCCAGCATGACGAATATCGCGCCGCAAGTGGTAAATAAAAGCTGCGGGACGTTCTGGCGTATGGTGCCTGATGTCATTCATAACAACACCTCTCAATACGGATCATATATTCAGTAGGCAATATTAAAGCTGTTAAACCGGTATTCAGCAGCGTTGAGCTCCCTGATTTTAGTGGAACTCATCTAAGAAATTTGATTTTTATTGAGACGTGATTAAGCTCAGCACTAAGGGATGCCACGTCAAATACAGGATGCACGCAAATGGAAAAAATCATTTCAGGCTTACTGCCACCCTGACTGAAATAGAATTATCCTGCTTAACCACCTTAAAGCTTGGACTTGCTATGTGCAGTAGTTATAAAGCGCAAGGCATTTGAATTTACTGTTAGCCTTCATGGAGAATTCGATGAAATTTATAACCTGTACATATGAGGAACACGCATGCGCAATACTTGAAATATTAAATGAGGCGATCATTAACTCGACTGCTATCTATGACTATGATGCGCGCACAATCGAAAGTATGGTTAACTGGTTTCAACACAAAGAAATAGGAAATTTCCCTGTTGTTGGCGTAGTAAATAACGAAAGAAAATTAATCGGGTTTGCCACTTATGGCACCTTTAGGGCATGGCAAGCATATAAATACTCAGTGGAACACTCTGTTTATATTCATAAAGATCACAGAGGGAAAGGTCATGGTCTATCGCTTCTGAAAAAATTAATTGCTGCGGCGAAGCAACAGGAGTACCACACCATGATTGGTGGTATAGATATTACTAATATTAGCAGTGTTATCCTTCATGAGAAATTGGGCTTTACTCATGTAGGCACTGTTAGAGAAGCTGCATTCAAATTCAATCGCTGGCTTGATTTGGGAATGTATCAGTTGCTTCTTAAAACACCTAACAATCCTGTAAATAGCTAGCAAGACCTTCAAACCGCAAAAATATCGTTGGTTGTTTTCGCTCTGGTCATCATTTTAGCCAACTATCTTTTTCAGCTTAGTGCTTGGATTCAATCCGTCGCGCTTATAAAGATTTTTGTCCTGCAGTTTATATGCGGATTTTGACATCACACCAACGCCATAGCGAGATGGATTTAGGCGAGCAACTTAGAGATTATGACAGAGCTTAATGTCCGAAAGTTTTTTGACTGAATTACTGACTTTTAGCCTTGGTTTCGCTAGTGTGTATGACGCATTTCAACACCGTATCAATAATAAAAGAGAAATCCTATGTCAGATCTGGATGCCAGGTTGAGCAGCCTCGAGGCCCTTGTTTCAACGTTACAACACCGAGAAGCCATTAAGGACCTGCGTCATACCTACTGGTACAGTATTCTCGACAAGAATGTGGACGCTTTGGTGAACTGTTTTAGTAACGACGCCGAGTTGGAGTACGGTTTCAATATCACTTTGAGTGGGCGCGACAATATTCGCGATTTCTTCACAAAATTGATGGAAAATGATGACTTGTTGCGGCAGATACCCGTCGGCGCCAATCCGCTGATAGATATTATCAATGACAACAGCGCTAACGGCCGTTGGACTGTTGAGGTCTCTACCTTGGCCGTGTCGGATGCGCCTTCGCGTCGTATTGGCGTCCAGTACTTCGAAAGTTACCGGCGGGACACGGAGGGCTGGAAAATCTGTCGCATGAAGAACGACTATCTCTACTTCGAGAAGCCGATACTTGACGCAGAGATGACTTAAGTCGTTATTGCGGCAGGAACTTAATTCTTATCTAACGCCCGCGGCTTATTTAGGTCTGCGGGCTCCACTGCAGATCCCAGGGATCTGCAGTCTGATCCCAGCCAGGGAAAATGCGTACAACGACGGACGGCCAATACAATTTCCTTAAGAATCCTCTAATTCTAAGGCTCTAGGCTAGCAATATCGAGATTCTCACTGCGTGCAATGTATGGCCACTACATACGCTGGCCAAATCCAACCCGAGGCTTTGCCTCGACTACGCCGTATGGCGCTACCCTCAGGAAGTCTAAATATTAAATATATAGTCCTAAATTCTTGGTAAAAGCCAGTAAGAGGGGGGTTAACAATGGTTTTTTTAAAAACATAACTATAGATTTACTGCAGAAAAGACACAGTCATTTACGGATAAGATCTGCATGTTTATTAAGGTGGTTTGTTGAGCAGTTATTGTTTCTGATAACTTAACTTTGTCAGATGTAAGTGATTTTATTATCGGGTCTAGATAACTATTTTTTTGCAAGTATGAACGCACCATTCCTGAGGTCACGATGGTGTGTCGGCCGACACTAAATATCGTCCGAAATTGAACAGCTTGGAAATCGGATCATAGATTTTTACGGAGCACTGAGCATGATTGACGGATTTGAACTGTCACATCACTCGCGCCCTTGATCAACCGCTCGCCATAGACAATGTTATTTGCTGCTAATTTTCATAAAATTCCATTAAGAAAAACGAGATCTTCATAAGCTTGGTGCCCGCATCTTAATCGCTGTGCGAAGAGATTCCCAAACTTGATGCACCCTAGTCTGATTGATTTGTCGCTAACCTTGATGCCACGTTCAGCGAATAAATCTTTGATATCCCGGTGGCTGAGATTAAATTTATAATAAATTTAGGCGGCGTAGTTGATTTTATTGGGAAGGAATCGATGGTGTTTGTAAGTATTCACTATCAAGCTAGGCTTTTCAGACGTTTAACTCGTCAGCATCCTTGCCATATCTGAATTTGTTAGATACAGAAACTATTTAGTGAGCTGTTTTGGCTTTTTCAGCTAGTTGATAGCCAAGCAAATAGTGGCAGAAAGCAAAAAATTAATATGGCTGCCTCGTTAAATTTCAGCCGTGTAACGAAGGCTATACTCAAGTTTCATATTGAGTTTAGCATCAACAAGTCAGCGGTCTTTTTCTAACTCATTTTCAATGATGGCCAAAATTTGTCCAGCGAGTGCGGCTATTTGCCTGAGCGACGAAGTGCCTTATAGCGCTCCGCTAACTCACTACGAATCTCACGGCGTTCCTGGCCGTTTGCAAATCGCCTGATTTGAACATCAGTAACGGGTACCATTTTGGGCACTTCTACGGGCTTCCCATTGTCATCAACTGCCACCATCGTGAAAAAGCAGCTATTGGTGTGCCTGACCAGCTTTTCACGGATATTCTCCGTGACCACCTTAATGCCGACCTCCATGGACGTGCGCCCGGTATAGTTAACGCTGGCTAGAAAGGTCACCAGTTCACCTACATGAACGGGTTGAAGAAACATAACCTGGTCGACAGAAATAGTAACAACATAAGCACCTGCATATCGGCTGGCGCAGGCGTAAGCCACCTCATCAAGATGCTTAAGCAAGGTTCCACCGTGCACATTGCCGGAAAAGTTGGCAACATCCGGCGTCATCAAAACAGTCATTGTCAATGTTGCCGATCCGGGTTCCATAGCGTTCTCTGTTATCGAGCATTTCAGTGTATATGTAGAATGAAATATCTACGATTTCATTAATGTGCTTTTCTTTTGGTGTTATCGAGAAATCAATCGATATGCTTGAATGCAAGTCGGCAGAAGTCGCAGACTAAACGCTTTTTTAAGTGCCCATGCAACTGTGTGCATTTCAATTAATCTAGGGCACACCTCAGTGTCAGTAGAAACTTACTGGCATTTCCGGCTACAGGTTTTTACATCTTGAGTGAAGGCAGTGGCTGTCTAAGAAGGCCTAACCGGAATTTCTTCAATTGCGGTAACTAACTTGTCATTAGTAAATACCGTGTTCAAACATCATAGCTATTAGCTAATCGATGATTAACATCTCGATGACCCGCTTCATCTTGTCTGATCACTAAGATGACATCACGCAGCCTTGCGTTAGCAGGTAATTGCCAATAATCAATTGCAATTTTCGGAGCAGCGACATTTTCCAAGCGACCGCTGTCCACCTCGGCTAGATATTCGCCATAGCTATATACTGCCTCTTCCTCGAAATACCCTACTAGGCGATGTGCAGTGCGGCCAGAAACAACATAAAGAATTAAAAAGCTGGTGAAAAAAATACCTTGGGCAAGCAAAATTAAGAGACGCTCAAAGGCACTGGGTCGTGAAATTTCGACAAACGTCATCAAATGCATACGTTCGTTCTCGGCCTCCTCCAGCAGTGTGCGAATCGTTGCTCGGTCGTCTTCCATCCGACGGAGTGAACGCATGTGCCGCACCATTCCAGCAACCATTCCAGGCACTGCGGCGACGGTTTCCAATACCACTGCACGATGGCCATAGCGCTTGGCAAAAAAAAGGTCTGCTAAAAAGCGCAACATTCTGGTTAAGCGAAATGCCACGCGGTCAGAAATGCCGGAAGGAGTGTGATGTTTACCCAGCGGGTCGTTGTTGTCGGCGGATAAAAAATATTCAGATGTTTCGTTCATATCAACGATGTCCAAAATGAAAATGCTAGAATTTGAGCCAGATCGCTGCTCATTCAAGAGCTTGTCGTGGACGGGTGATACGACATTTACCATACGCTCAGATCACATACGCCAACAAACTAAAGCCTGAGGCTTTCAAGTTCCGCACCATATTAGTGTCTACGGTCGTGCTTTAAACCAAGGTTTCTTTGGTAGTGATCAGGCCGCGTTTACAATCAACTAGCTCTCAGCTAAGCCGATCGATTCCGCCGGTACGTACGCCCGAGTAAAAGCGCATCGCATAATAGTGACGATTATCTTCGCGGGCAGATTGGATGATGCGGTTAACCTCGATTAACGAAAACGACTCAACATGGCTACGCTGGAGCTTGGGAGGTTTGATTCTGAAGACCAGACCTATCCCGTTTTTAGTTCTTTCAATAATGCGAGCGGGTGTCATCTTCCGGGCTTTCAGTCGGCACCAGAGCCGTGAACAGGTCTTGGACTTCCAGAACCCCGACCTGCTTACCTTTGCGTACCACGCGATAGGTGAGGCTGGTATCCCCTCCAGACAGCGCAATCACCGATTCTAGGTTATCTCTTTCACTGATATCGCCGGCCACGTTGTCAGGTACTTCTGTGGTGTTCTTCATGATGGACCGAACCCGCAGTACCCGGGCACGATTGATGTCGCTGATAAAGTTGACGATATATGGATCGTTCGGGTGCATCAGTATTTCTTGCGGTTCACCCTGTTGAACAATATAACCTTCTTTAAGTATGACCAGGTGGTCTGCCAGTTTCAGTGACTCATCCAGATCGTGGGTGATGAAAACGATGGTCTTTTGCAGCTCATCCTGAAGCTCTAGAAGTAGGTCTTGCATGTCTGACCGTATCAGTGGATCCAGCGCCGAAAAGGCCTCATCCATCAGCATGATCGGTGAGTTAGAGGCCAGTGCCCGAGCGATACCAACGCGCTGTTGCATGCCACCAGACAATT